>VBDZ01000192.1 GCA_005881215.1 Chloroflexota bacterium | reverse complement strand
CGTCAACGTCCATTTCACCGGCAAAGCAACCGTTATCATCGGCAGCTCGCCGCACGGGCAGGTGCACGAGACGACCTACGCCCAGGTCGCATCCGACGTGCTTGGTATTCCGGTGGAAGACATCGACGTGGTTCACGGTGATACGGCCATCGGTCCGATGGGAATGGACACTTACGGAAGCCGAAGCACCGCGCTCGACGGCAACGCGGTCCATATCAGCGCAATGAAGGTGCAGGAGAAGGCCAAGAAGATCGCCGCCCACCTGCTCGAGGCGGCCGAGGGCGACATCGTCTACGAAAATGGCAAGGCCTTCGTCAAGGGCACCCCCTCGAAGGCGGTCACTATTCAGGAGATCGCCGTCGCCGCCTTCCAGACCAACCGCATCCCCAAAGGTATGGAAGGCGGGCTGGAAGCGACCACCTTCTTCGACCCGAGCAACTTCGTCTGGCCATTTGGCGCCCACATCGCGGTCGTTGAAGTCGATCCCGAGACCGGTGCCACGAAAATCCTGCGTTACGTGGCCGTCGATGACGTCGGCAACCGTATCAACCCCATGGTGGTCGATGGCCAGTTGCACGGCGGCATCGCGCAGGGCATCGGCCAGGCGCTCTTCGAAGAGGCGGTCTACGACGAGGCGGGCCAATTACGGACCGGCAGCATGGTGGATTACCTGGTTCCGACCGCCGCCGACCTCCCGACGTTTGAGCTGGCGGCGACGGTCACTCCAAGCCCGGTCAATCCGCTTGGCACCAAGGGTGTCGGTGAGGCTGGCACGATCGCGTCCAGCGCCGCGGTGATCAATGCGGTCGTCGACGCGCTCGCGCCGTTCGGAGTCAAAGACATCACGATGCCGGCGACGCCGGAAAAGGTCTGGCAGCTGATGCATCGCAACGGAGGGACAGGGCGATGATTCCAGCCGCCTTCGATTACGTCGTTCCGCGCACCGTGCCTGAGGCGATCGCCGAGCTGGTCAAACACGGGCAGGAGGCCAAGGTCCTGGCCGGCGGCCACAGCCTGATCCCGCTGATGAAACTGCGCCTGGCGACACCCTCGTTCCTCGTCGACATCGGCCGGATCAACAGCCTCAACTACATCCGCGAGGAGGATGGCCAGATCGCGATCGGCGCACTGACCACCCATCACGACATCGAGTTCTCTGACCTGCTGCGCAAGAAGCTGCCGCTGCTGAGCATCGCCGCCGCGCAAATCGGGGATCCGCAGGTGCGCAATCGGGGAACGATCGGCGGAGCCGCGTCGCACGCCGACCCTTTCGGCGACTTTCCGGCGTGCCTGCTGGCGCTCGATGCCGAATTCAACCTGGCCGGGGCGCGCGGCGAGCGCCGCATCCCGGCTCGCGACTTCTTCGTCGATACCTTCACCTCGGCCCTCGAACCCAACGAGATCCTTCGCGAGATCCGGATCGCCACCCCGCCGGAAGGCAGCCTGGGCACATATCTGAAGTTCAGCCGCCGTTCGCAGGACTGGGCGATCGTCGCAGTCGCGGCGCAGGTCACCGTTAGCGGCCACGATGTCGCCCGGGTGGCGATCGGCCTGACCGGGATGAGCAGCCGGCCGCTGCGCGCCGCCGCAGTCGAGCAGGCGCTCCGTGGCAAGGCAGCGCACGACGACGACATCCGCAAGGCGTCGGAGCGCGCCGCCGACGGTACCGACCCGCCCCAGGATCTGAACGGCTCACCGGATTACCGCCGGCACCTGGCCCAGGTGCTGACCCGGCGGGCCCTGGAAGAGGTGACGGCGCACCACTAGGAAGGAAGAGCAGCTGCCTCGTCGCAGCTGCTCTCCCTACAATTCGGACATGAAGGACCTCCCCGTTGCGACGATCGAAGACGTCGAGCGGGCGCTGCGCGACCATCATTACATCGCCGATCGAAGCCTGGCCACCACCCTCTTCCTCTCACTCACGCTCGACAAGCCCCTGCTGCTCGAGGGTGAGGCCGGAGTGGGCAAGACCGAGGTGGGCAAGGTCCTGGCAGACATCCTCAAGGCCCGGCTCATCCGCTTGCAGTGCTACGAGGGGATCGACGTCAACAACGCCGTCTACGAATGGGCCTACGCCAAGCAGATGCTGCACATCCGGCTACTCGAATCGTCCGGTTCGAATCGGGAAGAGACCGAGCGCGAGATCTACAGCCACCAGTTCTTGGTGAAGCGACCGTTGTTGCAGGCGATCGAAAGCGACGGCGATACCCCGCCCGTTCTCCTGATCGACGAGATCGACCGGGCCGACGACGAGTTCGAAGCCTTTCTTCTCGAGCTGCTCTCCGACTTCCAGATCTCGATCCCCGAGATCGGCACCATCAAGGCGGTGAATCCTCCGGCCGTGATCATCACCTCGAACCGGACCCGCGAGATTCACGACGCGCTCAAACGCCGGTGCCTCTATTTCTGGATCGATTACCCGTCCGTCGACCGCGAATACGAGATCATCACGGCCAGGGTTCCGGATGTCCCCAGGAAGCTCGCCCGCCAGGTGAGCGCCTTCATCGGCGGGGTGCGGCGGCTCGACCTCTACAAGCTGCCGGGGATCGCCGAGACGCTCGACTGGACCCGCTCACTGATCGCCCTGGGGCAGGTCGAGCTCGACGAGGCCGCGGTCCAGGCGACACTCGGCTCGATCGTCAAATACCAGGAGGACCTCGAACGGTTGCGCGGTGCGGGCTCGAGAGAGCTGCTGGCTCGCGCCGTCAATGCCTGATCCCGGATCGATCCTGACCAGGAACTGGCTGCATTTCGGCCGGATCTTGCGCGGGCTCGGCTTCGACGCCGGTCCGGCCCGCATGTTGCCCTTTCTCACCGCCTTGACCGTCATCGACATCGGCCGCCCCGACGACCTTCGGACCGCGGTGCGGATCCACTTCGCGCGCCGGCGCGATGATCTTCGGCTGCTCGATCGGGCGCTGGGCGCCTTCCTCGGCGCTCCGACCGGCGCCGCCGTCACGGTCCCGTCAGCCGAGGTCCGGGAGACCCAGCCGGGCGAGACGGCGACGCTGACCGGCCGGCAGCTCAAGGTGCTCGATGACGTCGACGCGGCGGAAGGCGCCGAGGAGATGGAGGTGGCGAGCTACTCGCGGGTTGAGGTGCTTCGCGAGAGAGACTTCGATACGCTGACCGAGGCGGAGATGGCGGAGGTCCGCCGCCTCATCCGGCTGATGCGACTGCCCGCTGGGCTTACCCGGTCCCGCCGAGCCCGCCCGGGAGGTCGGGACCGGCTCGACATCAGGCGACTGCTGCGCCGGAGTCTCCGCTTTGGTGGTGAGCTGCTGGTCTTCAGCTGGAAGAGCCCGACGCAGCGCCCCCGGCCGCTGGTTTTGCTCTGTGACATCAGTGGCTCGATGGAGCGCTACACGCGGCTGCTGCTGAATTTCACCTACGCGCTCAAGACGGCCAGCACCCGAGTCGAGGCGTTCGTCTTCGCCACCCGTCTCACCCGGATCACCCATTTGCTCCGCAGTCATGACGTCGATGCGGCGCTCAATCGAGTGATGGCGTCGGTGGACGACTGGTCGGGAGGGACGCGCATCGGCGAGGCGATCGAGACCTTCAACCGGCGCTATGCGCGCCGCGTGCTCAGCCACGGTGCCACGGTCGCCATCATCAGCGACGGCTGGGATCGAGGCGACGCCAACCAGATGCGGAGCGCCATCGCCCGGCTGCAGCGCTCTTGCCACCGGCTGATCTGGATGAATCCCCTGATGGGCGCACCCGGCTACGAGCCACTGACCCTGGGGCTGCAGGCAGCGTTGCCGTTTGTCGACGATTTCCTGCCGGCCCACAACCTGGCCAACCTGGAGGCGCTGGGCACGCTCTTGCTAGAGACGGCCGGCCGGCGCCCGGTCCGCCGGCAGACGCCGGTCGCCGCGACGGCCTGAGGCCCCCACCCTGCCCTCCCCCGCAAGCGGGGGAGGGAGTAGGCAGCTGACTACACTCTGAGGTATGCGGGACGTCATGACCGACGTCAAGGCGTGGCTCGAGCGTGGCGATCCGGTTGCCCTCGCCACCGTGATCAGCACCTGGGGAAGCGCGCCGCGGCCGGCTGGATCCCGGATGGCCATCAGCCAGTCGGGCAAGATCGCCGGCTCGGTGAGCGGTGGCTGCCTCGAGGGCGAGGTGTTCGAGCAGGCGCAGGCGATCTTGAAGGGGAAGCCGGCCCGGCTGTTTCACTACGGGGTTAGCGACGACCTGGCCTGGACGGTCGGGCTGAGCTGCGGTGGCGAGGTCGATGTGCTGATCGAGCCGCTGACCGACGTGCATCGCGACCTGATCCGCGCCCTGGAGGCCGAGCGGCCGGTGGTGTTGACCACGGCCGTGGGCGAGGAACCAGGCGCCCGCCAGCTCCTGACCGCGGCCCATGGCGATGTCGCCGAGCTGCTCGAGCAGGAGAATCCGGTGCGGCGCGACGGTCTCTTTCTGGAGCCGTTTCCACGCCCGCCCGAGCTGTTCATCTTCGGCGGCTCGCACGTCGCGATCCCCTTGACCCGCCTCGCCACCGCGCTCGGATTTCGCGTCACGGTCGTCGATGCCCGCTCGAAGTTCGCCGACCACCAGCGATTTCCCGAGGCCCGGCAGGTGATCCATGCGTGGCCGGACGAAGTCCTCAAAGACCTGCCGATGGACGGGTCGACGTATGTGGTGATCCTCACCCACGATCCGAAGTTCGATGACCCGACCATCACGGCCGCGCTGCACGGGCGGCCGCGCTACATCGGCGCCATCGGCAGCAAAAAGACGCACCGCGAGCGCGTCGCGCGCCTGACGGCCGCCGGAGTCAAGCCAGCCGCGCTCGAAAGGGTGCACGCGCCGATCGGGCTCGACCTCGGCGCACAAACCGCCGAGGAGACGGCGCTGGCGATCCTGTCCCAGATGGTTGCGGTCCGCCATGGAAAAACCGGCGGCCCGATGCCCGGTCTGGCGGCCGCGCCGGCGGCGTGAAGGCCGAAGCGCTCCGCGGGGCGCATTTGAACGAGGCGGCGATCGACGGCGCCGTGCTGGCGCAGACCCTGATGGTCCCGGACGACCATCACCGGGTGTTGCTGCTCAAAGGAAGAATTCTCAGGCGGGATGACTGGCCGGTTGTGGCCGAGGCCGGGATCGAGGAGCTCCACGTCGTCCGGATGGAAGC
>VBDZ01000137.1 GCA_005881215.1 Chloroflexota bacterium | reverse complement strand
CGCTACCGGGATCTCGGTCGCCCGTTTTCCTGCTGGCTCTACCGGATCGCGAGCAACGCCGTCGCCTCCCATTTCCGCCACGAGCCGGTCAGCCGGGAGTTGACCGAGTTGGTGCCCGATGCCGCCGCCCCGGTCGACCTGACGGCCCTCCGCCACCTCGAGATCGAGTCGGTCTGGCATCTGGTCGATCAGCTTCCACCGCAGCAGCGCTGGGCCATGACGCTCAGGTTCCGAGAGGACATGAGCGCCCGCGAGGCGGCGGCGGTCATGGGAAAGTCGGATGCCGCGGTGAAGCTGCTCATCTACCGAGCGGTGGGCCGGCTCCGCTCCCAACTGGCTCCGGCTCTGGATGGCGCGCCAAAGCGATCAGCTCTAGCTGTGAATTGATCCCCAGCTTCTGATAGATGTGTTGGAGGTGAGTCTCAATGGTGTTCGGACTGAGAATCAGTTGTTCGGCGATCACCTTGGACTTGACGCCACGCTCGGCGAGGCGGCGCACCCGAAGCTCTGCTCCGGTCAGCACGTCCGGATCGACATACCGGCGGCGCCGCCGTCCGTGTGCCAGCTTCAGGTCCTCAACCGCTTTTTTCGCGATTCGGTCGGCGCCACAGGCTTCAGCTAGGTCGATGGCTTGCTTCAAGAGCGGGCGGGCGGCGCGGTCCTGGCCGGACTTCCGCAGCTGGGCGCCCAGTCGATGGCGGAGCCGGGCCTCCAGGAGTGGCATGCCACTTGCCGATGCCAGGCCGATCGCCTCCTGGATCAGGCGCGTCGCCGCCTCGAGATCGCCTTCGAGCTGTTTGAGAGCGGCCTGGCTCCCGGCCACGACGATCCGGGGGAAACGGCACGGCAAACGCTCCGCCATCGATTCGAGCGACGCCAGGACCGCCCTCGCGTCGTCCATCCGCAGGCCGTGCAGGTAGGCGGTGATCGCATCGCCGGCCCAGGGAACGATGCACGGCTCCAGGATTTGCAGCTGGGTGGCGAGCACTCGCAGCCGGTCGAAGATCGCGCAGGCATCGGCCGTGCGCCGATCGTGCATCGCCAGCACGGCCTCGATGTGCAGCAGCCACACGCGACCTGCCCAGTTCTCGTCGGGGTCGGCTAGGGCGCGCGCGCGGCGGAACCATTCGGCGCACTCCTCCATCTGCCCGATCTCGTTCAGAGCGTATGCATGGGTGATGGCCGCCCAGAATGCTCGCTCCGGCGCCAGGTCCGCCAGCAGCGACGCCCGGTCGGCGAGCTCGAGCGCTTCGCGGAGCTTTCCCGTCCGAAGACAGGTGTCTCCATGCATAACGGCCACCGCGGCGATCGCGACCGGAAGGCGCATTCGCTCGGCCGCCTGCATGCCGACCTCGTACGCGGTCGTCGCCTCAGTGAAGCGTTCGGTCCACTTCGCCAGGTTTCCGTAGGTACCGAGCGTCCCCCAGCTCCAGGCGAAGTCCGTGGTATCGGCCTCGGGATTCGCGAGCGCCTCCCCGACCGCGGCATCAAGCACACCGATTCCAGCCGGGTCGCCGCTGACGAAGGTGCTGAACGCCCAGGCAGTATCCGCCCGCTGGCGGAGCGCCGGCGATCCATTCACGGCCAGCTCGCGGGCCTGGACCAGCAAGGGCGTGGCGAGCGCCGGACCTCCAGTCGGCCAGGAGACGAATGCCTCATCGAGCAGGGCTCGAGCGGCCTCCGATTTGTCGATTGGAAGGGCGGCGGCAACCGCGGCACGAAACGCGTCACGAGCTTCCTGCACCGCCCCGCGAATAAAGAGCGCGCGACCCAGCATTCGCTGCGAAACCGTCCGAACATGCTCGGTCAGATCTGGAATCGCCAGCACACGGCGAAAGGTCGAGGCCGCGCGGCGGCCATCGCCGCTCGCCAGCAAGGTCTCCCCCAGGTCCATCAGCAGGTCGGGAGGCGCCTGGGCACCGGCAACCTCAACGGCAGCGATCAGGCGTTGCTTGGCTCGGGCAATCGCGCCGGCGCGCAGCGCGGCTCGGCCGGCCTGCGCCAGAACGGTCACGGCCTGCTGATCACCGAGCAGGCCCGCCTGCGCCGCATGCTCGGCGGCCTCCGACGGATCGGCGCCCGCCGCCGCCAGCAGTCGGAAGGCGCTGGCATGCCAGCGTCCGCGTACCGCCGGCGGAATTTCGTCATACAGCACCTGGCGAAGCAAGGGATGCGCGAACTGCGCCCAGCCGGGGGCATCGGATTTGAACAGTCCGCTATGACTCAGCGCCTCGAGCGCTCGATCGCCCTCCGCCGGCGGGAGTTCGGCCACCCCGGTCGCGATGGCCGGCCGGAACCGGCTTCCCAGGATGCCTGCCGCTTGCGCGTAGCGCATTTCCTCCGCGGATGCGCCGGTAAACCTGGCGCGCAGCAGCCCGGCCTCGGTCGCCGCGGCATCGCCACCCGATTCGGGAAGGCGGCGGCCGCGCCGGATGTTCGCCGCCACCTCTTCCACCAGCAGCGGATTTCCGGCGGCGAGCCTGGCTGCCCGCCGAGCCGAGGGGGCGGTGATCGCGCCTGCCCGGGCCGTAAGCATTTCAGCCGCGCCCGCATCGCTGAGTGGTCGAAGCCGGTCGATGATCGCATCACCATCGGTGGTGAGGGACCCGACGGTGTCGAGAGCGTTTCGCGGCCACGGCCGCAGCGTTCCAATCACGGCCACTGGCAGGTTGCCGATCCGCCGGCAGAGGAATGACAGCAGCGCCAGCGAGTCGTCGTCAGCCCAGTGAAGGTCGTCGAGCAGCATCAAGGCCGGTGCGGCCCGGTCCTCCAGAAACGCGAGTGCCGCATACATCCGCTCCGCCCGCGCCTGCAGCGGCGAGCGCCTTCGTGATTTGGATTCGGCCGGGCCACGGAATCCGAGCCCGCGGAGCGCCTGGTCGATGATGCCGAACGGCAGCGTCGACTCGGCGGCATCGCCACGTCCGGCACTGATCTGGAAGTGAGCCCGCCCAATCGTTGACGCCCGTTCGAGCATGGTGGTTTTTCCCAGGCCCGCTTCGCCGACGATGAACAGGCTGCGCCCTAGGCCCTGGCGAGCCTCATCGAGCACGTGCTCAATCGTCCCCACGGTCGCGTCGCGCTCCCAGATTTGTGCCGGGGGCATGCCCTCCCTCTTCCCGGCAATCGTAACGCCTAGGTAATTCCCCGCCTACCCGAGCGTGAACGCCTTCCGCACGATCCGTTTCGTGGCCACGGCTTCGGCGTCGGCCGGCGAGCGCAAGCGGATGAAGCGCATGTCTTTGCCGCCGCCCTCGAGCAATCCGCTCGCGTCTTCGAGCTCACGGCCGCGGTAGAAGTAAAGGCTGGCGTAGGTCGCAAAGGTACCGATCCCGGCGACGTCTGCGCCGTCGAGCGCATAGCGAATGATCTTCCACATGGCGCTCTTGGACCGCGGCGGTTGGCTTCGGTAGCTGATCTCGGTCGCATTCGGCGCGATCGCCTTGATCGTCCGCCGCGCGGCCTGTATTGTTGGACGCACCGCCGCCGGTACCTGCTTCAGGTGTTCGGAAACGGAAGGCGCGGCGTCGAGACGGCTCGCGGTCATCGTGGTTTCTTCCTATCCCCGAACACCTGCTGGAGTTTGACCGCGAACTCTGCCGCGTTGGTGTCGAAGCCTCCGTGGGCGCCGGGGAACACGACAGCCTCGGTCCCCAGCCGCCTGGCCAGCGCGAGCCCGCCCTCATGGGCCAGCTCGCCTCGCGACGCATCCCCGACGCCCGGGACGATCCGGGTCGAGCCCGACTTCAAGGCGTCGAAGTCCGGTTCGTAGTCGGCGATCGCCTGAAAATAATGGCGAAACCAGAAGTCCATGTTCCGCTGCATCTGGGCCATCCCCTCTCGCATCTCGGGTGTGGGCTCGCCCGGCGGAGGCGGCGGCGGAGCCTGGCGGATGCGGGTATGAGCCATGAACTTCTGCATGGTCGGCCCGATGCCCGCCGAGCGGTAGGTTTGAACGATATCTGTCATCTCGATCCTCGCCCGCGCCGGGTCCGGTTGCAGGACCGCGGACGGCGGCTCGTGCGCGACGAGGGTACGAACCTGCTCTGGATGGCGCGCCGCGAGCTCGAGGCTGATGGTGGCGCCGCCACTGCTGGCGAATACAAACGCCGGTTCCTTCGTCACCGCCGCCAGCAGCCGGTGCGCGTCATCGGCGAAGATCTGCACGATCCGGGCGTCATTGAGGGTGCCCTCGAGGGGGCTGTGCGAGAGGCCCCGGGGGTCGTAGGTGACGACCGTGTAATGCGCCGCCAGCGGCCCGGCGATGTTCCGGAAGGCTCCGGCGTCGGCTGGTCCGCCCGGCATCATCAGCAGCGCGGGGCCGGCGCCGCGAACCTCGTAGTAGATGCTCGCTCCCGGCACGTTCAACGTCGCGGTCTTCATCGGTACAGTCGTTTGCATGGAACCTCCTACCGCAGCATTTATCTACTTAGACTGCCATTCGACGCCAGAGTCATCTACGACGCGACCAGGGAGGCCAGCAGGTTCAGCGACGGCACAAAGAATAGGTTGCCGGTCACCGCCCGACTGAAGTCCAGCAACCGATCATAGTTTCCAGGCGGACGGCCCACGAACATGTTCTCCAGCATCTGTTCGGTTCGGCGCGGCGAGCGGGCATAGCCGATGAAGTAGGTCCCGAATTCCCCGCGGGCCACATTCCCGAACGGCATGTTGTCGCGAACAATCTTGATCTCACTCCCATTTTCGACGATGGTGGTCAGTGCGTTGTGGGCGGAGGTTGGTTTGACGGCGTCGTCCAGCTCGATATCAGACAGCTTGCTGCGACCGATGATCCGCTCTTGCGCTTCGGTTGACAGGCCGTTCCAGGCCGGCATGTCATGCAGATACTTCTGCACGATGACGTAGCTGCCGCCGGTGAACCCGGGGTCCTCTCCGCCGATCAGCGTCGCATCCGTCGCTTCCTGACCGGTGGGGTTCTCCGTGCCGTCGACGAATCCGATCACGTCGCGGTCGTCGAAATACTGGAAGCCATGCACCTCGTCTACGGGGGACACCGACTTGCCGAGCCGCGCCATGAACTGTGTCGCCAGCTCGAAACACAGGTCCATCCGCGCGCCACGGATATGGAAGAGGATGTCCCCGGGCGTGGCGACCGCATGGCGCGATTCGGCGTGGATTTCCCGAAACGGATGCAGCTCCGCCGGGCGCTTCGACCCGAACAGGCGATCCCAGGCGGACGAGCCAAACCCCATCACGCAGGACAGGTAGCCCTCCAGGTCCCGGAAGGCCACGGCGCGGACAAGCCCCGGGAAGTCATCACAGAACGCCCGGACCGTCGTGCGCGAGTCATCACCCGGGTTGACCGTGACGACGAGAAAGATGGCGGCTCGCGTTAGCGGCGCCACTACCGGCTGCGGCTGTGGGTTGTCCATCTGACGCCCCTTCGCTTCAAGCGTAGTCGCTGTCGGCTGCTAGGGTAGGGCGATCGGCGCGCATAGATACGATCCGTTCGCAGCCGGACGTTTCGCCGTTGGCGTCCAAACCATCCAGGCGCTGGATCCGGCTCGCGGCCGGCGATTCCCAACCATGATCTGGTCCCCGACCGGCGTCGCGAGCGCGGATCAGCCGTTGGTTGTCTTCTCCCATTCCAGCGGTGGAAACCGGCGGTCGGCAACCTTCCTCTGCACGCATCTGGCCAGTCACGGCTACGTCGTGGCCGCGATGGATCACTCCGAGCTGGTCACGCCTGAACTCGCCCGCCGCGAAGGCGAAACCGAAACCGAGCGGGCCACCCGGGCCGAGGCCATGATCGCCAGCCGGGTACCGGACGTCCGTTTTCTCATCGACCATTTGCTCAAGGACGCCGGCTTCAACGTCGACGCCGCGCGAATCGGACTCGTTGGCCACAGCTTCGGTGGTTGGACGGTGCTGGCGACGCCCGAAGTCGATCCTCGGGTGCGGGCCGTTGTGGCGCTGGCACCGGGCGGGATCGCGAACCCAAGACCAGGAATCCTTCGGTTGACGCTCACCTTCGCGTGGAGCCGAGAGGTGCCGACTCTGTTGCTGGCGGCCGAGAACGATGTGATGATCCCTCTGCCGGGCCTGTCTGAGCTCTTCGCGCGGTTGCCGCCGCCAAAGCGGATGTTCATCCTGCGCCGGGCGGACCATCAGCATTTCGTCGACGACGTGGAGGGCGAGCACGAGGGTATGCGCGGCGGGTCGTTTCCGGGGGACGCCGCCTGGATCCCGGCGGCGATGCGCCCGATGTCGGAGCTATCTTCGGGCGATCAGGCACACCTTTTCGCGCGCGGGCTTACCCTGGCGCACCTGGACGCGACGTTACAGGGGTCGGAAGCCGCCGATCAATTCCTGGCTGGCGACGTGGAGGCCGAGCTCGCCAGGCTGGGTTGGGCAACCGGCTGCGCCGAGGGAGCGACCTGAATCTTGAGTCCTCCCCCACTCTTGAAGGTGTCAATGGCTTTCGCGTAATCATCGAGTCCGAATCGATGGCTGATCATCGCTTCGGAGTTGATCACCCCCCGGACTACGAGAGCCAGCGCCCGTTCGAAGCTGTTGAGCACCGCCATCGACCCGATGATCCGGATCTCGTCTCGATAGACGTCGAAAGGCGACAGCTTCGCCCGGGCTTCGCCGCTGGCGACGCCAAAGACGAGGAACGTTCCACCGCGCCGCACCCTGCGGAGACCATCTTCGATCGCGGCCACCACCCCGGTGGCGTCAATCACCACATCCCAGCCGTCCGAACGATCGAACTGGTCAGCCGTATCGGCGATCCGGTCCGCCGCAAGCCGTTTGGCCAACTCGAACCGTGCCGGGTTCTTGTCGACCATGTCCACGCTGGCAGCCCCCGCATGCCGGGCCAGCTGCGCCAGCATCAAGCCCATCGTCCCGGCGCCGTAAATCAGGTAGCTATCGGCCAGGTGCACACCCACCTGGTCGAAGCCGTGGACGGCGCATGAGAGGGGCTCGACCAGGGTTCCCCACGGCCGCGGCAGGTTCGCCGGGACCGCAAAGGCGACATGGCTGGGCACGCGGACGAACTCGGCTGCCGCGCCGTCGAGCGTGACGCCGAGCGCGCTGTAGTTTTCGCACAGGTTGGTTTTGCCCATCCGGCAGAATCGGCAGACACCATCGGGGAGGTTCGGGTCGACGGCGACGAAATCGCCCACCCGCACGTTGGTCACCCCGGGTCCCACCGCAACCACCTCGCCGCAAAACTCGTGTCCCGGCACCACCGGGTACCTCGCGGACGAGATGTCGCCGTTGAGCAGGTGCAGATCGGTGCCGCAGATGCCGCACGCCTCGACCTTGAGAATCGCGTCGGACGCGCCAGGCGTCGGATCGTCGACCTTCGTGACCTCGATCTGGCCCGGCTTTTCGAAAACGACAGCTCTCATTTCACTGCTCCCATTGTCAGCCCCCGAATCAGCTGCTTTTGCGCAATCCACCCCGCCAGCAGGACCGGAAGACTCGCCAGCGTCGCGGCCGCCGCCAGCTTGGCATAAAACAACCCACGGCCGCTGATGAAGCCCACCAGGAAGATCGGCGAGGTGGCGGCGATCGTGGTGGTGAAATTGACGGCGTAGAAAAACTCGTTCCAGGAGAAGATCAAGCAGATCAGCGAGGTGGCCGCTATGCCAGGCATGATCAAGGGCAGCACGATGTTGATCAACTCGTGCCGCATGCTTGCCCCGTCGACGCGGGCAGCTTCGATGAGCTCGTGCGGGAGTTCGAGCATAAAGGAGCGCAACAGCCAAATGCCGAGCGGCAAGTTGATTGTCGTGTAGATGATGACGAGGACCAGGATGTTATCGAGCAGATGGAGGTCGCGCGCGAGGATATACAGGGGCACCAGGCTGGCGGCGAACGGCAGGAAGCGTGTCGAAATCAAGAAGAACAACACGTCGCGGGTTCGCTTCACCGGACGGATCGATAGCGCGTAGGCAGCCGGCAGACCGAGGAGCAGGACCAGCAGGGTCGACCCGATGGTGGCCGAGGCCGAGTTGATCAGGTAGGGCGGGAAGTCTCGAGACAGGACTTCTTGCAGGGCGGTCAGGGTCGGGGTGAAGAAGATCGTTGGCGGGATGCTGGCGGCCTGGACCTCGGTCTTCAGCCCTTCGAGCGCCATCCAGAGAACTGGAAAGAAGAAGACGATCGCGATCGCCCAGGCGAGCGCCGACCAGGCCGCTTTCGAGATCCTGGCTCTACCCCTTCCGGGTCTCGCGGCCAGAACGCTCATCGCCTCGTCTCAACTTGAAAGATGGTGAAGAGCGTCCGCAGCGCGAAGGTGGCGACGATCATCGTCAGGATCACGGCCAGCACCCCGATCGCCGACGCCTTCCCGATATCGAAGGCCTGGAAGGCCTCGAGATAGAGCTTGAAAGGGAGGTTGGTGGTCGCCTGGCCCGGGCCGCCCTGGGTGGTCATGAAGATCGTGTCGAAGCTCTGCACGATGAACAGCGACCCCAGCAGCGCTCCCAGCTCGATGAAGGGCCGGATGAACGGCAGGGTGATATAGCGGAACATTTGCAGCGCTCGGGCGCCGTCGACTCTGGCCGCCTCCAGGACTTCTTGGTTCTGCGATTGAAGGCCGGCCAGCACGATCAGCATCATGAACGGGGTCCATCGCCAGACCTCGATGCCGACGATCGAGGCCATCGGGAACCGGTTGATGAAGTCGAAGGTGCCGAGGCCGATCGGCGTGAGAAGGTAGTTGACGAAGCCGGTGAGCGGGTTGAGAAGGGTGTCCTTCCACATCAGGGCGGCGGCGGTGGGCATCACCAGGAAGGGCCCGATCATGAGCGTCCGAAGAATGCCCTTGCCGAAGATCTCCCGGTTGAGGAGCACGGCGATGCCGATGCCGAGCGCCACCGAGATGGCGACCGCGCAAACGGTCAGGACGATCGTGTTCCAGATCGCGATCCTGATGGTGGCATCGTTTAGAACGTCGAGATAGTTCTGCAGGCCGATGAAGCGCGCCGGCGCCACGCTGAGCAGGTTCCAGTTCTGCAGGCTGTAGAAGATGGTGAGCAAGAACGGAACCTGCGTGACGAGGATGACGTAGACGAGCGCCGGCAGCACCGGAAGCCGGCGCAGCCAGCCTTGCAAGCGAGCGGCGGAGGCGACCGAGCGAGCTCGACCGCCTCCGTCTCCGAGCGCGGTTGGAATCGATGGCTGGACCGTCACACTAGCCATCGCAATCTTCCCAGCCTCCGGCTCTTTTTACTTTCGGTAGTTCTTCCCGACAGCATCGGCCAGCTGCTGAGCCTGCTGCAAGGCGGTGTCCACGCTGGTGGTACCGGCGATCGCCGCCGCGAACTGCTGCGAGACCTGGTCACCCAGGTTCTGAAATTCGGGAATGTCCACGTACTGGATGCCGGTGTAGGGAACGGGGTCCACCGTTGGATGGTTGACGTCGGCATGTGTGATCGAGTCGAGGGTCAGCTGGGCAAAGGACCCGGCGACCTTCTGATACTCGGACAGTTGGTAGGTGGACGTCCGGGTGCCGGGTGGAACGTGGTTCCAGCCGAGCTTGGTGCCGACGAGCTTGATGTAATCCTGCGACGTGGCCCACGAAGCGAAGGTCCAGGCTGCATCCTTCTTCGTGCTGGTCGTGGGCATCCCCAGCGACCAGGCCCAGAGCCACCCGGAGTAGGGCTTGAGCCTGGCCGGAGCTAGGGCATAGCCGGAGTTGGCCGCCGCGTCGCCCGTGAAGTTGCTGGCGCCGACGGTCGCGTCGTACCACATGGCGACCTTGCCACCGTTGTAGGCATTCAGGCACTCGCCAAAGCCGGAGTTGGCGGCGCCCGGCTCGCCGGCGGTCTTGATCAGGTTGACGTAGAAGTTGACGGCCTCTTTGAATTTCGGCGACGTGAGCTGCGCGTTCCATTGCTCATCGAACCAGCGGCCGCCGAAGGTATTGACGATGGTGTCCAGGGGCGCGAGCTGCTCACCCCAGCCGGGCAGGCCGCGGAGGCAGATGCCGGCGAGACCCTTGCTGGGGTTGTTGACCTTCCGCGCAGCGGCTGCCACCTCATCCCAGGTCGGAGTCGTCGACAAGGTCACCCCCGCGGCTTGGAGGAAGTCCTTGCGATACATGAGAAAGGACGATTCGGCGTAGAAGGGGACCGCGTAGAGGCTTCCGTTGTAGGAGAGCGCCTTGGCCACGCCCGGCACCAGGTCGTCGGCCTGGTAGGAGGACGTCTTCTGTACGTAGCTGCCCAGATTCTGAATCCAACCATTTTTCGCCCATAGTGGAACCTCGTAGGTGCCGATCATGCTCAGATCGAACCTGCCGCTATGGGTGGCGACATCCTGGGTGACTTGCTGGCGGAGTTGGTTCTCGGGCAGGATCACGATCTTGACCTGGATGTCGGAGTGCGCCTTCTGAAACTCGGGGACCAACTTCTGCAGGTCTTCCATCTGCGGGTTCCCCACCGCCGCTACGGTAATGGTCGTCTGCGGGCCGCTGCCACCCCCACCCGCCCCGCATGCCGTGGCGAGCAGGCTCGCCATCAAGAGCGGAATGGCCAAGACAACGTAGGACCTGGTCCGCGCCCGCCGCGGTAGTCGGTGATTCCCGTCGCTCATGCGACCACCCTCCTTAAACACTCGGAGGCGGTAGCCGCCTCCAGTTGCTCCCTCAGCCCACCGAAATTGACAACGTTATCAACTTATAACATACGATAGGGTGAGGCGCAAGCCGAACCTATCCGCGTACCTCATCTGATAAGCCGCAGGGAAAAGGGGGTCAACGTTGGCAAAGGTCAGGGGCGGGGCCGGCCGCCCGACCATGCGCGAGGTGGCCGCCCTCGCAGGGGTCAGCCTCAAGACCGTCTCCCGGGTCATCAACGCCGAACCGGCCGTCTCGGAGACGGTCCGATCGCGGGTGGTGGGTGCGATCCAGCGGCTCGACTATCGGCACAACCACGCAGCCAGCAGCCTGCGCCGTTCCGACCGAAAGAGCTCCACGATCGGCGTGCTTCTCGAAGACGTCGCCAACCCCTTCTCCTCGGCGCTCCACCGCGAAATCGAGGATGTCGCCCTCCAACGTGGTGTCCTCGTCCTTGCGGGAAGTTCCGACGAGGACCAGGCCCGCGAACAGCAGCTGATCGCTGCCTTCACCTCTCGCCGCGTCGATGGCCTCATCATCGTCCCCGCCAGCCACGACCACAGCTATCTGCTCAGCGAGCGTCGGGCCGGGACGTCGATGGTCTTCGTCGACCGCCCGCCGGCTTTCCTCGATGCCGATAGCATCCTCACCGATAACCAGGCCGGCGTCAGACAAGGCATCGCCCACTTGATCGCTCACAATCATCGGCGGATCGGCTACCTGGGGGATTTGATGACGATCACGACGGCTGCGGAGCGGTGCCAGGGCTATGAACAGGAGCTGGCCTCGGCGGGCATCGCCCTCGATCCTCAGCTGGTCCGGCTCAATGTACACGGCATCGACAAGGCCGACGCCGCGACCGTTGAGTTACTGGGTCTGCGGGAGCCGCCGACCGCGCTCTTCACCAGCCAGAACCTGCTGACCATCGGCGCCAGTCGCGCCTTGCACCGGCTCGACCTGCATCACCGCACTGCCTTGGTGGGATTCGACGATGTGCTGCTCGCTGACCTCCTCGACCCCGGGATCACGGTCATCGCGCAGGATCCGTCGACGATGGGTCGGAAAGCGGCCGAGCAACTGTTTCGGCGGATCGATGGTGATCAATCGCCTTCAGTGCACCTGGTTGTCCCCACGCGTCTCATCACCAGAGGATCAGGCGAGATCCGACAGTGATCGTCGTTTGCGGTGAAGCGCTGATCGATATGGTCACTGGCGGCGACGGGACGCGGCGTCCCACGCCGGGCGGCGGTCCGTTCAATACCGCGCGAGCGCTCGCTCGGCTCGAGGTTCCGACGGCGTTCCTCGGGCGCTTCTCGACTGACGAATTCGGGCGCATGCTCGCCGATCAGCTCGCCGCTGACGGAGCCAGCCTCGCGTTGGCGAGTTTTGGCCCGGAGCCGACCACGATTGCTGTTGCCAACATCGGCAAGGAAGGGCTCGCCGAGTATGAGTTCTTTATCGAGGCGACGTCGGCACCCAACCTCACCCCCGACATGATTCCGCGAGAACTGCCCGCAGATGTCAAGGCTCTCCACCTGGGAACCCTCGGTCTCGTGCTGCAGCCAATGGTCTCAACACTCGTCGAACTCGTCCGCCGCGAGCGCGGCAGCCGCCTGATCATGCTGGATCCAAACATCAGACCGGTGCTGGCCACCGACCCGGGGTATCGGCCACGGCTGGAATCGCTTATCGCGCAGAGCACGATCGTCAAGGCTAGCGCCGAGGATCTCGCCTGGCTCTATCCGGGAGTCGATTACGAGGCTGCCGCCGAGCGCGTCCTGAAGGCGGGCGTCCGCCTCGTCCTGGTCACCCTCGGAGCAGCGGGAGCGTACGGAATCACAGGACCCGTGCACGCCCATGTGCCGGCGCCACCCGTCCAAGTCGTCGATACTATCGGCGCCGGAGATGCCTTCGGAGCGGCCGTCCTGGCATGGCTCGACGACAAGAACGCCCTCGCTCGCGACTTCACGCTCTCGCAGAAGGAGCTTGAGTCGCTCCTCGGATTTTCCTGCCTGGCCGCATCGTTGACGTGCACCCGCTCTGGTGCAGAGCCACCGTGGCGCTCAGAGATGAAAGCCACGCCAAGTGACCGCACGCGTCCGGAAACGCGCCAAGCTTCACGATGAAGTAAAGGCGGCCCACGCGGGCCGCCGATGAAACATAATCGCGAAGCTGGCCGTTGAGGGGGAAAGACATAGCAAAGGGTCCTGACCTGCATAGCGATGATCGGCTGTGGTTCGAACCCCTCGTATATGGGCTTGGACATTCCGCGCTCAAATTTGCCTTTATGCTGCTGCACGACATCGACATCGCCGAGGAGATCGTCCAGGAGGGCTTCGCCCGGGCCTGGGCGTCGCCCGGCACGCCAGCCAATCCTGACGAGTTCCGTCGCTGGCTTTATCGCATCATCACCAACCTCGCCCACGACTACTTTCGCCGGCAAAAACGGATGGCCGCACTGGTACAACCAGCGTCCTCGAGGCTGGACCCGGTTGCCACGGTCGAGGCACGGTCCGTCGATGAAACGTTGATGACGGCCCTGCGCGGCCTCTCGCTCGGCGAGCGCCAGGCCATTTACCTCCGCTACTTCGAAGACCAGTCGTTCAGGGAGACGGCGCGGATCATGGGTCGCCCCCAGGTCACCGTTCGCGTCCTTGTCCATCGGGCGCTCGGCAAGCTGCGCCAGCGGCTCGAGCCCGTCGGGCAGGATCGCGGGATGGCGATGTGATGAGCAGGAAAGACGTCGAGGCGCGACTCCGGCGCCAGGCTCAGGACTTCGATGACAAGGTGCCCAAGCGCCCCGATTTCGAGCGCCGGGTCGTCGCTCGCGCGTATGCCCGGCCGCGAGCGGCGGGCAAACGACCCGTGATCATCCGAGACCTTGCCCTGGCCGGCTTGGTGGTGCTGTTGATCGGCTCGCTCGGGTTCGGGGTGATGCAGCTGCGAAACCTCCGCCAGGCCACGGCCGTCAAGACTCCGCTGCCCAGTGGGTCGCCGTCCGGATCGCCGACCCCAACCGCGGCGCCCACCCTCGGGCCAACGCTGTCTTATACGCCCGGCCTGC
>VBDZ01000060.1 GCA_005881215.1 Chloroflexota bacterium | reverse complement strand
GAGACGGCCGGCCAGCTGACATCGGAGGCCGCGGCGATCTCGCCCGCCGACCGCTCCGCGTCCCAGACCAGCCGCAGGATCTGGCGCCGCCGCGGGTTGGCGATAGCCTCCATGGCGTTTTCGAGGGCGACCGGGCTGGATCGAGTTCGCACTTGCATTACCGGCGCTGACTATTTAAGCTATAGATTAATTAAGCCTTTCCTTTAGGAGGATGCTAGCATGGCCGCTCCGCTCGTGCACCAGGTGAACGTCAACGCGACCCCCGAAACCATCTACAACGCCGTCTCGACCCAGGACGGGCTGCAGGCCTTCTGGACCTCGGATAGCAAGGCCGAACCGAAAGTCGGCTCGATCGCGACCTTCGGCTTCGGCGGCCCGTCGCAGCGGATGCGGATCGACGAGCTGGTCCCCGGCAAGCGGGTCAAGTGGACGGGCCTCAACGATTTTCCGAACTGGGACAAGACCACCGTCAGCTGGGAGATCGCGCCCGCGGAGAAGGGCGAGACCAGCGTGACCTTCCGGCACGCCGACTGGCCTGCCTCGGTGACGCAGGATGACCTGGGATCGATCAACTACACCTGGGGCCTGATCGTCGAGCGCCTCAAGCAGTACGCGGAAACCGGAAAGCCGAGTCCCCTGTTCGCCTTCGCCACCAGGTAACGCTCAGACCATTCGGTAGCATCGGCCGGGTTCACTCTTGCCGAGTGGCGTGCAAGCCCTCGCCACCTGCGGTAATCTTTCCGGCTGTATGTCGCCGTTTTGGCCTGAGCGCGAGCCATGGCGGTAGCCCGGGCGCCGAGACCGGCGGAGCCCGACGGCGAACTCGCCGAACTCATCCAGATCGCGCTCGACGTCGCCGGATCCCTCGAGCCACGGGAGGTCATCGCCCGCATCCTGGAACGGGGGCTGCACGCGCTCCACGCCGACCGAGCCACCCTGTCCAGCCTGGTCGATCAGCACGTCGTGATCGAGGCGACCTACGGCCGGGCCGGGGCGCTGACCTGGGTCGGCCAGCGGTACTCGCTCGACTATTTCGCCGGCCAACCCCTCGTCAAGAAGGCGATCGACACGATGCAGCCGACCTTCGGTGGGCGGCTGGCGATCGACCAGGCGGCGCCCGAGTTCCGGCAGGCGCTGGCCGAGGTCCAGCACGTCGCCGTTCTGCCACTGGTACATGGCGGCAGAGTCATCGGGATGCTGGTCTTGAGCCGCTACCAGGACCGCCCCTTCAGAGCGGCCGACCTGGCGCCCCTCACCCTGCTGGGTGCCATCTCCGGGTTGGCCTTGCGGAATGCGCGCCTCTACGAAGAGGGCGAGGCCGCCCGAAAGCGCGCCGACGAGACCACCGCCCGGCTGCGCGCGGCGGTGGAGGCCGCCGAGGACGTGGCCAGCCAGGTGCAGCTCGACCAGGTGCTGGGCCGCCTGCTGCAGCGGGCGGTTGCGTCGGTCGGCGCGGATGGCGCCTCGGTCGCTCGCCTCGAAGGGACCGAGATGGTGCTCGAGTCAACCACCAGCGGCGAAGGGATCGGCACCCGCTGGCCGATCGTGCCGCGCGTGCTGGCTGAGGCTAAAAAGGGCCGCCCCGCCGAACTCTCGGCCGGCGAATACACCGGCGCGCCGGAGGGCCTCGAGTCGATCGTCCAGCCGTTCCGGCGCTTCCTGGTGGCGCCGCTCGCCGTCGGCGGCGAGACCATCGGTTTGCTGGCCCTGGGACGCTTCCGGGATGAGCCATTCGATCCCGCGGCGGTCCAATCCCTGCAACAGCTCTCGACGCTCGGCGCCCTCCTGCTGCGGAATGCTCGCCTGATCGCGCAGGCCCAGGACGCGGAACGAGCCAAGAGCGAGTTCATGAGCATCGCGGTCCACGAGCTGCGGGCGCCGCTGACCGTGACCGGCGGCTACCTCGAGATGGTGCTCGAGGGCGGCTTCGGGGAGCTGCCGAAGGGATTGGCCGACGTCCTGACCATTGCCCAGCGCAAGACCGAAGAAGCGAAGGCCCTGGCCGACGAGCTGCTCACGGTGGCGCGCCTGGAGGGCCGGGCGCTCACGGCGCGGTCCGATCGATTTGCGTTGCACGATGTCGTGCGGGAAGCGGTGACGCGCGCCCGGCCCCGCGCCGAGCTGGTCAAAGGAGCGATCAAGACCGAAGCCGGCGCCGATCTCGCCGTCAAGGCTGACCGAGCGATGGTCGGCAAGATCCTGGACAACCTCTTGAACAACGCGCTGGCCTACAGCGACCACTCCCCGACCGTCTCCATCGCCATCCACCGTGAGGGGGAATGGGTCGCGCTGTCGGTCAGCGACGACGGCATCGGCGTTTCAGCCCTGGACCAGGGCCGCATCTTCGCCAGGTTCGCCCGCGGCACCGACCAGCGGGTGCTCGAGAAGCCCGGCACGGGCCTTGGTCTCTACCTCAGTCGCGGCCTCGCCGAGCAGATGGGCGGATCGCTGACGCTGGCCTCGAGCCGGCCCGGCAAGGGCTCGACCTTCGTGCTGCGCCTGCCGCCCGGTTAGGCCAGCGTCGTGAGAAGTTGGCGCGAGCTGGCGCTGACCTCTCGCACGGCCGCTTCGAAAGCAGGCGTGTTCACCCGCGATGGGACCCGGTAGCCGCTGATCTTTCGGACGAACTGCAGCGCCGCTTCGTGGATTTCCTGGTCGGTGGGCGGCCCTTCGCGTCGGCGTAAGGTCTTGATGCTTCGACACATGGGTGTAGTTTCGCACGCTCGTACCCTAAGCCTGTGACATCCCAGGTCGAGGCCGACGTCGCCGTGGTCGGCGCCGGCCCCGCCGGTGCCGCCAGCGCGCTCTTCGCCGCGCGCCGCGGGCATCGGGTGGTGGTCTTCGATAAGGACGCGTTTCCCCGCGATAAGCCCTGCGGCGAAGGCCTGATGCCCGGGGGCCTGCCGCCGCTGCGCGAGCTCGAGCTCGACGCGGCGGATATCGCCCTGGGGGCGCCGCCGCTCAACGGCGTTCAGTTCGGCCTTCCCCACGAGCCGCCCGCCATCGTCGCCTTTCCGCAACACAACGGCGAGCAGGCTGGGCTCGGGATCCGCCGGCTCGACTTCGATGCGCGGCTGGCCGGTGCCCTCGCCCGCCGGCCGAGCATCCAGTTCCACCCGCAAACCGAGGTGCGCGACGTTCGCTGGGCTCGGGGTACGCCGCCGACCGTGGTCACCTCCACCGGCGAGGTGCGCGTGCGGTTCGTCGTGATTGCCGATGGACTGCGCTCATCCCTGCGCCATCGACTCGGCTGGACCGTCGGACCCCGGCCACCGCATCGCTACGGCATCGTCGCCCACTGGCAGGTCGACGGGCCGGTCGATCCCTGGGTGCGCATCACGTTCGACGACGGGCTCGAGGTCTACGAGGGCCCGGTCGCAAAAAACCAGCGGATGGTGGGATTGCTCTGCTACCAGGCGCGGATGCGCGAGTTCAGCGGGCGATTGGAGACGCGCTACCGCGAAATCGTGCAGGCCGTGCGTCCCGAGCTCCGCGAGGCGGAACAGGTGGGTCCGGTCAACGCGGTTGGGCCGTTCTGGTATCGCGCCTCGACGGTGGCCGAGCACGGCGTGTTCCTGGTCGGCGACGCGGCCGGCTTCACCGACCCGATCACCGGCGAAGGGATCGCCGCCGGCCTCCGCCAGGCGCGCGCCCTGGCGGACGCGCTCGATTCGCCAACACCGGAGCGCGCCTACCGGGCGGCGCACCGACGGCTGACGAGTGACCCGCGCCGGGTCGCCTCCCTGCTGCTGCGGCTGACCCGCACGCCCAAGCTCGTCGGCCGCGGCATTCACTCTCACCAGCGTGCCCCCCAGACGCTTTCCACCCTGCTCGGGATCGGCTTCGGCTACTGGGGATTCAACCGGATCACGCCGCGCGAGTGGCTTCGGCTCTTCACCGGGCGCTGAACAGGCGCGGAATCAGGGCCGGCT
>VBDZ01000136.1 GCA_005881215.1 Chloroflexota bacterium | reverse complement strand
GGGTCTCCACCGAGCCTTCATCGAGGCAGGCGCCGGCATCATCCTGACCGATAGCTTTGGCGGAACCGCCATTCGGCTGCGCGAAACCCGCTTTGCGGGCGATGCCGTCGGGCTCAACCGGCGGGCCGCGCAGCTCGCCCGCCAGGCGGTCGCCGAGACGGGCGTGCTGGTCGCCGGCTCGATGGGCCCGACGGGGAAACTGATGGAACCGCTCGGCGACCTGACCGCGACCACGGCTGCCGTCGTCTACGCCGAACAGGCGGCCGGGCTGGCGGAAGGCGGCGTCGACCTGCTCTTGCTGGAGACCTTCTTTGCGCTCGATGAGGCGCTGGCGGCGATCGAGGGCGTGCGGCGCGCCACCGCGCTGCCGCTGGTCGTGTCCTTCAGCTTCGATCAGGGGACTCGGACCATGATGGGGCTCAGCCCGACGACGATGATGAACGCCATCAGGCCGCTCGGCGTGGCGGCGATCGGCGCGAACTGTGGCCGCTCCCTCGACGACATGCAGAAGGTCGTCGATGAGCTGGCCGGCCTGAATGCCGGCATCCCGTTATGGATCAAGCCGAATGCCGGACTGCCACGCATGGACGGGGACGTGGCGCGCTACGACACCACCCCACAGACGATGGCGGGGTTCACCGAGCGCTTCATCAAGGCGGGCGCGAGCATTGTCGGAGGCTGCTGCGGAAGCTCGCCGGCGCACGTGGCCGCCATCGCCGCGGCGGCGGAGTATCATCGTGCCGGCGCCGGAGGGCGCCACCGGGTCCGCGGGTAGGACGGAGTCCACCTCCACTAGCGCGTCGAGCGCTTGTCGCAGGCCGTTGTCTTTCAGGGCCTGATCGCGGACCGCGGCCCGGGAGAAGACGACATGCGACAGCTACCGGAGCGCCCCGATCTGGATCAGCTCCGCCGCCAGGCCAAAGAACTCCATCGTGCCGCCGTTGCCGGCGACCTGACCGCCAGACGCCGCCTCCGCCGCGTCTCGACCTCGACCCGACTCGCCACCGCCCAGCTGGCGCTGGCCCGCGAGTTCGGATTTCCGAGCTGGGCTCGGCTCAAGGCCGAGGTCGACCGCCGGCGCATCGCCGCCAGCCAATCGCCAGCGCGGTCCGCTCCCCCAGAGTCGAGGACCTGGCAAGGCATGCGCGAGTGGATGGCATCGCTGCTACAACGCCGGACCGGCCAGGACGTCCAAGCCTGGAATCGACGCATCAAGGCCGCGCGAGTGCGTGACGAAGCCGCACTCCGCCGCTGGCTGGACGAACAGGGCGTCACCGGGTACGCTCGGCGACTGCTGGTCTGGGAACGCTTCGGTTACCCGAGCTACATGACGGCGGGAATCGGCGACCTGATCGGGAGGCAATACGCGGATCGCCCGAAGCTTCGTCCGGTTCTCGACGCCATCCTGGGCGTCCTTCCCGAGATCAGCCCGGTCCTCATCGTCCAGGCCCGCAAGACGTACGTCTCGCTGGTCTCCGGCCGACGCACCTTCGCGGTCATCCAGGCCACCACGAAAGGCCGGGTCGACCTCGGGCTGCGGCTCGCGAACGCGGAAGCCGCAGGGCGACTGTTGCCCGCGCGCGGAGTCGGCAACGGGTCGATGAGCGTCAAGCTGGCGCTGAGCTCGCGCGACGACCTGGACAGAGAGGCGATCGGCTGGTTGAAGCGGGCCTACCAGGAGAACGCGTGAGTGACCAGGCGCCAACAATGGTGAGCCGGTCATGACTCGCCGACACGGCCATCGAGCCAGCGGATGTAGCGATCCGCGGAGCGCTCGATGGCCGCCGCGCCGTCGCGCTCGATGACCCGATCCCACCAACCGCCGTAGACGCGGTCAAAACGGTGCGAGGCGACGGTCGCGACGATTGAGCGAACCGTCGCCGCCGGCAGCGGGATGTCGTTCGGATAGCTGCGCATGAAACTGACAAAGCGCCGGTCCGCCACTACGGTGATCGTGTCTCCCGTCAGCAGCGCGCCACGACCGTCGGCGCCTGCCGGCCAGTGAAGCACCGCACTGCCCTCGAAATGGCCGCCGCACTGGATCAAGCGCAGGCCGGCAATCGGCGAATGGGTGCCATGCCAGTAGTGGACCGCCGGATCGGGGCGCATCACCCAGCGGCGGTCCGACTCGGGGATATAGATCGGTGCGTGGCCAAAGGCCTGGCTCCATTCCACGCAGACGCCATAGAAATGCGGATGCGACATGGCAATCCCGTGCAGACCGCCGCGGTCGCGCAGCGCGGCCACGCCGGCCGCATCGATGAAGCCCAGGCAGTCCCACAGGAAATTACCACTCGGCGTCTGCACCAGCAGGGCGCGCTGACCGATGCCGATCGTCGGTTCCGCCCCGACACCGGTCAGTCCGGGCTCGAGATCACGAACCTCGATGCGACGTCCCTCGGCCTGCAGCTCCTCGACGGTCGCCCAGCGCTGGCCCTGCGGCGGAACATACTGTCGCTCATCAGCGCAGATCGCGCAGGCCGGCGGCGGCTCGTCGGTGGGCGCCTGTTGGACCCCGCAGGTGCGGCAGACCCAGGCAGGCATGGTGTCAATCTAGCCAACCGCCGCGGGCCACGTCAGGCCGCGAGCTGCGCCTGGCCGCTCCAGCCTTTCATCCACTCCTCGGCAGCCGCCGCCGACATTGGCCGGCTGATGTAGTAGCCCTGGGCGACATCGCACCCGAGCGCCGTCAGTAGATCCCAGGTCTGCATGTCTTCGATCCCCTCCGCCACGACTTCGAGGCGGAGGCTGTGACCGAGGTCGACGGCGGCGCGGACGATGTTCGACTTACTCACGTCGCCCGCCATTGCGGAAATGAACGACTTGTCGATCTTGATCTCGTCGACCGGCAGGCGGTGGAGGTAAGCCAGCGACGAGTACCCGGTGCCGAAATCGTCGACCGCCAGCCGTACACCCGTGCGTTTGAGGCGCGCCAGGATCTGCAGGACGCGCTCCGGCTCGGTCATGATCACGCCTTCCGTGATTTCGAGGACGAGCTGATGCGGATCCGCGCCGGCCTCCCGGATCAGCTCGTCGATCTCCTCTGGAAACGCCGGATCGATCAAGTCGCGCATCGAGATGTTGACCGCCATCGGGAACGACCGGCCGGCGTCGTGCCAGCTGCGCCATTGGCGGAGCGCCGATCTCAACACCCAGCGGGTCAGCGGCCGGATCAGCCGTGTCTTCTCGGCGAAGGGGATGAACTCCATCGGCGGGATCACGCCGTGGCGGGGGTCCTCCCAGCGGACCAGGGTCTCGAATCGCTTGAGCCGGCCGGTGCGCAAGTCGACCAGCGGCTGATAGTGGAGCAGCAGCCGATTGTCGTGGATGGCGCGGCGCAGCTCTGCCATCAGCGCCAGCCGGCTGGCGCCGCCGCGCTCGAGCTCGGGATGGTATTGCACCACCGTGCCGCGCGAGGTCTTGGCGGCGGACATCGCGATGTCCGCATGGCGCAGCAGCTCGTCCGCGTCCTTGCCGCCATCGGGAAAGGTGGCCACGCCCACGCTGGCCCCGATGTCCAGCGCCTGACCCTCGACCTCAAACGGTTCCTCCATCGCTTGCAGGAGCGCGGTGCTTTCGCGGTCGGCGTCGCTGTCACCCACCCCGGGAAGCAAGGCGGCAAACGTATCGCCGGTGAGACGGGCCATGACCTGACCGTTGGACGTTTGAGCTTTCAAGCGCAGGGCAACCTGCTGCAGGAGCAAATCCCCGGCGCGGTGGCCGAAGGTGTCGTTCACCTCCCGGAAATGATCGAGACCGAGGCTGATCACGGTGAACGGTGCGGGCGCTGGCCTTCCAGACAGGCTCTCAATCCGCTCGCGGATCAGTCGCCGGTTCGGGAGCCCGGTCAACGAATCGTGGGTCGCCTGGTGCTCCAGCGCGCGCCGCGCCGCCTTACGGTCCGTCACGTCCTGCGCCAGCGTGAACACCAGCGTTCGGCCACCAGCTTGAAAGCGCAGGTCGGTCCCCTCCAGCTCGATCCGCCGGCCGTCCTTAGCCAGGATGGTTGTCTCGAAGCTTCGGGTGCGCTCGCCTTGCAATCGCTGTTCCAGATCCGAGGGCAAGGATAGCTGCTGATCCGCGGGAACCAGGTCGAACAGGCTGTCGAGCCGTTTTAGTTCCTCGGCGCTGAATCCAGTCAGCCGAACGAACGCATCATTGATATAGATCGGCTGGCTCCCTTCCGTCAGGATGAGGATCTGGCCCAGCTCCGATTGGGCCGTGACCAGCGCCTCGTACAGGCTCGTCCGCTCGAGGAGCTCTGCCGCCGCCTTCCGACGTTCGGTCAGGTCGCTCACCATAGCGAGTGAGCCGGCATACTGTGCGGTCGCGTCGAGCATCGTGATGCTATCGATCACGGTCCAGAGCTCCGAACCGTCTTTGCGCCGAAAGCGGAATTCATGCCGCGGCAGGCGCCCGACTTGCTTGCGCTGGTCCGCGTTGGACTGGAATTCCGCTTGCGACTGCGCATCCATGAACTCGGTCGCGGGTCGGCCGAGCATCTCGTCGATCCGGTAACCGAGCATCTCAGCCATCTGCAGGTTAACCAGGGTGGTCTTGTTTTCCGTATCGATCACCCAGACGCCCTCGAACGCCGTCTCCACAATGCGTCGATAGCGCTCCTCGCTCTCCCGGATCGCGTGGTCGGCCCGCTTCCGATCGGAGATATCGCGGACGATTGCCGACCGTCCGATCAACCCGCCCTCCCGGTCGCGCAAGGGCGACACGGCGACCGAGACATCGATCCGCCGGCCGCTCCGGTGAAGCCGCACGGTTTCAAACGGCGGGATCGGAACGCCCGTTTGAAGCTGTACGGAGTAGTCGGACCGCGGCTCAGCGAGATCCGGTGGAACGAGTATCCGGACGTGTTGCCCGATCGCCTCGACGGCGGAGTAGCCATAGAGCAGCTCGGCTCCGTGATTCCAGCTCGTGATCTTCCAGTCGAGATCGAGGCCAAAGATCGCATCGCTCGAGGTCTCAACAATCGCTGCCAGTCGCTGGAGCGTCGCCTGGGCGGCCTCGCGTTCGAGTCGAGCCGTTTTCCGCTCGGTCGCGGCGCGCAACTCCCGCTCCACCAGCGCGCCCAGCCGGCCCAGGTCATCCTTCTTCACGTAGTCACTGGCCCCCGCTTTCATCCCCGCGACGGCGGCCGTCTCCCCGACGGCACCGGACACGATGATGAAGGGGACGTCGAGTTGGCGGTCGACCAGGTGCTGCAGCGCCCGCCGGGCATCGAATCCGGGAAGGTGATAGTCGGCCAGGATCAGGTCGAGATCGTTACCGAGGGCGGCGACGAAATCGGCTTCGGTGTCCACCCGCCGCCAGCTCGGCTCGAAGCCTGCCGCCCGGAGCTGGCGGACGACCAGCTCGGCGTCGTCGGGGAGGTCCTCGAGGATCAGCAGGCGGAGCGAGCTGGGAGCCATGCCTCTACCAGCGTGAGACCAACCGCACCGCGGGAGTTTGCGCAGACCTCGGGCTTTGGTGCGGTCCTTGTTGGAATGGTTACCCGCTCGTCATGGACCTACCTTAGGTATGGTGCCTGCGAGACTGGATGCTGGCACGTTGATGGATGAGGCTGATGGCGTCAAGCTGGTCGAGCTCCGAGTGCTCGACGGACCCAACCTCTACTTCACCCGCCCGGCGATCAAGCTGACGCTGGCGGTGACGCCCTGGCTCGGCCTGACCGAAGATCGGGCGCAGCGGCTGACTCGACGGGCCGGCTTTCACGCCGTGAACCATCCGGGGGTGGCGCAGAGCGAGCAGCGGCGTCGTTATGTTGCGCGTTTCACGGTCCACCTGACCCGTGCCCTGGCCGATGCCACCGGCACCCACCTGGCGATCCGGGGACGGCCGGGTCCGGAGCCGGACCAGGTGGTGGTCGCCTTTCCGTGGCGTCGGCAGGCGGCGGCCGAGGCGTTTGCCCGCGAGCTGGCCCCGATGCTCGAGCGGTCGCTCGACGCCCGTCGCTCCGTCGCGCGAGCCACGGCTGACGTTGCGCGCCGGCTCGATCGCGTCGATGCCGGACCGGCTCCGACCGTGCTCCGTCCCACCGTTCCGGTCATTTCCGTCACCGGGACCAATGGGAAGACGACCACGGTCCGGCTGATCGCGCACCTGGCGCGCGCCGCCGGGCGATCGGTGGCCTACACCACGACCGATGGCGTCTACCGCGATGCGCAGCTGGTGGAGGCCGGCGATTATTCGGGATTCGGGGGGGCCGCCCGGGCGCTGGCCCAGCCGGGCATCGAGCTGGCGGTGCTCGAAACCGCTCGGGGCGGGATCCTGCTGCGAGGCATCGGCACCGAATCCAACGATGTGGCGGTGGTCACCAACGTGACGGCCGACCACCTCGACCAGCACGGCATCCGGACCCTCGACCAGCTGGCCGAAGTGAAAGCCACCATCACCCGTATCACCCGGCCGGATGGTTGGGACGTGTTGAACGCCGATGATGCGCGCGTGCTCGGCATGCGGCGGCAGGCGGCCGGCCGGCCATGGTTGTTCTCACTCGACCCGGACCATCCCGCGCTGCGCCAGGCGCTGGCGGAAGGTGGTCGGGCGATGTCGATCCTCGACAGAGGCTTGATCGTCATGACCTCGCGGCGCCAGGTTCACCAGCTGCTGCCGGTGGAGGAGGTGCCGGTGACGCTGGCGGGAATCTCCAGCCACAATCTCAGCAACGCGATGGCGGCCGCCGCTGCCGCACTGGCGGTCGGGATTCCCGAGGACGCCGTGATCGAAGGACTCCGGACGTTTGTGCTCGATCCCGAGCGGAACCCCGGACGCGCGAACGTCTTCGAGCTGGACGGCCGGGTGGTGGTCATCGATTATGCCCACAACGAGGACGGCCTGCGCGGCCTGGTCGAAATCTGTCACGGCCTTCGACCCGCCGGCGGCCGGGTGTTTCTGAGCTTCGGTTGCGCTGGCGACCGCACCAACGCCATCCTGCACCGGCTCGGCTACACCGCCGCCCGGGGTGCCGACAGGGTGGCGATCGCCGAGCTCCACCGCTACCTTCGTGGGCGAGACCCGCAGGAGTTGATCCAGCGCCTGCAGGCCGGCATCGTCGACGGCGGTAAGCCGGAGTCGCCGGTCTTTCCCAATGAGGTGGAGGCGCTCGAGTGGATGGTTCGCGAGTCGGCCGCCAATGACGTGCTCGCCATCACCGCGCTCGGGCAACGGCCGGAGATCTTCGCCTACCTGCGCGATCGCGGGGCTTCGACCGCGGGGGCCGAGCGGATCCGCGCCCTCGTCAAACGGGCGCGCGACTGAAGCCGCGCCGGTTCAGGTCGCCGGCGAGACCGGCAAGGCGCGTCGCGCCTCGAGGTGGCGCCAGGCTTCGGCTGGTTTGTCGACGCACAGCAGCACGACGTCGCCTGGCGCCGCGCGGTCGAGGGCCACATCGATCGCCGGACCCTCGTCGATGATGATCTCGGCGCTCTGCACCCGGCTGCCGGGGGCCTGCTTGATGCCTTCCATGACATGTTCGGCAATCTCGCCACGCCGGCGGCCGCGAGGGTTTGCGTCCTCGCGAACGATCACGGCGTCGAAGAGGCTCGCCGCCACCCGGCCCAGCTCGCGCATGTCCTCGTCCCGGCGATCGCCCGGGGTGGCGATCACCGCGATCCGCCGGCCGGGCTCGGGTCCGTTCACGCCCGGACCAGTGAGACGCTCGACGAAATCTCCCGCCATCGCCAGCCCGTGCGGGTTGTGCGCGTAATCCACGATGACCTTGACGCCGTGGAGCTCGAACAGGTTCATTCGCCCGGGCGCCTCATGGAAGGAAGAATGGAAGCTGCGCAGTCCCTGCCGGATGTCGTGCAGGTGTGCGCCCGCCGCGTGCGCGGCGGCGGCGGCCGCCAGCGCGTTCTGAACGTTGGCGCGCGCCCGGCCCTCGAAGGTTGCCGGCAGCAGGTGGACCCAGCCGATCTGGGTGCTGCGCCGACCCTCGCGCAGCACCACCATCTCGCCGCCGCCGGGCTGCGCCTGGATCACGAACGCCTTGCGCCCGCGTCGTACCCAGCGATCCACCAGCTCGTTGTTTTCACGCATCGAGAACAGAATCACGGCCCCGCTGCAGTGGGTGCGCATCTCGGCGACCAGCTCGTCGTCGGCGTTGAGGACGGCCGTGCCGCTGCGCGGAACCGCCTCCACGATCACCCGTTTGATGGCGGCCAGCTGGCGCAACGAGTTGACTTCTTTCAAGCCGAGATGGTCACCCGTGACGTTGAGCACTACCGCCACGTCGTTGAGGCTGTAGCCGAGGCCTTCGCGAAGGATGCCGCCGCGGGCGACTTCGAAGACGGCGAAATCGACCCGCGGGTTCTGTAGCACCATGCGCGCCGACCGCGGGCCGCTGGCGTCGGCCTGCTTGACCAGCCGGCCGTCGATGTAGATGCCGTCGGTGGTCGTCATCCCGACCCGGTAACCGAGGCCCCGGACGATGTGGGCGATCATCCGGGCGGTGGTGGTCTTGCCGTTGGACCCGGTCACGGCGACCACTGGAATCCGCGCCGGCGTCCCCTGGGGAAACAGCATGTCGATGACGGCCTTGGCGACGTACTGGGGCTCGCCCTCGGTGGGATGGGTGTGCATCCGGAATCCTGGGGCGGCGTTGACCTCCACGATGGCGCCACCGCTCTCCCGCACCGGCTGGCAAATGTCGGGGGTCAGGAAGTCGATCCCGGCGACGTCGAGGCCGACGACGCGGGCCGCCTCCTCGGCGATCTCGACGTTGTCGTGGTCGGCCTCGAAGGTGCGGTCGATCGAGATCCCGCCGGTCGACATGTTCCCCGTGGCGGCCAATTTGACGAACGCCCCGCGGGGCGGGACGGCGTCGAGCCCGAGGCCCTGCCGCTTCACCAGCTCGTCGGCAGCCTCATCGATTTTGATCCGGGTCAGGACTTTCTCGTGGCCGATACCGCGCCGGGGGTCGTGATTGGTGATGTCGACCAGCTGGCGCACCGTGTGCTCACCGTCGCCGATCACGTGGGCGGGCACCCGCTCGGCGACCGCCACCATGTGCCCGTCGATCACCAGCACCCGGTAGTCATTGCCCTTGATGAAGCTCTCGACCACCACGATGCCGCTGCGCGTCTGCCGGATGGCGCGCTCGAAGCCCCGCCGGACGTCAACCTCATTCTTGAGGTCGAGGCTGACGCCGCGGCCGTGGTTGCCGTCGAGGGGCTTCACCACCACCGGGTAGCCGATTCGGGTTGCCATCGACACCGCCTCATCTTCGGTGCGCACGATCTCGCTGCGGGGAACCGGCAGGCCGGCGGAGGCGAGCAGCGAGGTGGTCAGCTTCTTGTCGCCGGCGATGTCGACGCCCAAGGCCGAGGTGCGCGACGTCATGGTGGCCCGGATGCGCTGTTGGTACTTGCCCTGGCCGAGCTGGACGAAGGACTGGTCGTTCAGACGGATGTACGGAATGTCTCGACGGGCCGCCTCGTCGAGGATCGCCTGGGTCGATGGCCCGAAGGCGGCCCGGTCGGCGAGCAGGACGAGGTTCTCCAGCTCGGCGACGAAGTCGAACGTCGGATTCGCCTGCACCAGGTGGTTGAGCAGGCGGACGGCCAGCTTGCCGGCCGCCAGGCCGACCTGCTCCTCGAGGTAGCCGTAGACGACGTTGTAATGGCCGGGGGTTCCGGCGCGGCGCGTTTTCCCCCGAGTGGTGGTCCCGCCGGTCTCCCGCTGCAGCTCGAGCGCCACGTGCTCGGCGACATGTCCCAGCCAGGTTCCGTCACGCAGCCGCTCGATGAACCCGCCGGGCCGGTGCAGAGAACAGCCATGGTCCTTGAGTCCGGGCAGCAGGCCGATCAGGGCATCGTTGAACGCCGGGATGGTGTTCGAGGGCCAGTGCTCGAGGGAGCCGAGGTCGACGAGCAGCCGGATGGCGGGGTCGTACGACCAGTAGTTCGGGCCGCGCAGCACCTGGCTCTCGAGAATCTTGAGGTCGGCGCTCAGGGGCGGCTTTTTCTCGACCGGCTCGTGCTTGGCGTCTTCGTCGCGCTCGACTCGCGTGTCCATGCGCGAATCGCTCACTCGGACGCCTTGCGATCCTCGTGCCGCAGGCGGCTGCGCTCGATGGCCCGGTCGTTCCGTCCCTCGGCGGTGGCTTGCCGAACCATCTTGGCGATCCGGCCCTGGGCGAGTTGGGCGATGCGCGCGTTCGGGCTCACGTCCAACGGCAAGACCCGCCGGGCGCGGAGATCGAAGCGATAGCCCGCGGGGAGCGAATGGAGCCGCGCATTGGAGACCATCATGGGTTTGTGGCCGGTCGTCCGGAAGGCGTCGGTGATGACATCCGAACCGTCGACGATGGTCACCGAACCACGGCCGATGACCTCGAGGATGTCGTTGGCATCGATGACGGCTGCCGTGTCTTCATCGAGGCCCAGGCCGATCAGCGAGGGAGATTGGGCCACCACCGCGAGCAGGCGGCCAAGCCGCGTGCGCTGCTCGAAATGCTGGTCGACGACGACGTTCACCAGCAACCCCAGGCCGACCGAAACGTGGGCCATCCGGTGCTTGGGCGTCGCCCCGGAGCTACCGAAGGCCATCATGTGGGTGGCGACAGCGCTGGCGCCGGCCGAGGTGCCGGCCACCACCACGCCGCGCCCGTGCGCGTCGAGGATCGCGGCACCGAGCGCGGTGCCGCCGATGATGGAGGACAGCCGCAACTGGTTGCCACCGGTCATGAAGATCCCGGTCGCGCTGGTGAGGGCCGCGACCGCCTGCGGATCGTTCGCCTCCTCGCGGGTCTCCGGGCACAACCCGGTGATCGTGCGGGCGCCGATGCGACCAAGGAGGTGGCGGTAGAGGTCGGTCGCCGCGTCCCCCAGCGAAGACGCGGTGCTGATCACCACGATCTGCGCCTGGTCGCCACCAGCGAGCTCGACAAAGCGCGACAGGATGACGCGCTCGCCCAGCTTGTCCTCCGCACCCCCGATCACCATCACCGGTCCTACCGGGCCGCCATCGGTGGTCGGGGCGAGACGCTGCGGTGCAGAGGCGTCGCTCATGTCAGGTCAGTTTAGCGGCGTTCGAATTCGACCGCCGCGTCGGGCGTTGACGGATTCTTATATCATCAGTGTCACATCTTTCGGAGATCGATCGAGTCGGGCCCGCTCGGATGGGGAGGAGGTGTCCGGGACCTTGGGAGCGACGCGGCACGCGCCGTCGTGAGACCGCGCAGCGCGCAGGCGGGCTGATGCCGCGCGACCCCGAACGGCTTTGGGGCCAAGGACTATAATGGAACCTTACTATAGTGATATAAGGCTGGAATCATGATCCACCCAGGACCGGTTTCTCCGGCAGGGCGCCCTGATCCTGACCGCCAGCGATCCGGGCCGTCGGGGGAGCTACTGCCTGCCGTGCTGGAGGCGCTGCCGGTCGGCATCGCACTCTTCGAGCTGGGCGACGACGACGCCAGGTTTTCCTGCGGAAACCGGGAGTTTGCCCGCGTGCTGCAGCTGGAACGGACCCCCCGGCCGGGCGGCTCGGTCGGTGAGGTGTTTGCCGGCGCCGAGGATGGCGCCATCCGTGAGCTGTTCGCACGAGTCAGGCGCGGCCGCGACCCGCAAAGTTATTTCTCGTCCCAGCACGGCGCCAAACGCGCCGCGAGCCGCAGCTGGAATATCGACGCCTACCCGGTGTTCAGCGGCGGGCGGCTCACCCACATCATGGTCCTGGCCGAACAAACCGAGGCGAAATTCCAGGCCAAGCACCGACAGGTTGAGGCGGATCGGCTGCGTCAAAAGGCCGATCAGCTTGCTGAGCTCGAGAAGGCCAAGTCGGAGTTCTTGCGGCTGGCGTCTCACGAGTTGCGCGGACCAGCCACCATGCTGGGAGGCTATCTGTCACTGATGGAAGACGAGTCGCTCGGGCCGATCCCGAAGCGGATGCGCCCGGTGCTGCCGCTCTTGAGAGCGAAAGCCGCCCAGATCAACCTGCTCGCCAACGAAATGGTGGAGGCCGCCCGGCTGGAAGACCAGCGCTTGCAACTGCAGCGCCGGCGCCTCGAGCTCCGTGAGGTCGTGCGCCGATGCCTGCAGGCGGCCCGCGCCTCCGCCACGCCAAAGCATCGACTTCGGTTTGAGGACCGGGTTCATCACAAGGTGCCGATGATGGCTGACCCGATGCGGCTGGACATCATCATCGGTAACCTGATCGACAACGCCATCAAGTACTCGCCCGGTGGGGGCGACGTCACCGTGCAACTCTCCATTGCGGGAGGTTTGGCGCTGCTCAGCGTCAGAGACCTCGGGATCGGGATCGCGGCCGCGGACATGGATCGCCTATTCGTACGGTTCAATCGGCTCGTGAACGAATCGGACGTTCCAGGAACCGGGTTGGGCCTCTATCTCGCGCGCGAGCTGGCGCGGCTGCACGGCGGCGACATCGTGGCGGTTTCGAAGCCAGGAGAGGGAAGCGAATTCACCTTGAGCCTGCCCCTTGAGCCCGGCGCGGATTAGGCCGAGCCTGCCCGGCCTCGCGGGAGCGGAACCGGGTTCGGCCCAGGCGCTGATTCCCGACCAACCCACCCTACCCGGCCTGCAGGCCGCCGCCGCCCGCTGCCAGGCGTGTGATCTGTACAAGACAGGCACCCAGACGGTCTTCGGCGATGGCACTCCACACGCCAAGGTGATGTTCGTGGGCGAGCAACCGGGCGATCGCGAAGACATCGAGGGCAAGCCCTTCGTCGGCCCCGCCGGACGGTTGCTCGATGACGGCCTGCGCGCCGCGGGAATCGATCGGAACCAGGTCTACATCACGAACGCCGTCAAGCATTTCAAGTGGAAGCCGCAGGGCAAGCGACGGCTTCACCAGAAGCCGAACGCGGCCGAGATCACGGCGTGCCGGCCGTGGCTGGATGCCGAGATCGCCCTGGTGAAGCCGCACATCGTGGTGTGCCTGGGCGCGACGGCCGCCCAGGCCCTGCTGGGCCGCGACTTCCGGGTGACGCTACAGCGGGGTCAGTTCATCGAGCGACCGGGCCTACCTTTGATGATGGCGACGGTGCACCCGTCATCGATCCTGCGGGCCCCGGATGACGAGAGTCGTGAGCTCGAGATGCAGGCGTTCGTCGCGGACCTCAAGCGGCTGGCGAAGCGGATCGAGGGCTGATGCAGCGGCTGGAGGGCTGACCCCGCGACTCTAAGGGCTTGCCGCCTGCCGAACATCGCCTCACCGCCAGAGCAGGCGCCAGAGTCCGGCCCGACCCAGCGCCCGGCCGACGATCTTGTTCCGGGCCCGCCGGGCGATCCGCCGGGGATCACCCGAGGCCAGCGTCGAGACGTCGTTCGCCAGACGCGCCGCGGCGTACATCTGGGAGACGAGGCCGCGGCGTCTCATGCAAAGACGTTACTGATCAGTCCGGCGGCGTCCCGCTCGAGCTCGCCCCGCTCCGCCTCGTGCGCTTCGATCAGGTGCAGCAGCTCCCGAGCCTGCCCCGGCTGGCGCAACCCCAGCACCAGGCCCAGCGACAGCCAGTAGTCGGCGGTTTCGAGCAGGTTGGCGTGGGTGTCGTCAGCCGTTTCGGTCAGCACTTCACTCATCGATCCGATCAGCGCCCGTCCGTAGCGTGCCCATCGCTCGTCGACCGAAGTTTCCATGGAAACAGGGTAAACTGGCTACCGCCTTCGCGGGGAGGTGGCAGAGTGGTCGAATGCGAGCGCCTGCTAAGCGCTTGAGCGGGTGTTTCCGCTCCCCGGGTTCGAATCCCGGCCTTCCCGCCACTGTATGTCGCAGGTGGGTGCCTGATTAGCGAGCCGCCTTCGATGGCGCCGCCACCAGGGCTTTCAAGCTAGCGGCGTCGTTGATGGCGTGGCCCTCCATGTCGTTGTTGAAGTAGACGAAGACGTCGTGGCCCTGACCATTCCACTGATCGACCCGCTCGGCCCACGGCTCGAGCGCCGCTTTTCCGTAGCCGAGGCCACGAGGGGGGAGATGCATCCTTACATATGTGAAGTCGGCGGTGATCTCGAACGACTGCGGCATCTTCGGATGATCGGGGATACAGAGTGCGACTCGTTGAGACCTGAGCAAGTCAAAGACCGCGGGCACCAGCCACGACTCATGCCGGAACTCCAGCGAGAACCGGAGATCGTCCGGCAGCATCCCCAGGAAGCGCTCTAGACGCCGCAGATCCAGGTGGAAGTTCGCCTGGAGCTGGAAGAGGATTGGACCCAGTTTGTCGCCAAGCGCGCGCGCCGAGTCGACCACAAGATCGATCGATTTCTGCTCGACCGCCAGGCGCTTGATGTGGCTCACGTACCGACTGCCTTTGACCGCGAACAGAAAACCGGGCGGCGCTTGCTGGCGCCACGTCGTAAAACGCTCCGGCGGCGGCTGCCGGTAGAACGAGTTGTTCAGCTCAA
>VBDZ01000059.1 GCA_005881215.1 Chloroflexota bacterium | reverse complement strand
CCTGGCGCGATGGCAGCACGATGTCGGCGCCACCCATCTTCGCCCCGCTGAACGACCAACCGCGTCAGGATCAGCCGGCACAGCCCACGCTGGCCCTCGAAAGCGGGCCCGCCGAGGCGGTGACCATCGTCCGGCAACCGGCCGAGCTCGAGCGCCTGGTGACGGCCTTTGCCGCCGCCGATCGGGCAGGCTTCCAGGTGGTCACGGTCGACGACGTACCGCGCCATGGCCGAATCGCCGCACTCGTCGTCGGCCTGGACGAGCACCAGGTCTTCTATGTGCCGCTCGCGCACGAGCAGGAGCGCTGCCTCGAGCTGCGCGACGTGCTGGGCCGTTTCGCGCCCAGCCTGCGCAGCGCGCGACCGTCCAAGCTCGGCTTCAACCAGAAGGCGGATTACCTGGCGATGCGGGCGCACGGGATCGAGCTCGGCGGGATCGACTGGGACCTGCTGGTCGCGGCCTACTTGCTCAACTCCGGCGTTCGGTCTCCCAGCCTCGAGGCGCTCGCGTCGGACGTCCTGCATCGCACCATCGAGGGGCGCGAGGCGTTGTTCGGCAGCGGCAAGACGGCGACCACCTGTGACCAGGTCGAGATCGCGCGCGCCGCGGCCTTCTTTGGGGAGCGGATGCGGGTGATGCTGGAGCTCGCCCCCCGGCTGCAATCTGAGCTCGACCGGCTCAAGAATGCCGCGCTCTTTCGCGACCTCGAGATGCCGCTGGTGCCGGTGCTGGCCGAGATGGAGCTCGCCGGGGTGTCGATCGACCTGGAGTACCTGCAGCTGGTCTCGCGTGAGCTGTACGACCAATTGCAGCGGCTCGACCAGGAGATCGAAGACGTCGCGCACGGGCCGATCAATGTCAACTCGCCCCAGCAGCTGGCGCGATTTCTCTTCGAAGACCTGAACCTGCCGGGCGGCCGAAAGACGAAGAGCGGCTACTCGACGGACGCGAACGTGCTCGAGGGTCTGCGCGACCAGCATCCGGTGGTCGGGAAGATCCTGGAATTTCGCCAGCTCAGCAAGCTCAAGGGAACCTACGTCGATGCCCTGCCCCTGCTGGTCGATCCGAAGACGCATCGGGTCCACACCAGCTTCAATCAGACCGTGGCGGCCACCGGCCGGCTTTCGTCGTCCGATCCCAACCTGCAGAACATTCCGATCCGGACCGAGGTGGGCCAGAAAGTGCGGCGCGCTTTCATTCCCGCCCAGCCGGGTGATCTCTTACTTTCAGCCGACTATTCGCAGATCGAGCTGAGAGTACTGGCGCACATGACGGACGACCCGGTGCTGGTCGACGCCTTTGCACGGGGCGAGGACATTCACGCGCGGACGGCGGCCGAGGTGTTCGGCATCAACCAGTCCGAGGTCACGGCCAATCAGCGGCGGCTGGCCAAGGTCGTGAATTTCGGCCTGTTTTACGGGCTCAGCGACTTCGGCCTGGCCCGCGACACCGGCATGTCGACCGAGGAGGCGCGGGTCTTCATCGATGCCTACTTCCGGGCCTACAACCGGGTGCGCGAATTCCTCGAAGGTATCAAGATCCAGGCCCGCGAGCAGGGATACGTCGAGACCCTGCTACAGCGCCGGCGCTACATCCAGGACATCCGGTCGCCGAACCGGGCATTGCGGCTGGCGGCCGAGCGGATCGCGATCAACATGCCGGTCCAGGGATCGGCGGCCGACATCATGAAGCTGGCCATGATCCAGCTGCAGAAATATCTGCGCGACGAGCGGCTCAGCAGCCGGATGATCCTGACGGTGCACGACGAGCTGGTCTTCGAAGTTCCGCCGGCCGAACGCGATCGCCTGATCGAGGTCGTCCCCGACCTGATGGCGACGGCGTATCCATTGGATGTGCCGCTTCAGGTCGACCTGAAATTGGGCCCCAACTGGCAGGACATGGAGCGGGTTCGTCTGGTGGCGGCGCAAGCCTAGACCCATGCCGGAGCTACCGGAAGTCGAGACCGTAGTTCGCGACCTGCGGCCGCAGCTGAGTGGCCGAACGATCGCGTCCGTGCAATTGACCCGTGACCCGTTGATCCGCGGCCGGCTGATTCGCTACCCGAGCGCGACAACGTTCGTTCGACGCCTGCGTGGCCGGACGATCAGGTCCGTCGAACGACGCGGCAAGTACATCGTGATGCCGCTGGATCAGGACTCAGAGCGGCTGGTCGTCCACCTGGGGATGACCGGCCACCTGCGAGTCTGGGAGCCCGAAGAAACGCCGGTCAAGCACACCCACGTGCACGTGGTACTTGACACCGGCCTGGAGCTGCGCTACGACGACCAGCGGCAGTTCGGCCGGCTGCTGCTCGGCAAGCAGGACGAGCTGGTCGCCGCCCGGGCGTTTCCCGCCCGGCTGGGCCCGGAACCGATCCACGGCGACCTGACGGAAGCTGAGTTCGACCGGCTGGTCCGGGGCCGCCGCCGCCCGGTGAAATCGGCGCTATTGGATCAATCGTTTCTCGCCGGGGTGGGCAATATCTACGCCGACGAGGCATGTTTTCGGGCGGGAATCCGTCCTAGCCGGTGGACGCACCAGTTGACGCTGCGTGAACGCCGGGCGCTCTACTCGGCGATCCAGGAGGTTCTCGAGAACAGCATTGCGGCGCGAGGCTCGTCGATCATCAACTACGTCGATGCCTTTGGGCTGCGCGGCTCCAACCAGGAGAAGCTGCTCGTCTACGGCCGCGCCGGCGAGCCCTGCCTGACATGCGGGACGCCATTGCAGGGAACCCGGCTGGCCGGCCGCGGCACGGTCTACTGCCGCAAGTGCCAGCGCTGACCCGGCCCCGCTGGCCCCGCCTCAGTCGCCGACTGATGATCACCGCGGGTGTCTTTCTGGCGGCCTTCCTGCTGATCACGGCGCTGGTGATGGTGGGCGGCTTCGATCGGCTCAACCTGCGTTTGACCCACTATCTGCAGAACCGCGGGAGCTTCGGCCAGGACCTCGGCCTGGGCCTCTTCTCGTACCTGGGCAGCATCGAGGTAACGATCGTGATTGCCGCCTTGCTCGGCCTGGCGCTGTTTCGCGGTTTGCGCCTGCTCGCCGTGCTGCCCGTGGCGTTCGTCCTGGTCGGCTCGGGGTTGGAGATCCTGGGCAAGCATCTCGTGACGAGCATCGCCCCGGGCAAGGCCTTCCAGCGATTTCCGGAGATTTTGCCGACGATCCCCCACAACGTCGGCGGGTACTCGTACCCCAGCGGCCACGTGCTGCGCGCGGTGCTCGCCTACGGGCTGGTGCTCTACCTGGCGGAGCGATGGGAACTCTTCGGCCGTGACAGCTCGCGCCTCAGCCCGATCCTGGTGCTGGTGATTTTCTTCGTCGGTTACGGTGTGGTCTACCTGGGCTGGCACTGGCTCTCGGACGCGCTGGGCGGCGCGCTGCTGGGGCTGACGCTGCTGTTCGGCCTGATCGCCTACCTCGAGCGCAAGCGGCTGGTCAACCCGGGCCACGCCGACACCTCGGAATAGAGCCCGTCAGGGCCCGCCGCTGATCCCGTAGGCGAGGTAGTCGTCTGCGCCGACCTTCAGGTAGACGGCCATGGCGCACGGCAGCGGCCCGGCATTCGGGGATTGACGGCGAAGGCTGTCCGGCAGGGGCTTGGCGAAGATTGCCGTGCCGCTGGCCGTGATGCCGACCTGGCGAAACGGAAACACGCCGAAACCATTTCCCATGGCGTCGATCTGGGCCCGGCCGACGTGCGCCCCGGGATCGTAGCGCCGGTCACAGTAGTCGATCCGGTTGGGCTGCGCCGTCGGGTCCCAGGTCCCGAACGCCGCCCGGCTGTAGGAGGCCCAACCAAGCAGGCCGAGCACGGCCAGGCTCAAGAGCCCGATCGTCCCGAGGGCGATGTTCCGCCGCATCTAGCGGGTTAACGGGCTACGGGGGACGTTTGTTTCTGGCAGGGCAAACCTACAATTAAAGGATGCCCAGGTTCGCGTTCACGGCTGACTTGTCGCCCGCGGGCGGCCAGCCGGAGGCCATCAAAAAGCTTGCCACCGGGGTCGATCAGGGCCTGAAACACCAGGTGCTGCTCGGCGTGGCCGGGTCCGGCAAGACGATGGTCGTCGCCCAGATGATCCAGGAGATCCAGCGGCCGACGCTCGTCATGTCGCCAAACAAGACCCTGGCGGCCCAGCTGTGCAGCGAG
>VBDZ01000086.1 GCA_005881215.1 Chloroflexota bacterium | reverse complement strand
TGGTGCCGGACATCGAGAAGGCGCATCAGGAACTCGCCGGGCGGGGCGTTGACGTCAGTGGGATCGAGGACCTGGCCTGGGGAAGGTTCGTGTACTTCAGCGATCCCGATGGCAACAAATGGTCGGTCCAGCAGGTACCGAAGCGGAACTAAGCAGAGAGGTCTCGATGGCAGACGAACGCTGATGCCGCGGCGCCAGGAGGGCTGCCGTTAGTACCGCCTTCCTGCTGACATCGCTCATCGTCGTGGTCTCGCCGGGTACCGGAGTCCTCTACACGATGGCGGCTGGCCTTTCCCGTGGCACCCGCGCGAGTGTGATCGCCGCGATCGGATGTACCCTCGGGATCGTTCCGCACATGGTGGCGGCCATCACGGGCCTCGCGGCTCTCTTGCACACCAGCGCCGTCGCCTTCCAGGGTCTCAAGTACCTGGGTGTGGCTTACCTTCTCTTTATCGCGTGGAGAACGCTCCGGGAAAAGGGCGCCCTGGCCGTTGAGGAAGAAACGGTCGCGCGCTCAGCGACGAATGTGATCGTCTCGGCGATTCTGGTCAACATTCTGAATCCGAAGCTCACGATTTTCTTCTTTGCATTTCTGCCACAGTTCGTGAGTACTAACGATCCGGGCGCGCTCATCCGGATGGTCGAGCTGAGTGGCGTTTTCATGCTGATCACGCTCGTTGTGTTCATCGGCTATGGGAGCTTCGCCGCCGCGATCCGGAAGCACGTGATCTCCCGGCCCCAGGTCTTAACCTGGCTGCGCCGGGCCTTCGCGGGCGCGTTCGTTGCCCTTGGCGCCAGGTTGGCGTTCGCCGATCGCTAGTGGCTTAGTGCTAGTGGCTTAGTGCGTCAGGGCGGGTGCAGGTTGATAGGTCGACGGCAGCGCCGTCCCGACCTGGTTGGAATCCACCTCGACGATGTCGGGCTTCAGCGGGCCGAGGACACCCAGAACCTCGCTCTGTTCTGCCTTGCCAACCTTGAAATGATTGAAGGTCGCCACCAGATCTTGAACGAGTGCGTCGAACTCGCCACTCGTCACCTTCATTCCGGCGTGCGCTTCCTTCATGGTGCGGCCGGTGTACTTGCACGGTCCCCCGGTGGCCTCGCAGACCTGATCGATCAGCATCTGCCTCAGTCTGACCAGATCTGTCTTGGCGAACTTCTGGTTGATCCGACTATCCTTGGCCACGCGATCCCTGAAATCCTCCACCACTGCGGTGATTGATTCCGACCCACCGAGCCGCTCGTATAGCGAACCCATGTTTGCCTCCGTTTAGTTATTCCGCTTGCTAGCTGCGGCTCATCGAGCTCGTTCCGACTATTAGGCCCACCCATTCTCGAGATGTCAAGAGCGCAAAGTCGAACGAGCGAGTCAGCGGTAGACAGACGTGCAGCGAGTATCGCTACCGGGCTTGTGTCGGAGCAGCACCCGCACCCGGATGCTTCGGTTGCATGATCCCGAGGACGTTTCGGCTCGGATCGATGATCCAGGCAGCCCAGGCGAAGCCCATGTCGGCAATTCCATCTTCGGTTTTCGGGTCGGGCAGGTCGTATTCCTGGATCGGTACGCCGCGGCCGCGGAGATCCGCGAGCTCGGCTCGGAGGTCAGGAACGCGCCAGGCAAGTTGGGTCTGGCTATCCGCTGTTCCGGTCGTGCTGGCGGTTACGGTCAGCTGCGATCCGTCGCCGCAGCGGAAGATGATCCGCTCGTCGTCTTCGCGGAGGATCTCGAGCCCCAGCGTGTCATGGTAAAAGGCCCGACTCGCCTTCAAGTCTGTCGACAGCAGAATCGGGAACACGAGATGATCGCCTAACATGGGCACCTCTCAAGTTCTGATACGTATATGGCGCCATTGAGTCTAGCTGCGGGCTGGGATCAGGCACTGTTCGAACAGGAACCGTCCTGGATCGCCGCAGGGGCTACGATTGATGCGTTATGCGAACCGTCTTCGAGGCGAGTTTTGAGTAGGTCTGCCGCAAAGGATGTGGAAGCTGCGCGCGCGATCGAGCGGACCCTCCTCGACTACTTCGAAGGTTGGTTCGACGGCGACGCCGCGCGCATGAAGCGCGCGCTCCATCCGGAGCTGGCCAAACGGCCCCGCGGCGTCGATCCCTCGCTCGCCGGCCGCCTCGGGACAATTACTGCGCAGGAGATGATCGAGGCAACTGCGGCCGGAGTGGGCAAGACTCGTGATGTTCCCGATCGCCGAATCGAGGTGGATGTCGTGGACGTCTTCGGTGATATCGGTAGCGCCACGGTTCGGTCGGCGGTGTACTACGAGTACGTGCACCTGGCTCGGACACGGGACGGCTGGAAGATCGTCAACACTCTGTGGCAGGGGATGAAAGGACACGAGCAATCGACCTGATCCGTTGCCTCTTCAGCGTCGACCCGCATCGAGATCGAGTGCGTCGGGATAACCCGACATTAACGCGCATACTGAAGATCGCCACGGGACTATCGCCGACGAGTCGCTTACCAAGGAGGTCGCGATGGCAGATGCACCCACTACCGAGAAGAAGGCTGCGGCTCACAAGAAGAGCCTTCACTCTCCCGACGAAACGCGCCCATTCGGCAAGGGCAAGCTGGAGGTCGTGAACGTCGGCGGCGTGACCATCGGCCGTTCGCACCATGAGCCTGGCTGGAAGTGGTCCGATCACGTCAAGCCGATCGCGAAGACTGATCGCTGCGAGGTCCACCATGTCGGATACGTCGTTCAGGGGCGCATGAAAATCGTCGGTCGGGACGGCTCGGACGAGGAGATCAAGGCCGGCGACGGCTTTGTCATCCCGCCTGGACACGACGCTTGGACGGTCGGCAACGAAACCGTAATCTTGCTCGACTTCAAGGGTTCGCCGGAGTACGCCAAGCAGAAGTAAAGCACGCCTGTACCTGACACCGATATCACGGTCCCGTGGCGCGGTGTCAGGGCGGGGGTTTCGTAACGCCGAAACCAGCGCTGGTCGGCCAGGGTCTAACCGCCGGCCGAGCCTTGGACGAATTCGCCCGAATGAGCATCGATCAGGATGACGTACCAGTTCGCGGTTCGCTGGGGACTGCCCGGCGGCCCATGCGACAGAATCAGCGACCCCGGCAGGCTCACCACCCAGCACAGACGTGGCTTGGTCGACGAGGGATTTGTCAGAACCACTTCCGCCAGAACGGTTTGGAGGATGGTACCGCCCGGCGCCTGCTTTAGTGCGAGTTGTTCGGCCTGGCTCTTCGTGATCTGGGGTGGGTCCCAAGGGAACGGATTCAGCATCACAATCCCGGACTGCGAGAGCCGTTCCGCTGAAACGCCCGGAACCGACGGGCCAATGGCGGGATGCAGCAAATGAACTGCTGCCATGACGAGGATAGCGCCAAGCCCGACCGCGGCGAGACCGACCAGGATCTTACGCACCGACGATACAACGGCTCCGGCCCGGCGAAAGTTCCCGAATTGGGGCGGTTAGCTCGGCGACCTCCGGGTTATGTCTCTTCCCCGCAGGAGCTTAGCGGGTCATGCCGAGAACGATAGCGAGAGCGCGATCAACCTCATGGAGTTCGTCGCGCGCTAACAAACCATGCGACTCTCCCAGGCGGCTGGGGTCTACGGCGCCAAGCTGTTCGACTAGCACGCGAGTACGCGTGCCTCCGATCTCTACTTCAGGTCGGAACGAGGCGGGAAGTGCCTGAGTAGACGTGGGGGCGATGACAATCGTGGAGAGGGCTAGCAACTCGTCCGCCTGGAGAACCACCCCAAACCGACGGCCCGACTGCTCATGAGCCCGCGGGGCGCGCGATGCGCGAAGTCGGAAGACTTCACCCCGCTGCACGTAGGGATTCCATCAGCTTGGCGACTCTTTTCTTCTCAGCTCGGTCTCCCCGATTAGCGCTCAGTCGCGCTGCCTCATCCGCTAAGTCCGCCCGGCGCCCAGAGC
>VBDZ01000085.1 GCA_005881215.1 Chloroflexota bacterium | reverse complement strand
GTGACCTCGCTCTTTGGCGTCGAGGCGGTGGACGCCACCTGCCCATCCGTTCCGTGGGCGGCGGTGAACAGCACCTTCTACATCGGTCCCAACCCACCGCGTCCGGTCGAAGAGGACATTGGCCCGCGGGCCCTGCCGCTCGTCAGCCGCTACGCCGAGCTGCTGGAGGCGGCGGATCTCGTCTTGCACGCGACCGACCAGGTCTTCGATTACACCTTTGCCGCACTGCCGTCTCGGCACCACTACGTCGGACCACTCGGCATCTGGGAACCGCCATTGCCGCGCCCAGCGTTTTTGGACGAGCCCGGCGATCCGTGGATCCTGGTGTCGATCAGCTCCCAGAGGCAGGACGACATCCAACTGGCGCAAGCCGCCGTCGAGGCACTCGCTGATCGGCCAGTCCGCGTACTCGTCACAATTGGACCGGAACACGACCCATCCGAGTTCGCCGCTCATCTGCGGAACGTGCGCATCGAGCGGACGGTTTCCCATGCGGCCGTGTTGGAGCGTGCCGCGTTGCTGGTTGGCCACGCCGGACACGGAACGGTGATGAAGGCGCTGTGGCACGGAAAGCCGATGGTGCTCATCCCGTGGGGCCGCGATCAGCCGGGCGTCGCCGCCCGCGCCCAGGCGCTGGGTGTGGCCGAGGTCGTTCCCCGCGCCGCCGCGAACACCGAAAGCATTGCGACCGCGATCGATCGGGCGCTCGGCAGTGAGGAGATGCGCGAGCGCGCGGCCTTTCATTCGGCTCGGCTTCGCGCAACGGACCCGCCGGGCACCGCGGCCCAGCGCCTCGAGCAGCTGGTCTAAGTCGCCGGCCGCAAGTCCCCTGACGTGGCGCGCCGGATCGGACGCCATACTGAGCGCGTGCCAAGTGCTAAGGCCAGCCTTTACCAGGCGGTCATGAAGAGATTCGTGAGCAACGGATCCGCTCCACACTACGCGGAGCTCGCGGTTGATCTTGGCGTTCGGCCTGGCGCGGCCCGCGCTTTGCTGCACGAGGTCACGGCGATGGCGCTGCCCAATTGGTTGCATCCCGAGACCGACCTGATCGCCTCTTTCGCGCCCTTCGCGGTCTCGAGAGCCTGGCGATTAGTTGGCTTTTCCTTGGCCAAGAGATACGGGTCGATTCACGGTGCCTCGACTGCGGCGAGCCCATCACTCTTCGGATGCGGGACGGCAAACTGCTCGAGCTAACCCCTGCCAGCACGGTTGCCCATATCAACATTCCAGTTGCCCAGTGGCGCGGCCAATATCCAAACGCTTGAAGTCAGATGAACCTCTTCCGGTCGGAAGATCACGTTCTCAGATGGGACCAGCTCGGATCCAATAGCTATCACGGCGTGGCCGACCCCGGCCGGCTAGCGTCCGACGTCTTTTCGCTTCCGCGATACCGCGAGCGACTGGCGCCCGACTACCTCGACCGAATTGCCGAACACTCGGCTGGACTGCCCGCCGCCTTAGATAAGGCTACGGGCGGCAACCCCTTCTGGCGGCCTGCCTGATTTCGATAGCAGCCACCTTCCACGGAGCCAGGCCATCCGGCGTAAATGCGCTATGGCTGGGTCTACTCGCAGGGTTCCCGGCTGGCCGCGGGATATGCTCCCTGAAAGTGTTCGCTGGGTCTTCTCTTCTGCGCGTAATCGTCCGTTTGGCTCTGTATCTGCCCCTGGCCTGCCTGACCGCGTTCCTGTTCCTTGTGTACTTGTCCGCGGAACTTGCTTACTACGCCGTTGTGATTTGGCCGCTCCTTTTTCTCTGGGTCGTGGCCGGAGTCGTCATCGCAGTGGCAAACATCGACTGGGATGTGCGTCGGGCCTACCTGCTCGCGAATGCAGGAGCGATAGCGACCACGCCGGTCATCTGGACACCCCTAATCATCGAGGCATTCGTTTCTCCTCGGGCAAGTCCATGGGTACCCGTCAGCACATGGGCCCCGATCACGTTCGTTGGCCTGGTGGTTGGGCTACTAATGGGGTTCTTTGCCGGCCGACCCGCAGCAAAGTCGGGCAACAATTCGGTCGGCTTGCGTTCATCCGGTGTTACCGAGCCACCAACTCAGCACTAGTTCGTACCAGAAAGTTGGTCGGCTGAAGGCTATCCTTCCCCGGAGGAGGTAGAAGCCAATGGACGTCGTCGAGTGGCTGTTGGACTCCGACCCGGCGATCCGCTGGCAGGTGATGCGTGACCTTACTGATGCGCCCGAGGAGCACGTCGCGGCCGAGCGTGCCCGCGTCGCCAGCGAGGGCTGGGGCGCACGGTTGCTCGCCCTCCAGCGCCAGGATGGCCAGTGGGATGGAGGCATCCCCAGGTTTACCGCCACGGCCGCGGCGAACTGGTGGCAATCACTGCCACCCGAGAGGCAAGGCACCCTCTTCCCCCAATGGACCTCCACTACCTGGAGCTTGATGCTGTTGCAGGCGTTCGGTCTTGATCCTGCCAGCGCAGGAGCGCGCCGCGCCGTCCGACTGGTCCACGAGCACTGCAGATGGGAGCACGACGGTGAGCCCTTTTTCGCGGGCGAGGTGGAGCCCTGCATCAACGGCAGGACCGTGGCGATCGGGGCCTACTTCGGCGAGGACGTCGAGCCCATCGTCGCCCGGCTCCTCGGCGAGCAGATGAGCGATGGCGGGTGGAACTGCGAGCAGGAGAACGGATCAACGCGCGGATCGTTCCACACCACCATCAACGTGCTGGAGGGTCTGCTGGAGTACGAGCGAACGGTGGGTAGCGTCCGGGACGTGACCGCTGCCCGCCTCCTCGGCCAGGAGTACCTCCTCGAGCGGCGGATGCTTCGCAGGCTGTCGACCGGTGAGGTGATCGACCAGGACCGCAAGACCCATCGCCCTGCAGCCTGGACGCAGTTCTCCTACCCGACCTATTGGCACTACGACGTGCTCCGAGGTCTCGACTACCTGCGCGCGGCTGGCGCTATTCCAGACGAGAGGGTGGCCGAGGCGATCGACCTGGTCGACTCCAAGCGCGATTCGGACGGCCGGTGGCCCCTCGAGAATCCCCATCCCGGCCAGCTGCACTTCGCGATGGACGACGGCGAGGGGAGACCGAGCCGGTGGAACACCCTGCGGGCCATGCGCGTGCTCAGGTGGTACGAGCCGACTCCACGATCGGTCTCCTCCGGATCCGGGTCCGCCAGCACTGGGTAGGGCTGGCTGGTCAATTGGTCAGGTCTGGCAACTCTCGTTGCGGGTCTGCCGGACGCAATGGCCTCGTCCTTGGACCGCCGGTCTCACGCCGGGTTCAGGAACTCAGGTTGCGCTATGTCGTTCGCGGACTAATCGGCCGGTGGATTGCTACTTATATCCTACCCATGGTAGGATCGCAGTATGAAAGTGAGCGTCAGCCTGCCCAACGAGGATGTCGACTTCCTCGATCAGTACGCCAAGAAGGAGGGCTATGAATCGCGGTCGGCCGTCGTCCACAAAGCGGTGAGGTTACTGCGCGCCTCAGGCTTGGGCGCGGCCTATGAAGAGGCCTGGCGTGAATGGGCCGCCGGTGGCGAGGACGAGTTGTGGGAGTCGACCTCTGCTGATGGCTTGCCTTCCTAATGCGGCGTGGGGAGATCCGAGTTGTCGAGTTCAATCCTGGCCGCGGCTCGGAAGCGAGTAAGCGCCGTCCAGCCGTCATCGTAAGCAACGATGGTGCCAATGCCGTAGCGGCCCGCCTTGGGCGCGGTGTAATCACCGTACTTCCCATCACGTCGAACATTCGGCGGATCTACCCATTTCAGGTTCGGTTGCTGGCTGCGGCCACTGGCCTGCGGCAGGACTCGAAGGCCCAAGCAGAGCAAATCAGGTCGGTCGCCGTGGAACGCCTAGGTGAGCGGATAGGGTTGGTACCCGTCGCGATCATGCTGCAAATCGACGAAGCGCTGCGACTACATCTCGCCCTGTAGGCCGCTCGTGTCTTGAGTCAAGAAATTGGCAGGGTCGGCGTGTGTCGCAAGCCGATCCCCTAACGGCCACGGGATCCTTGGGTGGCCCGAGCCCGCCGATCCGAGCTCGGGTATTCAGCGCCTGGTCTCGTACCTGGTCAGGAGCACGCCGTCGGGAAACGTCCGGGTCTCCACCAGGTTCAGGTTCACCCAGTTGTCCAGGGCCGTGAAGAACGGCGTGCCGCCGCCCACCAGGACCGGGTGGGTGACCCGCCCACCAGGACCGGGTGGGTGAC
>VBDZ01000084.1 GCA_005881215.1 Chloroflexota bacterium | reverse complement strand
GGCAACGACTGCGCTCGCGGCCATGATCGCTGCACGCTTCCAGCCGCTTGCGCCGGAGCTGGTCGCGGGTCCGACCACCGGCGGCATCATCCTCGCCTACGAGGTGGCTCGCCAGCTCGGCGCGGACGCTGTCTACGTGGAGCGGGGCGAGGGGACCGGCCGCGTCTTACGCCGTGGATTCGAGATCGTCCCAGGCGTCCGGGTGCTCGTGGTCGACGACGTGGTGACGACCGGCGGCTCGCTGCTCGCGACGACTGACTGCATCACGCGCGCTGGTGGCGACGTCATCGGGATCGGGGTGCTGGCCGATCGCACGGCTGGTCGGACTGGCATCGAGGTTCCATTCTTCGCCTGCCTCACGGTGGACTTCCCTTCCTATGTGCCGGAAGCGTGCCCCCTCTGCGTTGCCGGCATACCCGTGGCGACGCCGCGCGGCTCGCGCAAAAAGTTGGCTACGGCCTAGAGCTCCCTCCCCCCTTGTGGGGGAGGGTCAGGGTGGGGGGTACTACTGCAACCAGGACGGCGCGGGCGCCGCCTGGTGGTGCAGCTGTTCGCGCATCTCGCGCCGATGGTTGCGGCGACCGGCCACCGGGTCGGCAGGTCGGGCAGGGGTGAGCACAGCAGCCGCGGGCCGAGTCGGACCCTGTACTGACGACTCGTCGGCGGCTCCGGCCTTTGCCGCCCGCAGCACATGACGGAGTCGAACCGTCCAGGTCACCTTGCCGAAGTCCCACTGGCTGAGCGCGGGCTCGCCCTCGGGCTTTCGCTCGATCCGGGCGGTGAGACTCTGCTCGTGGTCGAGGTCGGCGAGCTGAAGCGCCGCCGCGGAGGTGCTGACCGGCGTGATGACGGCAACGGCGGAGGCTCCCGTGTCGCGAAGGATCCGCATGATGGCCTGGGTCGGCACCAGGTTGTCCAGCGCCGCGACCGGCTCGAGCAGTAATTGAGCGGGCCCCTCGGTCACAGATCGCGCGAGCGCCAGATGGTCGAGATCCCACGTCGAGGCGGTGCCCGTCGCGTCGATCACGAAGACGGTTGTGGATAACCGCTCGCTTGGTTCCAGCGTCCTGATGCGCTCGCGCGTGCTCCCATCAGCGAGGTCTCGGAGTCGATCCAGCTGAGACCGCTGGGTAAGGCAGCCGTGTTCATCAATGTGTTGCATCTTGTGCCTGCCCTTCTGAACCTGGATGCTGCGTCAAGCAGCGCTGAGACAAATTCTACCAGCGTCGGCTCGCGGTGGAAACACTTTTCTTTGCGATGGCGCGGCTCTCAAGAAATTCTTAACGGTTGATAAGCCGGGTCGGTTACGCGCTGCCGCGACATTGCCTAGGTGCGTATCGGTTTGCAGAGATGCGACGTTGTGCGGTCGACGATGAAGCTTACGAAGGTGTCGGTAACGATTGCGGGAATCACGTTGGGCGGGATGGCGGGCGCGCTCTTGCAGCTGAACGCGGCGAGCGCCGCTATCGCGACCGTCAGCCCGCGGATAGTAGCCGCCACGCCGTCTCCGAGCCCGACCTGTCGACCGATGACGCTCTCGATCGCCTTCACGAACAACGTGACCGACACCCGCGCTCTCGGTTTGCGGCTCCCCTGGGGTCGGCCGGGTGACGCCGAGGGGCAGATGATCGAGGACTATGGCGCGTACAACGGCACAACTGTCCGCGAGCAGTTGCCGGTGCACGACATCACCACCGGATCGCTCGTGGAGCTCTCGGGCCACAACGCGATCGACATCATTCTCGACAGCGGCACGCCGCTCTATGCGGTGACATCGGGGACCGCGTACCGGATCACGAACTGGACGATCCCTGGTGGGCCGCAGGGTTGGGCATCGGTCGTGGTTTCGGATGTCCTCAAGGACGACCAGGGCGACCCCATTGCGTTTCTCTACGGCCATGTCCGCGAGTTCGATGTGCCGAACGGTCAGCACGTGGTCGCGGGCGAGTTGCTAGCGAAAAGCGGCGGCGATCCCGACGATCCTGGCGCCGGATTCAGCGATACGGCGAACGTGCATTTCGAGATCATCGAGTCGCCAAATCCGCTGATCGCCCACGCTGGAACCGTCAATCCGCACCAGTTCCTCGAGAACCTGTACGCGCACGCGGCGACCGGGCCTGCCGGCTGCACGTAATCGACGCGCGCGGTCGCCGTATTCGAATGGAATCGGGTGTATAGTCCGATCAAGGCATCGTCGGGGCGCTGTGACGCCCCTCCTCCCTCCGGATCGAGCCTGAGGTTGGTCCTTTAAGTCGATCCTCAACCAGTCGCGGCCCCAGCTGGCGTCGCGAAGGAGGACATCGGATGTCAGCCGACCAGAATCCCGGGTATCCGTTCTGCCACGTGGTCCGAAGCAAGGTCGATCCAAGCCAGGTCGATGAGACGACCCGGCTCTGGATCAAAGAGGTCCTGCCCACTCTCAAGAAGCAAAGGGGCTTCGGTGGCGCCACGCTGATCGGAAACCGGAAGATCGGGACCAGCGTCAGCGTCTCGTACTGGGAATCCGAAGCCGCGATGAAAGATGCGCGCGGTCAGGTTCGCCCGGAGGCGATTATGGCTCTGGCCCAAACCGGCGGGAGCATCATCGCGGATGACGAGTGCGACGTCGCGTTCCTGGAGAGATTTCAGCCTCCCAAAGCTGGCGGCTGGGCGAGGCTCACCACCGTCCAGGGCGATCCGGCTCAGCTTTCCCAGGCCGTTTCCAACTTCAAGGACAAGATCGTGCCCTCGGTCCGGCGCCAGGCCGGTGCCCGAACCGCCTACTTCTTCGCCAATCGGCAGACCGGCAAGACGTTCGCCGGATCCGTTTGGGACACCCTGCAAGACCTCCAGAAGAGCGAGTCCGCGATTACCGAGCTGCGCGCGGAGGCGATCAACCGGTTCGGCGGCCGGGAGGCGAAAACCGAAGCGATGGAGATGTACTTCATCGAGATTCTTGCCGCCAGCGCCTTAGTCCCTTAGTCGATCCGCGATGGGGCGTTCGTCCCCGCCCGAGCCCAAAGGGGGACTGTCGCCCCTTTCAATCTCGCCGGTTGGCGATCGCCCGACGAGATTTCGCGGCTTGTGCCTTCGCGCGGGCTGCCTCCTCTTCGGCCGCGATGGCGCGATCGGCCGCTCGCTGAGCAGCGCTCGCCGCGGCCGTTGCCTCCTGACGGAGGCGCAGGGCGGTGGCAGCGGCCTCCTTCGCCCGTTCTTCGTCGGCTCGTGCTGCCTTCTCCGCCGCGGCCGCCACCCGCTGCTGCTCCTGGCGTTCGGCTGATTTGCCCTTAGCCGTGGCGCTGGATGCGAACATCTCGGCGACGTCGTCGGCTGGTTGAGGCTCGCCGGCAAGCGCCCCCTTTTGCAGCTGCTCCCATGTCTCGCCGCCCCTCAGCGTGGCGATGCGGAAGATTTCGCGAGCCCGGCGAACGGTCTCCTCGCCGGCCGGATGCTCGCCCTGACGAAGGGCGGCTGCGGCGGCATTGCTCGCCGCGTCGAGCTTTTGCTGAAAGTCCTCGGATGCGCTGCGCAGCTCCTGGGCCGCGTTGGCACGCCTGGCGCCGGCGGCCGCCTGCGTTTTCGCCAGCGCCAGCGCCGATTGGCGGAGATCACGGAGCACGGCCGGGTTCGACCGGGCGCCCTGATTCGACGCCCAGAGCGACACCGACGGCTTCTTCAACGCGGACAGCTGACTGGCCAGGTCAACCTGACCTGATGCCTTGAGCTGCTTGGCCTTAGTGTTGCGATAGGCGGTGAATTTTTCGAGCGGCTGTGCCAGCAATTCCGCCGTGAGGTCTTCGCTTTCCGTCATGGACGGCTCGAGGCGAGCAGGATCGGGCTCAAATTCGGTCTCCCCGCCGTATCGTAATCGACTTCCGGCTTGACACTCGCTAGCCAGGCGAACTGGGTCGCCTCTTCTCTCTCCGAGTCGCTGGGACCCAACGGCGAAAGTCTCAAAGGTTACGGATAACTTTCGAAACGACCGGGCGTTTCCCCTGTGTCGTCGACGGGTCGTGCACAGAAGGGAAGCGAATGACCAAGCGACCGCTGATCCTGGTTGGATCAACCATTAGCGCGTTTATTTTCTTCGGACTTATCGGCGGCGTCTTGCTCAACACCCTGTTGACCAATGCTGCCTC
>VBDZ01000083.1 GCA_005881215.1 Chloroflexota bacterium | reverse complement strand
ACTCCGGCCAGCACGCCCAGCGCCAGCCAGGTGGCGAAGGTCGTGGCCACGATGCTCCAGATCAGCATCAGGGTGACCAGGCCCATCACGAGCAGGATGGCCGGTACCGGCGAGTGCGTCCGCTCGTTGACGTCGGCGAAGCGGGCCGGCAGCAGCCGGTCAAAGGCCCAGGCGAAAACAGTTCGGACCGGCATGAAGGTGTTGCCGACCATGGCCGGCAGGCTCCAGAAGAGGAACGATCCGACGATCAGCACGGTGAGCACCGGGATATTCGCGGTCACCGCGGACAGGAAGTGGTACCAGGGGCCGCTCGGGATCACGTAGGCCGAATTCCCGGCGGTGTTGACCGCCGACATGAACGCATAGCCCGCGACCTTGAAGATCAGGAGAACGCCGATGACGATGAAGATCACGTCCCAGGCCAGCGCCCCGAACATGATGCCGAGCTGGCGGTTGCGGTTGGAGGCGCTCTTCAATTCGCCCGACAAGTAGACGCTCCACCAGTTCCACATCATGAAGACCATGATCACGAAGATCGATGGCACCGTCACGCTGAGGTTGCCAGGCTGGGGCGAGGTCGCAATCGAGCCCTTCACCTTATCGATGACGGCCTGGTAGGCGTCGCCGTGCGCGCCGAATTGCGCCGACAGGTCGTTGAAGTGCTGCTTGAAGGTGTCGGTCGAGCCAAACAGCAGCACAATGAAGGCCAGGAAGGTCCCCACCGAGGCGATGATCCAGAAGGTGTTTTGCCAGCGGAACGTCGTCCGGGTGCCGGCGATCAGGATGGCGGTCATCAGCGCGATCATGGCGAAGCCGCCAAGGAAGATCCACCAGTTGTTCGTCTGAAAATTCGTGCCCCAGTCGATCAGCGTGTGGTTGTTGAAGAAGACGCCGAGCGTGACCAGGATGGGGCCCAGCGCGAACACCGGGAAGTAACGGGCCCAGAAGGTAGCGCCGATCATGGCGCTGAACGCCGCGCCGAAGTTGGAGATGGTGGCCAGCGGCGGCGTCAGGATCCGGCTGACCCAGACATAATCGCCACCCGTGCGCGGCATGCTCGATGCCAGCAGACCCATCATCAGCAGCACGGGGACGTTGAGGACGAACGAGATGATGGTCGCCGTCACCAGGTCGCTGCCGGGAAAGGCCGACAACGCAAAGAACACGCCCCAGGCCAGCGTTGCCCCCACCGGTGCGGAGAAGACCGCATTGAAGATGGTCGCGTCCAACGCCGAGGCTTCCCGAACGAGGCCGGTGCTCTTACGGACGAACAGCTGGTCGGATCCCGTCTTTAAGGCCATCGACTCCCTCCTGCCCTCACAATCAAACCCGAAATGGACGGAATGAAACGGACCTGATTCCGGCCGCAGTATACGCCGATTCTCACGCACTGTCATCTTCGCCCAAGAATGCTGTGCTATCTTGTTCGCTGTCGCCGGACGGGCAGGTGGGCCGGCGATTGAAGGAGGTTGTGGGGCAGATGCTGGCGGTCGACCGCCGTCACCAGATCCTGGAACGGGTTGCGGACCAGCAGACGATCCAGGTCGGCGAGCTGGCGCGGGCGCTGCGGGTCTCGGAGATGACGATTCGCCGCGACATCCACCGCCTCGAGCGTGATGGTTTCCTTCGCCGGACCTACGGCGGCGCCACCGCCCACCTGACGCGCGCCCTCGAACTCGCCTTCAATGCCCGGGCGCTCGAGCACGCCGCCGCCAAGCGGCGGATCGGCATGGAGGCGGCCCGCCTGGTCGAGGGTGCCTCGACGCTCTTCGTCGGCGTGGGGACGACCGCTGAGCACTTCGCCCGATTCTTGCCGGCGCGCGACAACATCGGCCAGCCTGCTGGGGACGCGCTCCGTCCGGGCGGTGGTGCTCGGTGGCGTGGTGCAGCGCGAGGAGCTCGCCTGCTCGGGTCCGATCGCCGCCGCCTCGGTGGCTCGGTACCACGCCGACGTCGCGGTGATCGGCGCGGCCGGCGTTTCAGCTCGGAGCGGCATCACCGAGCTCGAGGACGATGTCGCCGAGATCAACCGGCAGATGATGGAGCGCAGTGACGCCGTGATGGTGATCGCCGATGGCTCCAAGCTCGGCTCGGTCGCGCGAGCCGCGGTGTCGCCCATGACCTCGGTGAATACGCTGGTGACGGACAAGAGCGCGAAGCCCGCGGAACTGGAAGCGGTGCGCGCGCTCGGCATCCGGGTCGTCCTGACCGGCTCGGAAGGAGGCTGAACCTGAGTCGCTTTCGAACCATCTTTCGCGTCGACAAGCCGCTGATCGCGATGTGCCATCTGCGGGCGCTCCCCGGTCGCCCTCGGCATGACGTGGCCGCCGGGACGGAGGCCATCGTCGATGCATTGAGCGCGGACGTCGCCGCCTTGCAAGAGGCGGGCGTGGACGGCCTGCTGTTCTGCAACGAGAACGACATCCCCTACCAGCTGAGCGTCGGGCCTGAGGTCACTGCCGCGATGGCGGCGGTCATCGGCCGGCTCCGCTCGCAGATTCGTAAGCCGTTCGGGGTCGACATCCTCTGGGATCCGAAGGCCGCCCTCGCGGTGGCGCGCGCGACGGGAGCTGCCTTCGTGCGGGAGGTCTTCACCGGCGTCTTCGAGAGCGACCTGGGCATGATCGCCCCGCAGACCGGCGAGCTGGCCGGTTACCGGCAGGCGATCGGGGCGCAGGACGTCGCCTGGTTCACCAATATCACCCCCGAGTTCTCACGTTCAGTCGCCGGGCGCAGCGTCGCCGAGCGAGCCCGGGGCGCGGCCTTCCTCGGATTCGACGCGATCCTGATCAGCGGGCCGGCCGCCGGCGCCAGCATCGAGATGGCCGACCTGACCGCCGCGCGCAAGGCGGTCCCCGACCTGCCGTTGTTGGCGAACACCGGCGTCAACCAGGAGAATGTCCAGGAGATCCTGGCCCACTGCGACGGGGTGATCGTGGGCACCAGCCTGAAAGTGGATGGGAACACCTGGAACCCCGTGGACCCCGGCCGGGCCCGCCAGATGGTCGAGATGGTCCACCGGCAGCGCGCGCATACCTCGGTTCACTGACCCAGTGGGCCGATCCACCCGGCTGTATTTCGCCACGGATCTGCACGGCTCGGACAAATGCTTTCGGAAGTTCGTCAATGCCGCCGCCGTATACCACCCCGACGTGATGGTGCTCGGCGGCGACCTGGCGGGCAAGGCGATCCAGGGCATCACGCGCAATGCCGGCAGCCGCTATCACTGCACCTTCCGGGGGACGACCTATGACGTAGAGGCGGGACCCGAGCTCGACGCCCTCGAGCGGAGGATCGCCGATCATGGCTACTATCCGGTGCGAGCCGAGCCCGGCGAGCTGGAGGCGAAACGTGCCGACGGAACGATGGACCGTTTGTTCCTCGAGTTGATGCGCGAACGGCTCGGGCAATGGCTGGCCATCGCGGACGAACGGCTGCGGCCGCAGCGCAAGCCGATGTACTGGATGCTCGGCAACGATGACCCGCCCGAACTGGCGGCGTTGCTCGACCAGGCCGCCTGGGGAGAGAACGCCGAGGGCAAGGTGATAGCCCTCGATGACGATCACGAGATGGTCTCCTGGGGCTATTCGAACAAGACGCCGTGGGACAGTTATCGTGAGATGACCGAGGATCAACTCCGGGAGACGCTGGCCCGGCTGTGCCAGGGCCTGCGCGCACCGGAGCGGGCCGTGTTGAATGTGCACGTGCCGCCCTATGGAACCGGGCTCGACGAGGCGCCCCAGCTGGACGCCACGCTCACGGTGCAGACGTCGGTGGGCCAGGTCAAGCTGGTGCCGGTGGGAAGCACGGCCGTACGCGAGAGTCTCGAGCGTGTCCAGCCGCTGCTCGGATTGCACGGTCATATCCACGAATCCCACGGCTTCAAGCAACTGGGGCGCGCGGTGGCGGTGAACCCGGGCTCGGACTACGGCACCGGCGCCCTGAACGGCGTCCTCGTCACCCTGGAGCGAGACCGGGTCAAGGCGCACCAGTTCGTGCGCGGATGAAGCGTTCAAGTCGGGCGGCCGACGATCGCGCGCTGGTCGCGGTTGATGTCGGCACGGGCGGAGCGCGAGCGGTCGCGATCGACCTGGAAGGTCGGGTGATCGCCGAGGTGCGCCGCGCCTACCCGACACGCGAGCCGGCTCCCGGGTGGGCGGAACAGAACCCCGACGATTGGAGCGAGCGCGCCGCGCAGGCGTTGACCGCCCTCGGACGGCTTCTCGGACGGCGCCATCGAGCCATCGCGATCGGCCTGACCGGGCAATGTCCCACGGTCGCCCCCTTCGACGCGCAAGGCCGCCCGGTAGGTCCGGGAATGCTCTACCGCGACAACCGCGCCGTCGATGAAGCGCGCGAGATGCGCGATCGGATCGGCGTCGAGGCCATGCACCGTCGCACCGGTCACGTGGCTGAGGCCTTCCACGTCGGACCGAAGGTGCTCTGGCTGCGCCGGCATCA
>VBDZ01000135.1:4569-32405 GCA_005881215.1 Chloroflexota bacterium | reverse complement strand
CTGGTAGATGCCGATCAGGTTTCCCGCCGGGTCACGGAAGGTTGCGACAACTTCGCGAGCATGAGGGTCGCTTTGATGCACGACCTCACCGCCCGCTGACACCACCGCCTGCACCGCCGCACCGACGCTCCCGACCATGATGTAAACCATCAGTCCGGGCTCCGACGCGGCAGGCCGACCGATCACCCAGGTGCCGCTGACTTGGTTGACGGTGTCGTCGAAGGCGGTCGACCCGTCGCCGCGCTGTCGGATCTGCCAGCCAAAGGCCCGGTGATAAAACTCGGCCGACCGGCGAACATCGGTTGCCGGAATCTCGACGTAGCAGATCTTGCCGGTTCGATATGTTGGCGGCTTTTCTGGGGTGGCGGCCATGAGAATGGCCCGAGTCTACACGCCGATGTCTTTGCGAACAAAGCGCAACGCGCCGAGGCCCAGCGCGAGCACCGCGACCGCGACCACGCCCAACACCGACGCCAGCGGCAAGCCGTGGATCAAGGGGGTGCCGTAGTAGTAGAAGGGCGATAGGCGGAGTGTGGCGTTCGGCCACTTGAGTTCCGGTCCGATGAAGCTGATGAAGAACCAGATCAACAGCAGGAAGCTCAGCAGCCCGGTGTCGGCTGCCGACCGCAGCCAGCCCGACGCCAGGTAACCGATCGACGCGATCAGCAACCCGAGTGGGATCATGCCCAGCGTCGCCGCCGCCAGGTTGCCAGTATCGAGCGTGAGCCCGCTGGCCGCCGCCGCCAACGCTGACGCGACCAGGGTAAGCACGCCGATAACGATGGTGGCGGTCGCGAGCGCGGCGAAGCGACCGAGCAGGACGGTGAGACGCGGCTGCGGCGCCGCGAGCACCAGGTCGAGGCGGCCGTCCTGCTCGTCGGTGGACCAACCGTTGACCTGGGTGACCGCAAAGGCCATCAGGAATAGTGGCAGCAGCACGAAGATCGCGCTCAAGAAGCCAGCATTGACGCTAGCGTCGCCACCGCCAATATTCCTAATCAGGTTCATCACGGTGGGCGAGCTCGAGAACAAGCTGGACAATCGGGTTTCCATCTGTTGGACGGCGAACACGATCCAGCCGGCGAAGCCCGCGATCCCCAACGTCCACCACAGGGTCGGCATTGCGACCACGCCGAGGCCGCGCGCGTAAACGGAACGCAGCGACCAGTCGGTGACCGGCAGCGCTCGACTCGGTTTGCGCTCCCCCGGCCGGAGCCAGCGGGGCACCCGTACCGTCCCGCCAATGTCGCGACGAGCGAACAGCCAGAGCGACGTCACGCCCAGGATGAGGCTCAGCGCGATCAGAAGGAGTATCGCTCCGGCATTGACGCCGTAGCTCGGCACTAATGGCTTGCTGAGGTTGTAGTAGTAGACGGGCGATAGGCGCGAGATCCATTCGCTGTTGGGGATCACGCGATGAACCATGTCCAGGACGATGAAGACGAGAAGCAGACCCGCGGTCCACCCCGCCGCGGTGCTGCGCTCCTGGGTGAACTGCGAGGTCAGCAGGGCCAGGCCCCCGATGACGGCGCAGACCAGCGCGAGGTTCACGCCGAACAACACGGCGTCGCTGAACCCGAAATCGGCGCCGAACTTCTGGCCGCCGGCGAATACCACCAGTCCGATCAGCAGGCCCATAGCGAGCAGCGCGGTCCAGAGTGCCGCCAACTTCTCGAGGGCCACCCGCAACCTCGGGCGCGGAAGGGAGAGCAGCACGTCGAGGGAGCCGCGCTCCTCCTCGCCCCGAAGCATGCGACTGGCCGCCAGCAGCGGCCAGACCGCAATCAGGAAAATGAAGATCCCGATCTTGAAGGTGGCGTAGCCACCCAGAGTGTCGACCGCGACCACGTCCGCGTTCCAGGCGAAGGTCGCCGCCAGGCTGACCAGTTGCTCGCGGGCCTGGGGGGTCGTCAGCAGCGTGCTTACGCTCGCCATCGGTGACACGACCACCAACCCCATGCCGATGCCCCAGCCAAGAATGGGGATCCAGTAGTCGCGGAGGGTCTTGAAGAAAATGCTGCTAAGCCACACCGCGGGCCTCCTTGTCAGGCGCGTTGTCCGGCTCGTAGTAGCGCAGGAAAATGTCCTCGAGGCTCGGTTCGACGCTGGTCAGCGAGACCACGGGATAGTGCGCCGCCGCTTTGATCACCGCGTCGGCCGCCCCCTGCATGGCCAGACGGACGCCATGGCCCTGGTCAAAGGCCTCCACTTCCAGCACGCCATCAAGTCCCTTGAAGGCCTCGGCCGGGATAGCGGTGGCAAACGTCATCGTGATCTGGTAGCGCTTGATGGCCTTCACCTCGGCTACGCTCCCGATGCGCACGAGGCGCCCGTCGCGAACGATACCGACTGTCGTGCAAGTCTTCTCGACCTCACTCAACACGTGCGATGACAGGAAGACGGTGCGCCCTTGCTCGCGCGCCTCTTCGACCAGCCGGTCGAACTCCTGCTGGTTCAGTGGATCCAGGCCGCTTGTCGGCTCGTCCAGAATCAGCACCCGCGGACGGTGCATGAACGCCTGGATCAACACCACCTTGCGTTTGTTGCCAGTCGAGTACTGGCGGAACTTGCGGCTGGTGTCGAGCTCGAAGCGCTCGATCAGGTGCTTCAGATAGGTGTCATCGACGCCGCCACGCAGGTGCGCGAAGTACTCGAGGATCTGCCCGCCCGTCAAATTGGGGTCGAGCGCGGGCTCGCCCGGCACATAGCCGATCAGATGCTTGATGTCCACCGATTGCTTCCAGCAGTCGAGCCCCGCGATTCTCGCGGCGCCGGTGTCGGCACGCAGCAGCCCCATCAATAGCCGGATCGTCGTCGTCTTGCCAGCCCCGTTGGGGCCGAGGAAACCGAACACGTCGCCCTCCTCAACCTGGAAGGTGACGGTGACGATGCCGCGTTTGCCGCCGTAGCTCTTGGTGAGTCCGTCGGTCTCGATGATGGCTGTCATCGCTGTGCCCCCTTATCCAAACCAGAGATCTAGGGTCGCCCTGTCCTGGAACGTCAAGGATCTCGGTGAAATCCCCAGGATTCGCACGAATGCCTGAGTGAGTCCGGCAAAGGTCCGCTCCACGAGCTCGAATGGGATCGTCTTGGCCTGGCGGGCGATGAAGAGGTGCGTCGCCTGCTCCTGCGCGCCCTGCATGAGTGCGACCAGGGCGGCCGACGTCTCCTCGGCCGAGGTGACGTTGAACACACCCTCGGCGACTGAACACTCATCGCCTCGTAGCCCTTCGTTTCGATGAGGCGCTGGGCCCCGTCCAGAAACGCATCTCGCCGAACGCTATGCAGCGTTGGGTTCAGCGTTCGGGCCACCAATCGACTATAAGAGACCGACGGTTGGTTTGCTTATTCGGCGGCAGTTACCCGGGCCGGCCGATTGTCCTCTGCGATCGCGATCGGCCCAAGCCGGCGCGCGTATCGCGGGATCTCTGGGCGATGCCCGGCTTGCACCAGGGCCTCGACAGCTTGCTGGATCAGTGCGCCCTCCGTCGTCTCGGCGTTGCGTGCGATCCGGGCCAGTTCCAGCCTCAGCGGCTGACTCAGGGCGATGGTAATCGACGCGTTGCGATCAGCCATCTCGAGATTCGCCGTGAGCACGAGGCGCCTCCGGGTGTCCGGCCATCCATCGAAAGTAGCTGGCGATCGAACGGGCTTCGTCGTAGTTGGCTCGCCACTCTTTGAGCCGCCGGTCGTTGATCTCGTCGGCGGACGGATCTCCGAACCATTTCAACAACACATTCAGCCGGCCTTCACAGCTCATCTTCGGCCTCCTCTCTGAGGGTCAAGGAAAAACGCCGACCACCTGCATAAAGCTTACGCCGGTGCGCATAACCTGTCAAGCCGCTTAGCTGGTGTGTTAGCATGGTGGCCGTGGGTGATGACAGCGTGAAACGCGCTCCGGCCCCGGCTCCGCTTGACCTGGTCGAGGCCTTTATCAACACGGCTGACCTCGAAACCGCGTCTGATGAGCTCGCCACGCCGGGCGGGCTCCGCACCTGGCTCCTCGATCGTCGACTGATCAACAGCAGCGAGTCGGTGCGCGAGCGGGATCGCAGGCAAGCGATCCGTTTGCGGGAGGCGCTAAGGCATGCCGTAACGGCCAACAGCAAGGCGGGGGTCGACCGCCACACGCTACGTGAATTGAATCACCTGGCACACGATGCCCAGCTGGTGGTGAGCTTCGGAGAGGATGGGGCGGCGCGTCTGAACCCTTCCGTCGGTGGCGTTGAAGCCGGACTCGCGCAGATCCTCGCCGCCGTCTTCGTCGGGATGCTCACCGGCCGCTGGACCCGGCTCAAACGCTGTGGCAACGATACCTGCCAGTGGGCGTTCTACGATGCGTCGAAGAACCGCTCGGGTCGGTGGTGCGAGATGGCCGACTGCGGGAACGACGCCAAGGGTCGAGCCTACCGCGCGCGCCGCCGTGTTGCCGTGGGTACGCGATCCAGCTCGCACTAGACCTGGCTCGCGAATAGGAGAAGACTAGGCTCTTGGTAGCCGTATGACGTCGACCGCGCGTCTGCTTTGTCTGATGGGCTCCGGCGAGACTGCGCCGCCGATGGCGTCGGTTCATGCCGACCTCATGCGCCGCGTGGATTCGCCACCGGGCCGGGCCGTGATGCTCGACACCCCCTATGGGTTCCAGGAGAACGCCGATGAAATCTCCGCCCGGGCACGGGCCTACTTCCGGGTCAACGTTGGCCATCCGCTCGAGGTCGCGTCGCTGCGCGACCAGGAGTCCGCCGATCCGGTCGCGCTCGCCCGACTCCACGACCAGCTTGGCGATGCGCGCTACATCTTCGCCGGTCCGGGAAGCCCCTCCTACGCTCTTCGACAGTGGCGGGGAACTCAAGTACCCGAGCTGATCGCGTCGCACTTCGCCGGCGGCGGATGCGCCACCTTCGCCAGCGCGGCGGCCATCGTCCTTGGCAGGTTCGCCCTTCCCGTGTACGAGATATATAAGGTTGGCGAGCCCGCCCATTGGCTCGACGGTCTCGACCTGCTGGCACCCCTTGGCCTCGACCTCGTGGTGATCCCGCACTACGACAATGCCGAAGGCGGAACCCACGACACCCGCTACTGCTACATGGGCGAGCGGCGGCTGCAGCAGCTCGAGCAGCAGCTTCCCGGCGGCATCGCCATCCTGGGCGTGGCGGAGCACACGGCCGCCATCATCGACCTCGACGCCCAGACCCTCGAAGTGCGAGGCCGTGGCTTCGTCGCGCTCCGGCGCGATGGACGCGAGCGACGCTTCGAGGCTGGTCCGCCGATCGACCTCGACCAGCTGCGCCGCGATGAAGGTGCGTATCAGTCCATGCCGCCATCCGACGCTCACCTGCCCACAAACCAGCGCACGCCGTCGAGCGCGATCAGCCCCCTCGAGGAGGCGGAGAACCGCCGCCTGGATTTTGATCGCGCGCTCGACCGGTCGGACGGGGGCGCCGCCCTGGCCGCCCTGCTGACGCTCGATGAACAGTTAACGAGTTGGGCCGCCGACACACTCGACAGTGACGCTCTCGCCCGCGCCCGTTCCATCTATCGCGGAATGCTGGTGCGGCTGGGCGAAGCGTCGCAGCGAGGCCTGGCCGACCCGAACCAGGTCGTGGCGCCCTTCGTCGAGCTTGCCCTTCGCGTGCGTGACGAGGCCCGCCGCGAGCAGCGCTACCTGGATGCCGACATGGTCCGGGAAGGGCTGGCCGAGCTCCAGGTCCAGGTGCGCGACACCCCGTCAGGCACCCGGTGGTCGCTCACGGATCGGGACGACGGGTTTGACGCCTAATGGGCAGGCTTGCCGTACAGGCGGCGTAATTCGTCCTTCGCTCTCTCCAACTTGTCGCGCCGAGCTTTGGGCAGCGTCTTTCCGGCTCGATTGATATAGAAGGTCAGCATCGACATCGCTGACCGATAGGCATCACTCTTGCGGCGTCGGCTGTGCTCAGCCGACCGCTGCAGCGAGCGTGCGATGGACCGGGGATCCGACTTGGTGAATACTTCGTGCTCCAGGTCGAGAGCGTCGCTGGTCTCGGTCACACGCTGCGACCAGCGGCTGCCGCTGGTGGTCCTGGCCATGGATTCGCCACCTCCATTGAGATGCTGGGCTCAAAATCAATTTAGATCCAACGCCGGTCGAGACGCCAGTTATTTCGAGCGTTGGGTACCGGCCAGAGCCCGTTGCCGAATCCCGTAGAGGGCGACGATCCCCGCGCCAGCGGCAAGGGCGATGGCGATCAGACCGGCAGCCACGAACAGCAGCTGCCCGGTACCTAGTCCCAGCGCGATCGCGCCCGCGCCGGGAAAGCCGACCAGGGCGACGGCGGCGATGCCGAGCCAGATCGTCGCCGGCGTCACCCAGGTGGTGCGCAGGGACAAACCGCCGGGTCGTGACCACATCAGGCCCATGAAGCGATCGGCCACTGGCAGCAGTCGCAGCTGCAAGGGATCGAGCGGCGGCGTGCCCTCCGGCACGCGGGTCCATGGATACGCCACAGTTCTGCAACGTCGGCCGGCACCTGAACTTCCGCCGCCAGCCGGGCCGAGCCGGTCGTCGAAACGTGAGTATCGGCCGGATTGATTTGGGGCCTCGCCGGGCCTAGACTTCCGCACCGCGGATGCGGCTTCATCGCGAGGTGTTACCCCTGCTCGGCGCGTTCATTTTGTGCGCGTGTGGCGGCGCTGCGCAAACCACCCCGAGCCCAGCACGAACCACGCCAACGGCGGCGCTGGCCACGCCTCGGATGGTGGTCGTCGACGCGGCCTATGCCGCGAAGGAGCTCGGAAATGTCGAGGCCGCCATCCGATCGAGGGACATGGACTCCATCGAGTTTGCCGGCCTCGGCGAGCGTCAGCAGCGCGCATACCATTTGCTAGCCGCCCATCCGGATTGGGTGCCGGCCGTGCTTGCGGCCGTTCCAGCCTCGGTGCGATCCACTATCCAGGACAACCTGACGGCCGCCCAGCAGATCGATAGCCTCAACGGCGCTCGCAGCACGCTGCCCCACTGGCGGATCATCACGCCCCCGTCGGCTGATGCCCTGATGGGGTTCTACCGCGAGGCGCAGCAGGCCTACGGCGTGACCTGGCAGTACCTGGCCGCGATCAATTTGATCGAAACCAACATGGGACGCATTCAGGGACTCAGCTCCGCGGGGGCGCAAGGTCCGATGCAGTTCATGCCGGCGACCTGGGCGAGCTACGGCAACGGCGACGTGAACAATCCCCGCGACGCGATCCTCGCGGCCGGTCGCTACCTCCATGCCCATGGGGCGCCGGCGGATATGAATCGCGCCGTCTATGCGTACAACCCGAGCTGGCTCTACGTCCGCGCCGTGATGGCCTACGCGAGGCAAATGTTCGCTGACTCGCGCGCCTACTTCGGTTACTACAACTGGCAGGTCTACGTCCAGACCACCACGGGCGAGGTCCTCCTACCCGAAGGCTTTAACGGCTGACGCCGATCAGCCCGACGTCGCCAGCACTCGCATAAAGAACTCGTACGTCCGCCGCAGCGCATCGTCGATCGCCTGACGGTGGGTCGTGGCACCGTAACGCAGGAACCCGTGCGGCGCGTCAGGATAGGTGACGAATTCCTTGTCGGTCTGCAGCGCGTCATGAAACTTCGCGATCTGATCGGCGGGAATCCCCGGGTCGGCCCCGCCGAAGATGGCGAGGATCGGAATCCGGATCTCGCCCGCCAGTTGGAGCGGCGCCAGCCGCTCGGGTGGCGCCTGGAGATGGCCGTAGTAGCCAACTACACCGACCAGGCCGCGCACCCGGGCGGCCGCCACGTAGGCCAACCGCCCACCCATGCAGAATCCCCACGCGGCGACGCGTGCCGCGCCGCGCGACTGCAGGTCGTCCACGGCGGTTTGCAGATCGGCGATGAAGCGCTCATCCGATAACCGTTGAGCTCGCTCCACGGCGCGAGCCATCGCCTCCGGTTTGGTTCCGGTGCGCTCGGGCGCGCGCATCGCCTCCGGTAAGTCGCCCTGGCGACCAAAGAAATCCACCAGCGCGGCGGCGTGACCCTGCGCGGTGATCCGGCGCGCCAGGTCTTTGTAGAAGTCGGTATAGCCCCAGATATCGTGAATGATCAGCACCGCGCCCCGGCGAAAGCCAGTGGCCGGCTCGGCGACGAATTCCCGCAAGGCGGCGCCGTCCCCGACGCGCAGCCGCCGCTCCTCTTCCTTGACCGCCGTCTTCGCCCGGGGACCGTCATCCTCGTCTGGTGCGGTGCACATTCGGCCAGTCTAGACAGCGAGCGTTCGGACGAAGGCCGCGGCCCGGTCCATCGCGGCATCGATCACCGGGAGCAGACCGTGACCGACGCCCGCAAAGGTGACCAGCTCGGCGCGCGGCAGCAGGCGCACTGACGCCCGAAGCAGATCGACCCGCGCAAAGGGATCGGATTCGCCGGACAACACCAGAACCGGGCAGCTAATCCGCGGCCAGTGTTCGGTTCGCAGGTCTTCCGGGTGCCCGGGCCGGTGCAGGGGGTAGCTCAAGAGCAGCAACCCCGCGTAACGCACCTCGGTCGACGCCATGCTCGCGACCCGCCCTCCGTACGAGTGGCCTCCGGCAATCGAGCCCGCCGGCACCTTGGCGATAAAGGTGGGAATCGCCTTTTGCGCATTCGACCGGGGCAAGTCGATGGCCGCTGCGCGGAGCCCACGGGCCTGCAGCGCTTTGACGTAAGGCCGCATGCTGGTCGCGTCGCCCGATGCCCCATGCGCGAGAAAGATCGATGGGAGGTTGGGTGATGGCGGAGCCACCGGCTAACATTAGTGCCCGACTCATGGCACGCGTCCTGCTCGTCGAGGATGAGCCCAATATCGCGTCCATCATCGTCTTCAAGTTGGAACGGGAGGGGCACCAGGTGCGCGCGGAATCTAGCGCGACGACGGTCGCCGCTGCCAGCCAGGCCTTCCAGCCCGAGCTCGTGTTGCTGGATTCCAGCCTTCCGGACGGTGATCCGTTTGCGCTGCTCAGCCTGCTGGCGGCGCGTGGCCCGGTGGTGATGATGACGGAGTTTCGGGACGCCGCCACCCCGCCGCGCGCTCGAGCTGCCGGCGCCGTGGCGACGGTTGAAAAGCCATTCAAGCCCACGCAACTGGCCCGGCTGGTTGCACAGTTGGTGCCGGCGGCCACGGCGGGACGCCCGTGATGCGGGTGCTGGCGCGCAAGCAGGGCGCAGCCCTGGTAATCCGGAATCGCACCCTCGGCATCTTCACCGACAAGGGGTTTACGCCCGTCGACTTCAAGATCGAGCTGGCGATGAAGCTGGCCACCCGCCTGAAGTACACGCCGCTCCTCCCCGCCCAGGAGATGGAAGAGCCCGATCTACTGCGCTTCCTGGAGAACAGCGACCGGGCGTAGGAGCCGGTGCCGCGGCGCGTTATCTCTCCGCGATGTCGGCGGAAACGGACCGGGTGCTTGAAAGCGGGCGGATAGCGGAATCGGAAGGGAACGTGCGCGAGGCGGTGGTTCGGTACGAGGCCGCCGTCAAGCTTTCGGGCGACGACGCGCGGCCCCGGCTGCGGCTTGGGACGCTGTGCCATCGGATCCGCAACTACACTCGCGCTCGCGAGACGCTCGAGGAGGCGAGCCGGATCGATCCGAACGACGCCGAGGTGGCGTTCCGGCTCGGACTGACCTGCGATGCGCTGGGCGATCGCGAGTCGGCCCGGACCGCCTATACCCGCACCATGATGCTGGCCCCCAGTTCCTGGCAGACCTGGTACCTGATCGGCCGCGACCATCGCCAGCTCGGCCACGCGGAAGTGGCGCGCCTGGCGTACCGGCGAGGGCTGGACCAGGCGCCGGAGGAACCCGAGATCCTGGCCGAGATGGGCACGCTGCTCTGGGAGATGGGACTGCGTGACAAGGCTTATCCCTTCCTGGAGCAGGCCGCGCAGCGCTGCCCGGTCGATCCCGGGCTCGCCTTGCAGCTCGGTATCGCCGACCTGGAGCGGGGCGACCTCACGGCAGCGCGGCGGCGGCTGACGGGAGCCAAGCACCTCGACCCCTCGGACCGGCGGATCGACCTCGCCCTCCAGGAACTCGCCATCCGCCGACGCGACCCCCGCCATCACCATCGAGCGGCGTGAGCCCGGACAAAGCAAAAGGCCGCTTTTGAGGGCGGCCTCTTGTGGGGAGGAGGGGGGCGATGGTGAGACTGGAACCTGAACGCAGCCTAGCAACGGCGCATTACGGCGCCGCTAACTTACGCGCCCTGGCGCGCTTCGGCGTCCGCCCAGCGGGGGGTCGCAACGTCCGTCGTAAGCACCTGCTCCTGCGCCAGGATGCGGCGCAGGATGGCGACCGAGGACGCATAGGTGGAGTCCATCCCGTAATAGGAGAGCCCGCGCGCCCCCAGGGTCCGGGCCTGGGTGTAGGGCGTGTCCGAGGCGTAATGCAGCACGCCCAGGTCGAAGGGCAGCTTGGTGAAGTTGATGTTCTCCCGAACCGGGTAGCGTGACGACTCGGCGGCCTCGTAGAGCGCGTCGAGGTATGGCCCGGCCTCCATTTCCACCACGGTATAGCTCTCGCGATGATAGAAGTCGAGGTAGCCGCGGTTCTGCAGGAAGGTGCCACGCACGGTCACCGCGCGCTGGTTGTCGAGCGCCGAGCCGTAGACCAGGAAGGGGGCCACGCTGTTGAAGCTGAAGCAGTTGTCCAGCCAGTAGGTGTTTTCGGAGTGCTCCTCGTAGACGACGTTGGAAATCATGACGTCGCCGATGCTGCCGTTCAGCGTCGCCGCCTTGCCCAGGAGGTAGACACCCCGCAACGTCTCGACGCTGACCGCGACCTGGCGCAGGACGTTGTAGGCCCCCAGACCAAGCGGATAGTTGACGTTGATCAACACCGCCGGGCTGCGCTTCAATCGATCAACCGCCGGGTTCCCCAAGCGGGCGTCGAGGTCGCCGGCGACCAACCGGTCGAGGATGATGACCTGCGCCGCGACGTCGAGGCCAGCCTGGCTGGGAAGGAAGAAGATGCCGCGCTCTTCCTCCTCGCGGCTCCGCTGCGCCCGCCGCTCCCCGGCCTCCGGTGATTGTCCGTAATAGGAACGGGCCGCGTAATAGAGGAAGTTGTCCCAGTTGCCGCGCGACTGGCCCTGGCGAAGTTTGCGCAGCTCGGGAACGAGCTCGAGGTTGTTGCTCCGTTCGATGTACTCGACGATCTCCTGCTGATGACGCCGGGCCGATCCGCTCAGCAGGTTCACCAGGCTGTGGGTGTTGCTCGAGATGAAATACACGGGCCGGTCACTCACCCCCTGGCCCTTCATCAACGCGTCGATGGGCTCCCACCAGCGACGGGTGGCTTTGATGTAGCCGACCTGGGAGCCGCCCAGCATCCGGACGCGAAAGTCCTTTTCCTCCGCCTGGATGCGGCGCAGGGGACGGAGCAAATCACCCCAGATCTCCACCAGCCGCAGCGCGTCATCCTCGGAGATGCCCAGCCGCTCCAGCACCTGGAACTGCTGCGCCACGGCTTCGGGGTGGCTCAGGTCCTCGACGCTGAGCAACGCGTGCAGCTTGTTCCATTCGATCTGGAGCGCGACCAGTTGTGGAATCACATCATCGATGTCGGAGGGGCTGGCGATGTACACCGCGAGCGTCTCGTCGCCGTCGAAGTAATACCGCCGCCGGCGGCCGGGCGCGCTCTGCATCTCCCAGCGCTCGACGTCGACGTTGAGCATCCGTTTGAAGACCTCGGCGGACTGACCGAGCACGATCCGCCGGACGGCGATGATGCTCGGCGGCAGCCGGCGCAGCGCGTAGATCAGCGCCCCGGTATCGGGCTCGGCTGAGCCCGCCCCAGGGTGCAGGCTGGATCGCATCCCGATGTGCGACTGCTCGAGCACCTTGAGTTTGGTTTCGCCGGAGCTGCGGAGCAGCGTTCCGTAGGTTCGGGTATAGAGCTCGACCGCGTCCCGACCCGGTCCGCGATCACCGTCGAGATCGTTGTACGCCATTGTGGGTATTATCCCGCGGGTTTTCGAAAGCCTGCCGGTGACATCGGGTCGCCTATTTACATCTTTTAACGAAAGTTATTTGCTGCACGCCCGAAAAGGCTCGTACCGTGGGCGCTGGCCGAACCAATTGCAAGCGTCGGAGGAACCACTATAAGAATCTACGAAGCGATTCAAACCGAGACCCAACGCACGACGCTGCGCGTGATGGCAACCCGCGCCGAGGAGGCCAAGCGCAAGCTCAGCCTCTACGCACTCGACCGCATCCTCTGGAGCCTGGAGGAGATGAACCTCGGCGAGCGGACCATCGTGCCCCGCGACGTCGTGGACCAGCTGCGGGCATTCGGGGTGCCCTACACGCCCGAGGTGCGGATTCCCGACCTGATCGAGCTGGTGTTCACCGCGCAAGAAGAGTTCATGAACGTCGAGCCCGAGGAAATCAACCGGGTGCCGACGATCGAAGAGCTGGAAGCCTACTTCGAGCAATCCCGCGTCGCCTGAACCAACCGACCGGAACGCTGCCCGAGATTCGGGCGGCGTTTTTCTTTTAGACGGCGCCATCCTATAATTCGGTCACCTTTTAGGGGAGGTGATGCCGGCCAGGCGCCGCGACAAGTAAAGATACCGACAGGTGGCTCGAGGAGAGCTGAAAAGGGAAGCCGGTGCGAATCCGGCGCGAACCCGTCACTGTAACCGGGGAGCCGTGGACAAGATCCACCGAGGCTGTGGCCTTGGGAAGGAGTCTAGCGGCAAGGATCCGGAGCCAGGAGACCTGCCTGTCGGGACCAAGGACCGTCTTCGAGGCTGAGATGGAGGTTCACATGAAACGACTGACGTCCGCGACCCTCACCGCCATCGTGGTGCTCGTGCTGGCATCGATCACGGCCAGCGCCCAGAATCGACTCCCCAGCAATGCCCAGCGAGCCCTGCAATGGCTGCAGTGCACGCAGCAGCAGCTCAACGGGCAGATCGGCAGCGGCGGCAATCCGATCGCGCGTTCGGCGGAAGTCGCCTTCGGCCTGGCCGCGGCCGGCCAGGATGCCGCCGCGATGAAAACCGGCGGCGTCTCGCTGGCCGAGTACCTCAAGACCGCGGTCAGCACCGATGTCGGAACCAACGGTGAGCTGCTGATCGCCCGCGCGTCGCAGCCGGATGCCGGACCAACGGCGTCGGTCATCGCGCAACTGGACGCAGCAAAGGGCAGCAACGGCGAGTACGGCGGCGACCTGTACAGCGATGCGCTCGCGATCCTGGGCCTGCGCGCCGCGAACCAGGCGGTTGGCCAGGACGCCGTGACCTTCCTGAAAGACCATCAGCAGTCCGACGGCGGCTGGGGCTTCGGGGGCGACCAGTACACCGATTCCAACACGACCGCGCTCGTCATCCAGGCCCTGCTCAGCGCCGGCCTGCCCTCCGATGATGCGGCCATCGCCCACGGCTTTGCCTACCTGCAATCGGTCTTCGGCCAGGGTGGCTTTGCAGATACGCCCGGCGCTGCCCCCGACGGCAATTCGGACGAGCTGGCGATCCAGGCGATCCTGGCCGCGAACCAGCAGGCTGACCAGACCTGGCGGTCGAAGCTGGACCAGGCCCTCGCCCAGCTGGCCGGCTTGCAAGTCGCCAGCGGGGCCGACGCCGGCGCCATTTCCAATCCGTACAGCAAGCTCTTCGCCACCACGTTTGCGCCCGCCGCCTTCCTGCTGAGGCCGCTCACGATCGGCGGCATCGCCGAGACCGCAGTGCCACTGCTCGCCTGTCCTGCCAGCTCGACGGCGACACCGACGCCGGGGGTAACGACCGCGAGGCTGGCGCAGACGGGCGCCGCCGCCGATGTTCGGTTACCGATTGCCGGCCTGGTGATGCTCCTCCTGGGCGCCGGCATCCTGAGGTCTCGCCGACGCGCCCCCCGTCGATAGTCCGCTCAACCATCGCGCTGGTGCTGGCGCTCTTGAGCGCGGTGCTCTGGCACCCACCCGCTCATGCCGCCAGCCACCGGGCGGCGCTGGTGATCCAGCACAGCGCTTCGTGGCCAGGTCCGCGGGTGCTCTGGACGTGTGTTGAGTTCGCGCAGGAAGCGATCAGTGGCTTGGCGCTGCTCGAGCTCGCCGGCGTCAATTCCGGCCAGCCGCCCCAGGTGTACGACTGGGGCGGCGGCAGCGACACCGTCTGCCAGCTCGACCGTCAGCCGACCCCGGTGCCCGAACGCTGTTTCGGCCCGACCTCGGGGCCGAACTGGTCCGACTGGTCTGCGACACCGTCGGGATGGGTCGCACGATCGACCGGCGTGAGCGGCTATACGCTCCGCGACGGCGACATCGAGGGCTGGACCTACACGTCCGCCTTCGGTGCGCCGCCGCCGTCGGTGCGGTTCGCCCAGGTCTGCGCCGCACCGGCTTCAACGGCAGCCGCGACCCAGCCGGCCGCCGCGCCCGCGGCGGTTCGCGCGGCGCCAACGGCGACGGCAACACCGCCGGTAACAGCGACTCCTGCACCAGGGAGGCTGCAGGCGGCGGCGCCCAGCGTGTCGACCACCGGCCGGTCCGCGCTCGCCATCACCGGTCCAACGACCCAACCGCCGACGCCACCTTCGATCGGACCATGGCTGCTCTTCGGCGGGGCGGCAACCTTGCTGCTCGGCCTCGGCGCGATCAACCTGCGGCGGCGCTGGCCATGATCCGCAACCCATTGAGCTGGTCTGCGTGGGCGATCGCCGCCCTGGCGGCGGCGTTCATCGACCGCAGCCCATGGCTACAGGGCTTACTGCTGCTGGTGGTGTTCAACCTCTGGTGGGCGTATCGCGGGCGGCGAGGCTCAACGTACTGGAAAGTCGGGGTGGCGCTCGCCATCCTCCCCATCCTGTTCAGCGCGGCGCTCAGCCGGTTCGGCCATCACGTGCTGGTCACCTTCCCGAGCGTCCCGATCATCGGCGGCGCCTGGACCTGGGAGGCCATCCTCTATGGGGTGTCGACCGGGGTCGCGCTCCTGCTCACCGTCGCCGTCTTTGGGATCGTTTCCTCGACCGTTCGCAGCGCCGACCTCCTGTCGCTGCTTCCGCCGCCGCTGTATCGGGCCGGGACGGCCGTTGCGCTGTCGCTGGCCTTTGCCCCCCGGACTGCATCGTCCTTTCGAGCGATCCGCGAGGCGCGACGGCTCCGCGGTCATCGGAGCGGATGGCGATCGGCGCCTGCACTGCTGGTTCCGCTCCTGTTGACCACGCTCGAGCAGGCGCTGCAGTACGGCGAGTCGCTCGACGCGCGGGGCTACGGCAGTGGCCAACGCTCGCGCTACCGGCCGCTCCGCTGGTCGCGGCTGGACGCCGCGGCGATGGTCGCGGCCCTGGCCTCAGTGATCCTCACCCTCGTCTTCCCATCGACGCCCTACAACCCCTATGCCGATCTCGCGCCGGCGGCGCCGGCGGCGGTCAGCATCATCGCCGTCATCCTGCTCGCCGCGCCGGCGGTGACGGCGGCTCTGCCTGGGACGGACCATGCCGATCATCACGCTTGACGACCTCCACTACCAGTATCCCGAGGCCGACCGGCCGGTCCTCGAGGGCATCAGCACGCGCGTCGAGCCCGGGGAGGTCATCCTATTGCGCGGCGCTTCCGGCAGCGGAAAATCGACGCTCCTTCGCACCCTTAACGGCCTCGTTCCGCACAGCACCGGCGGGCGGTTCAGCGGCCGGGTGACCGTCGGCGGCCTGGACACGCGGGCGCATCTGCCGCGTGAGCTCGGCACCCGGATCGGGTTCGTCTTCCAGCATCCCGATGCCCAGTTCCTGCTCGAGGATGTCGAGGCGGAGCTCGCCTTCGGCCTCGAGAACCTCGGTCTGGCCCGCGCACTGATGCGCAAACGCATCGAAGAGGTGATCGACCAGGTCGGCATCCACGCGCTGCGCCATCGGCGGATCGCTACCCTGTCGGGCGGGGAACGTCAGCGGGTGGCGATAGCCGCGGCCCTCGCGATGCACCCCCAGGCGCTCGCGCTCGACGAGCCCACCTCGCAACTCGATCCCCAGGCGGCCGAGGATGTGCTCCAGGTCGTGCTGCGGCTGGTCGCGGAGCTCGGGATGACAACCGTGATCGCGGAGCATCGGGTGGAACGGATCGCCCCCTTTGTCGATCGAATCTGGACCATCGAATCGGGCAGGATGCTCGATCAGGTGCCCCGGGCGGCCCTCGCCGACGGAGGGGCGCGCCCGCCGGTAGTGGACCTCGCCGTCCGAGCGGGCTGGTCGCCGATTCCGCTGGGATTGCGCGATGCGAGGACGCATGCGACGCGCCTCTCCACCACGGCGCCCGGCGAACTGCGGGCCGATGGCACCGGGGCGGTGATCACCCGGCTCGACAGCGTGGCCTTCGCCTACGACGGGCGGCGCGCGGTCGATGGCGCCTCGCTGACCCTTCGCCGCGGCCAGGTCACCGCCCTGATGGGCCGCAACGGTTCCGGGAAAACCACCCTGCTGAAACTGATCGCCGGAATCCTGCCGGCGCAACGTGGTCGCATCACCCGCGAGCTCACCGTGGCCTATGTCCCGCAGGATGCGGACGGGCTGCTGTTCGCCCCCACCGTGGAAGAGGAGCTTCACGGACTCACCGCCGAGTCCGTCGCCCCCTTTCGCGAGTGGCGCCATCGCTATCCGCGCGACCTGAGCTCGGGAGAGCGGCAGCAGCTGGCCATTGCCGTGGTCGCCGCCCGCGCGGATCTCCTCCTGCTCGACGAGCCCACCCGCGGGCTGGATCCAACCGTCAAACGGGCGCTCACCAGCTTCCTGCGAGCGCGCGCGGAAACCGGGGCCTCGATCCTGGTCGCGACCCACGATGTCGAATGGGCGGCGCGGACCGCCGACCGAGCGCTGCTGATGGCCGATGGCGAGATCTATGCCGACGGGCCGCCCCGCACAGTGCTCAGTGACTCGCTGGTTTTCTCCACCCAGATCAACAAGCTGCTCGGCGGTCAGTGGTTGCTGCCGGAGGAGGTTCCGGTGTGAAGCGCGGATTCGCTAGCCATGCGGAGGACGCGGTGCTCGCCGGCATCACCGTCGCCGGGTTGGTCCTCTTCTTCGCCCCACTACTACTGGGTTCACGATTCCCGCAGGCGGTGCTGCTCTTCAGCGCCCTGGTCGCGGTCTCGGCCCTGGTCGTGCTCGGGGTTGCCGTGCAAACCCACCGGCTTTCGACCCGATTGCTCGCCGTGCTCGCGGCGCTGGTAGCCGTCGATGCCGTGATGCGACTGGTCATCGTGGTCGGCCTGCTCGGCTTTTCGCCGATCTTCTTCCTCATCATCGCCGGCGGCTTCGCCATGGGGCCAAGCTTCGGCTTCGCCGGCGGCGCGCTCACGCTCCTCCTTTCGGCCGTCCTCACGGCCGGACTCGGCCCCTGGCTCCCCTACCAGATGCTGGCGGCGGGCTGGGTCGGGATGGGAGCCGGCTATCTCGGCCGGCTGACCGGACGTTCCACCTCGCGTTTCACCATCGGGCTGCTGGCGATCTACGGAGCGGCCGCCGGCCTGGCTTACGGCCTGGTGCTCGATCTCTGGGAGTGGCCGCTGCTCCTCAATCCGGCCGCGTCCACCCTCAGCTGGGCGCCCGGTCTGGGGTTGGGAGCCCTGGCCCGCCGGTTCGCCGGCTTCTACCTGACGACCTCGCTCGTCTACGACGCCTTCCGAGCCGTCGGCAATCTCGTCTTGATCGCGGCGCTCGGCGCGCCCGTGGTGGTGGCCCTCAACCGGTTCCGGCGGCGCTTCCTGGTCCAGTGGAGCGTTCACGAACCGGTGCGGGCAGTGAGCACGGTTAACATTTCGACAGATGTCGGAACTCCCGCCTGAAGTCGCGGTCGAGCCCGAGCCGACCGACGCCGATCCACCACCGGAAGCCGTTCGACCCGACCGTCCGCGGATCTGGCCCGAGGAGCCACGAGCGCCCCGTCCCCAGATCAAACGGCCGATGGAAGAGTGGCTCGCCGAGTTCGACGAGCGCGTCAAGCAGCACGACGCTCGGCCCCGCGAGCAACCGAGCCGGCGGCGCCGGGCGCGCGGCCTGGCTCGCATCGTGCCGGCCGTCCCATCGCCGCGGGCCGAGCGGCCGCGGCCCGAAGCCGTGCCTGGACCGACGGCCGACCAGCGCCGCGGTCGCCGCCGAGGTCGCGGTCGCGGCCGGGGGCAAGCTGCCAGCCAGCCGCAGCCGCCATCGGGATCCGGCACCACCACGCCCGGGCAGCGCCCGCCGCGCCAGCGAGAACCGCGGAGTCCTCAACCCGGCCGCGGCCGGGGACGGAATCCATACCCCCGCCCCAACCCTCCCCACAAGGGGGAGGGAGATTTGGGGCCAACGGGACAGGGCGATGTGAAGCCGAGGCCAGAGGGAGAGGTGCCGCGCCGCCGCCGGCGGAGAGGGCGAGGCCGCGGGCGGGGGCCGCGACCCGGAGGACCGCCCGGTCAAGCGGGGCCGCCGAATTCGCCGGAATAGAATGGACCAGCGAGGCGTTGGCATGAGTAGCGACTTTTCGCTCTTTGAGAGGCACGTTGATGCGCTGTATCGAAGCGCGCTACGCCTCACAAGGAAGCCGGAGGACGCCGAGGATCTGGTGCAAGAGACATATTTGCGAGCCTACCGCTACCGAAATCGTTTCAAGCCGGGCACGAACGAAAAAGCCTGGCTGTTCACGATCATGACCAACGTGTTTCGCAACCGGCTGCGCCAGCGGCCCGCCCCCGAGGACCCGATCGATGCGCCGGGGACGGACTTCTCCATCTACGATCAGCTGCGGCGGGAGGGGATGCCGGTCCACCTGATGTCCCCGGAGGAGATCATCGTCGACCGCGGCTTTGGTGATGAGGTCAAGCACGCGCTCGAGGAGCTACCGATCCCGATGCGGATGGTGGTGGTGCTGGTCGACGTGGAAGACTTCTCCTATAAAGAAGTCGCATCGATCCTGGGGATCAAGATCGGCACCGTGATGTCCCGGCTGCATCGCGGGCGGCAGGCGCTGCAGAAGAAACTCTGGGAATATTCGGGCCGGCCGAAGGCGCGGCCGGTCGCCGTGGGAGCGCACTGATGGGTGACCACTGTGAGCAGACCATGCGCAACCTCTCCGGTTACATCGACCGGGAGCTGAGCGACGCGGACGTCCGCCAGGTGAAAGCGCACCTGGACGACTGCCCGCCCTGTGACAAGGTGTTCGAGTTCCAGGCGGAAATGAAGCGCCTGGTCCGCAAGGAGTGCTGCACCGACGACGCGCCCGCCCGCCTGCGCGAGTGGGTTCGTCAACTCGCGACCGAGAAACCTAAGCCGGCGGGATGATCCTCGACTCGGCGCTGGCGTTCCTCGCCGGGCTGTTGTCGTTTGCCTCGACCTGCGTGCTGCCACTGGTGCCGGCGTACGTCGCCTACATGGGAGCCGCGGCGACCGGGACAGAGATGACGGTGCGCCAGCAGCTCAAGGTGCTGGGCAATGCCGCCCTGTTCGTCGCCGGCTTCGCCACCGCTTTCATCGCGCTGGGGGCCTCGTTCGGGCTGATCGGCGCCGACCTGAAGGCCTACCGTCCGCTACTGCTCCAGATTTCCGGCGTGGCGCTGGTGCTGATCGGGATCGCGCTGCTTACCCTCGGCCGGATCCCAGGCCTGATGGGTGAGAAGCGGTTCGACATCGCCCACCGGTTGCCCCGCGCGCCGTGGGCGTCCTATGTGATCGGGCTGGCGTTCGCCATCGGCTGGACGCCCTGCGTCGGCCCCATCCTGGCCGCCATCCTGCTGCGCGCCGGCAGCACCGGCACGGCCGCGCAGGGCGCCGTGCTGCTGGCGTTCTATTCGGCCGGCCTCGGCCTTCCCTTCCTGATCGCGGCCGGACTGTCCGGGGTGTTGACCCGGATGCTGGTTCGCGTACGCGGCGCCTATGCAACCCTGAATGCGGTGGCGGCCGTCTTCCTGATCGGCATGGGGGTGCTGATCTTCTCCAACCGGCTGACCCTCTTCAACGACTTCTTTCCGGTGGTGGCGGTAACCACGCCGTGGGACTCGCACTTCCAGAGCACCGAGCCGAGCCTGCCGGCGACCCGGGGGGCGGTCCAGGTGGGCAAGCCGGCGCCGAGCTTCGCGCTGAAGGATCTCGATGGACATCCGGTGTCGCTTTCCGACCTCGAAGGGAAGCCGGTCTTGATCACCTTCTGGGCGACCTGGTGCGTTCCTTGCCGCGACGAACTCCCGCTGATTCGCGATGAGTACCTGGCCCACCGGCTCGAAGGCTTGCGCGTGGTTGCGATCGACTACGGGAACGAATCGCCCGATACGATTCGCTCCTTCTGGACCTCACTGAAGCTGCAGCCGGCGCCGGTCCTCGATCCGGACGCTCAGGCTGCCAAGGCCTATGGCGTAAACGTCACGCTGAGCACCGGCCTGCCAGTCAGCGTGCTGGTCGCGCGGGACGGCACGGTGAGCAGTTACGAGCCATTCCCGCTGACCCGCGACTACCTCGACCCCGCCCTGCAGAAAATCCTGTCGTGACACCCACCGCCAAAACCGGCACCTGGTCCGGGCATGGATTATGGCGCTACCGCGCCGACCTTGGGATCCAGGGCGACCCGGTCACGCTGGGCGAGGGCGCGACGCCGATCGTGCCCTACCAGCGCTATCGGCTCAAGCTCGAGGGAATCTCACCAACCGGCTCGTTCAAGGATCGCGGTGCCGCCACGGCCATCACCGCGGCGCGAACGGCCGGCGCCGCTACGGTGATCGAGGATTCGTCGGGAAACGCCGGCACCGCGATCGCGGCCTATGCCGCCGCCGCCGGGCTCAAGGCTCGAATCTTTGCCCCGGATGACATCGTCGCGTCCAAAGCGCGCGCGATCCAGGTCCTCGGCGCCGACCTGATCAAGATATCCGGGCCGCGATCGGCGGTGACCGCGGCTGCCGTGGCCGCGGCAAGCGAGGCCTACGATGTCGGCCACGCCCGGGACGACGCGTTTCTGGAGGGAACCAAGACGATCGCCTACGAGCTCTTCGAGGAACTCGGCGACGAGCTGCCCGACGTGATCACGCCGGTCGGCCAGGGCACCGTCCTGATCGGTCTGGCCGTGGGGTTCGCCGACCTGGTCGCGGCTGGACGGATGGAGCGGGCTCCGAAACTGCACGGCGTGCAGTCGGAAGCCTGCGCCCCGCTGGTTCGAGGCGCGTCGATCGGGCGGCCGGCGCCAGTGGTCCCGCAACCCTCGATCGCCGACGGGATCCGCATTCCCGAGCCGACCCGAGCCGAGCGAAGCTACGCCGCCATCCGCTACAGCGGCGGTCGCTGGATCGCCGTGTCCGAGGCGGCGATCGAGCGGGCCTGGAGGGAGGCGGCGGCGGCCGGCCTGCTGATGGAACCAACCTCCGCCGCCGCCATCGCCGGCGCCCGGATGCTGAACCTCCCCCCCGGTGCGGTGGTGATCATCACCGGGTCCGGGTTGAAAGCGGTGGAGCGCTACTAGAGTCACGCCGGCGGGCCAGCATTTGCGGATCGTAGGCGAGGGCCAGCCGCGCCCCCCATAAGTCGATGTGATAGCCCGGGAGTCGCCGGCGGGTGGCGCGCGGCATATCGACGTCGGGCAGCGACTTGACCTGCAGCGCCCGCTGCGGGATGCCCTTGCTGATCGCCCAGGCCAGCAGCCGCTGCGGGTCGGCGCTCACCACCTTGCCATACCATCCCGGACCGTAGCGGGCGCGTTCCAGGTACACGAGCGGCGCCAGCCAGAGGCCACCGGCCGCAGCGTGGCGAAACCCGTCGGCCCGCCGCTCGAAGGCGCGGGGGACCTCAGGCGGCACGGACCAGGAACCGGCCGGGATCGAACGCCTCGAGCGAAAGGCGCGGCCGGCGGCGGGCCACCAGGTCCGCGACCAGCTCGCCGGTGATCGGTGCGAGCAGGATGCCCTGGCGAAAGTGTCCGGCCGCCAGCAGCACCCCGCGCCAGCGCGGGAGCCGCCCGATCAGCGGCATGCCGTCAGGGGTTCCAGGCCGGAGTCCGGCCCAGGCCCCGCTGAAGGTCGCGTCGGCCAACCGCGGTGCGAGCTGCGGCGCCAGCTTGAGCAGGCCCTCGACACCGGACGCCGTCGGCCGCGCGTCGAAGCCGGCATCCTCAACCGTGGTTCCGACGATGGTCGAGCCGTCGGGCTTCGTCAGCGCGTACCCATCGCCCGCGTCGATCACGTTGCGCAGGGCCGTCCCCAGCGTGCGCAGCGCCACCAGCTGACCCCGCATGGGACGAATCGGGATCGGCAGCCCGAGTGGATCGGACCACCCGCCGGCCCAGGATCCATTCGCGATCACGACCTCATCCGCGTGCACCCGCTCGTCGCCGACCGCCACGCCCGTTACGCGGTCGCCTTCGATCAGCAGCCGATCGACCGCGGCGCCCTCGCGGACGATCGCACCCAGGTCGGCGGCGGCCCGGGACAGAGCCTGGGCGAACGCCACTGGCAACAGCTGGTACTCATCCGCGTAGTAGATCGCGGCCCGAACGGTCGGATTCAGCGCCGGCTCGAGGTCGAGCGCCGAGGCAGGGTCCAGCCAGGACACGATCGCGCCGTGGTCCACCTGCCAGCCGCGTTCGAGCCGGAGCTGATGCTCCGTCGCTTCGTCGAAGGCGACTCGGAGCCGGCCGACCCGCCGATATCCGATATCCATCCCGGTGCGCAGCTTCAGCTCCTCCGCCAGTGCGGCAAACAGCCGCGCGCTTTCGGATGCGAGCGCCACCAACGGCACGGGCGTTGACCGGCCGTGGACGGCCATGATCATGCCGGCCGAGGCGCCGGTTGCCTCGCGGCCCACCTGGCCGCGGTCGACGATCATCACCTTGGCGCCCGCTCTGGCGAGCTGATACCCGATCGACGTGCCGATCGCACCCGCGCCAATGACAATGACGTCGGGGTTCACGAATCGATCTTAGTTGGGACCGTCAGTCGATCAGACGGCGCAGCCTGAGGTCTTCGGTGGCCCGGGCTTCCTGGTAGAGCGCGCAGGTCGCCATCTTTCCCAGGCAGGGCGGCGATGGCCATTTGACCAGACCATGGAAGCGGTGCACTTTGCGGTCAACATGGCAGTCGGCCGCAAAAACCTTCATGAAGGCTTGCCGCTTGCGGAGGATTTGCTCGAGATAGGGACAGCGCATTAGGGACGAAAAGTGATACCACAAGACTAACACGAGGCTGGACTCGTGGCGCCCTGCAGTCGCCCTCTTCTAGCCAGACAACGCAGCGTCCACAGGCTTCCGGCCCAATTCGGGCTGACTTCTACCGACCCGTTACACTCAGCCGTGCGCATGTTCGGACCGGGATCTCAAACGTAATCTCCATGCCGGACACTGGTTTCTGGCGATCCCCAGCCATGTCATGGTGGCGACGGCGCAGGACCCCCGTCTCGCAACCTGGGGAGAAGCCGCGCCGCCTGGTCTTCGTCCTCGGGGGCGGCGGCAGCCGGGGCGCCTGCAGCGTGGGGGTGTTGAAAGCCCTGCTCGAGGCGGGCATCAAGCCGGACGGCCTGGTCGGTTGCAGCTCCGGGGCCTTCAACGCCGTGGCGCTGGCTGCCAAACCCGATCTGCAGACGATCGCCCAGCTGGCCCAGGTGTGGCGATCGATTCGCAATCGGGATTTGTTTGACCGAAACCCGCTGCGGATGGCGTATCGCTACATGCGCAGCCGCAACAGCTTCTTCGACAGCCGCTATCTGCGGACGCTGGCGGCGATGAATCTGCCCGCCACCTTCGACCAGCTGACGCTGCCCTGCGCGGTCATCGCCACCAACCTGACCCGCGCCCGAAAAGAGATCTTCACCACCGGCAGCGTGCCAGACGCGGTGGCCGCCTCCTCGGCGATCCCGGGATTGTTCAACCCCTACCGGATCGGCAACGAAGAATTCGTCGATGGCGCGGTGGCGGAGAATGTCGGGCTGGCCGAGGCCATCCAGCTGGGGGCGACGCACATCATCGCGATCGATAACAGCACCTCGAACCCGCGCCGGCCGCCGAACCACACCCTCACCGGCATCCTGGCCCAGAGCATCCAGATCATGCTCGGGCAGCGAACCCTGGAAGAGTACCAGCGCTTCTCTGAGCAAGCGGAGATCTGCCTGCTGGTGCCCAACGTCGAATTCGGTACGGCCGGCACGGACTTCAGCCAGGTCGATCGCCTGATCGAGGAAGCGTACGTACGCACCAGCGCCTTCCTCCAGAACGGCGGACTGGATCGGCACGGCCGGCTCGAGCCGGGCATTCACTACATGCTGCCGCCGCGCCGCCCGACGATTGTGTCCCTGGCCCAGTGACGGCCGCGGCGAAAAACCCTGGCCGCCGGTGGCGGTGGCTCCGCTGGCTCTGGCCGCTCGGCTTGCTGGCGATCGCCTGGCTCTGGGCCCCACTGCGGGCCGGTGCCGCGTATCCCGGGATGCCCTGCACGGCGCAGGCCGACACCGTCTTCAGCTGGGCGTCGTACACGCTGCTCTTCATCCCGGTGGCGGCCATCCTGTTGCTGCTCAGCCGCCGGCTGATTCCCGCGGCCCTGCGCCGAGGGTTGCGAGCCTGGGTGGCCGGACTGAGCGCGCTCGCAATCGGGACCGCCATCGTCTTTGTTGCCTTTGCGGGCGTCTCGGCCGACCGACGGCCAGGTCGGGCGAGCGAGCAGACGGTCAACTGTCCCCATCTGGGGGCCGGACTGCAAGCGCTTCATTGCTGGCAGGACGCCGGAACCCTCGAGGTGAACGCCTACGGCCAGCGCCCACTCGATGCCAGCGCGATGCAGTCGATGGCCACGGCGCTGCGATCGAGCAAGCAGGACGCCACCCTCTACGAAGCCTTCGTCCTGGATACCACGGACCCGAGCATCGCCGGCTACTCCAATGCGCGGCTGTTCATCCTCCAGGGTCCGGGACTCACCGACTTCGCCGACCTGTGCCTTAACGAGCACCAGGCGAAAGTACGCGAGGTCCAATCCCATCGGATTGGGTTTTATCGCTACAGCGCCCGCCAGTCGCCGCCGGTCGACGCGTTTTTCCTGCAGGACAACGGCATGGGTGGCGATGTCGGCTACGAGGTGATCGACTTCCTTCGTGGACAGGCGGCGCTACCGTACGTGCGCCCCGCCGACATCAAACCCGAAGAGTCGAGCTATCTCGACCGGGTCGCGAGCGATCTAGGGCAACTGAACCTGGACCTCAGTCGCGAGACCCAATCGCCCGCGCCACCCGGCGCACTCGCCCAGATGCGACAGGATTTCGACCGGGTGACCGCGGACCTGCTCGGCGGCACGCCCCCCAAGCGGCTAACGTTGTATCGCGACACGCGGGTCAAGGGATTCCTGGCGAACTTCGACCTGATTCTCTCCGCTGAAGAAAGCGCCGCCCAGGGGCAGAACGCGCAGACGATCCATTCCAGCGCCTATGAGGACCACCGTCGTTACTACTACCAGGAGGCCCGGGTGACCCGACTGATCGGCTACCTCTACCTGCAAGTTCCGAACCAGCCGTTCTCTGACGATCAGCTCTCGACGGTGAACTGGGCGGTCTTCTGATAATCCCTCCCAACCTGCGGGGGAGGGTCGGGTGGGGCCGTTAGGCGGAGAGCGTCATCAACGGCGCCCGGTTCTCCTCGCGGAGAATGGTCTTGATCGTATCGGTCCAACGAGAATCACCGTGATCCTCGCGCCACAGCCAGTACTCACTCCCCCAGAACAATACCGTGGTAAACCCGGCGTCCTTGAGGTTCGCGAAGATGCTGCGGATCGCCTGCGGGCTCGTGCTCTTAGGGTTGGCGTTGGGGCTTGGCGCGGATTCCCAGGGTTCGGCCTGGGCTTCGGTGATCCAGGCCTGCTTGCCCTGCTGTCTCGCGACGTCACGGACGCGCGCCAGCCGGTCCGGCCAATCCGAGTCGGCGTGGCTCATGTGGTCCTGGCCGAGGAATTGGTAGCCGATCGCCGTGTAGACGTCGAGACCAAGAACGTCGCCGCGGTCCAGCACCGCGAGCCCATCGCGCTCGGCGCTGTCGGCATCGAAGCCCAGCCACTGGCGAAGATCGAATCCCTGCCGCGCGGAGGCCTGGTCGAACACGAGGTTGAAGTGACTGAACGCATTGACGATCAGCGGGCGTCGATGGCTGTCGAGCTGTCGCACGCTGGTGATCTCATCCCGGAGGAATTCGGCATCGATCCATAACCGCTGCGGGCCGGCCCGGTTGAACGGTTCGTTCTCGATCTGCCAGCCGACCAGCGCGGGATTGTCCCGGTAGCGGAGCACAGTGTCGTCGACGAAGGCCAGCGCCGCATCCCGAAGGCTCGAGTCCGACGCCGCATCCTGACCACGCTGAAGGCCGCTGGCCGGCATGGCCGACGCCGGGATGAAGAACTCGGGCCAGCCGAGGGACTTCATGCCGACGGTCAGAACGATTGGCTGCCGGGCTCGCTTGGCCTCGTTCATCAGCCAGTCGAGCTGGTCATAGCCGGATTGGCTCACCTCGTCCCAGTAGGTGCTCAGCCGGATAACGCGAAAGTGCATCGCCTCCAGCCGGGTGAACGCATTCCGAGGGTCGAGCCCGAGGTAGGCGGCGCGACGCGGACTGAAGCTGATTCCGACCTGTACCGGCGCGGCGATCCCATGGGCCTTGGCCGAGGCCGGCATGAAGAGGTGCAAAGGGGCGACGGCCAGGAAGGGCACCAGCAAGGCGATCGCTACGGCCTGTACCCGCCGTCGAAGCACCAGCGATTGGATCCTGGGTAGGGTCATGGCTCAGCCGGCCGGCGATCGCCGAAACCGTTGCTGGTGTCACGGCCGGGTTAGAGATTTCTTGCGCGGGCCAGCCGATGTAAAAATCTCGCGACAGTTCACGTAGGATGGGCCGATGACCATCGCGCACGCCGAGAATCTCGCGGCGAAGCTTCGCAGCGGCCGCATGTTGCTCGGCGGTCACCGCGGAAACCCCGATGAGTTCCCGGAGAACACGCTGGCCTCCTTTCGATCCGCCATCGAGCTTGGCGTCGACGTCATCGAGCTCGATGTGCACCGGTCGGAGGATGGTGGACTGCCCGTGATCCACGATCACCTGCTCGACCGGACCACCGACGGGAGCGGTCTGGTCCGCGACCATACGATGGCGGAGTTGAAGCGCTTCGACGCCGGCAGCTGGAAAGATCCCGGCTTTGCCGGCGAACGGATTCCCTCGCTCGACGAGGTGCTGGCGCTGGCCCGGGGTCAGGTCGGGGTCGCGATCGAGATCAAGAACCTGCCACTCCCGTATGCCGGCATCGAGGAGGCGCTCGTTCAGGCCGTTCGCAACGCCGGGATGATCAACGACGTGGTCGTAATTTCCTTCGACCACCGCTGCATCAAGCGGGTCGCCGACCTCGAGCCGGAGATCATGACCGGGGTACTGGAGGCCTCGCGCCCGGTGGACGTGCTTCGAGTGATGGATGACGCCGAAGCCGATGTCTTCTGCCCGCACTGGGCTGCCATCGAACCCGAGACAGCCGCGGAGCTTCACGCCGCGGGGAAGCTGATCGGCGTTTGGACGGTGGACGACGCTTTTTCACTGGCCTGGTCGAAGGCCCTACCGGCGAATGCGATCTATACGAACAAGCCGCGCACGATCCGGCCCTGACTACTTAAAGGCCCCGATCCCGGTGATCTCCTCGCCGATGGCGAGCATGTGGATCTCGCTGGTTCCCTCGTAGGTCAGCACGGTTTCGAGATTGTTCATGTGCCGCATCACCGGGTATTCGAGGCTGATGCCATTGGCGCCGAGGATGGTGCGCGCATCGCGGGCGATCCGTAGCGCCTCGCGCACGTTGTTGAGTTTGGCCATCGAGATTTGCGTCGCCGACGCCTTGCCCTGGTCCTTCAAGCGGCCGAGCTGCA
>VBDZ01000135.1:0-4482 GCA_005881215.1 Chloroflexota bacterium | reverse complement strand
GCGCTTCGGTAGCAGGCGATGGCGGCACCCAGCACGCCCCAGACGATCCCGTAACGGGCCTCGTTGAGGCAGGAGAGGGGCGCCTTCAGGCCCCGGGCTTCCGGCAGTTCGTTGGATGCCGGGATCCTGACGTCGTCCAGAACCAGCTCAGAGGTGACCGACGCCCGCATCGAGAGCTTGTGATGGATCAGCCGTGCTTCGAAACCCTTGGTGCCGGTCTCGACCAGGAAGCCGCGAATTCCCTGTTCGGTCCGGGCCCAGATGATGGCCAGGTGGGCCACGTTGCCGTTCGTGATCCAGCGCTTGGTCCCGGTGATGACCCAGTCGCTTCCATCACGGCGAGCCCGGGTCGCCATGCCGGCGGGATTGGAGCCAAATTCGGGTTCGGTCAAGCCGAAACAGCCGATCACCTCGCCCCTGGCCATGAACGGCAGCCAGCGCTGCTTCTGTTCCTCGGAGCCGTAGCGATGAATCGGAAACATGCACAGGGATCCCTGGACCGAGACGAAGCTGCGCAGCCCGCTGTCGCCACGCTCCAGCTCCTGGCAGGCGAGGCCGTACATCACGTTGCTCATGCCGGCCGCGCCGTAGCCCTGCAGGTGCATCCCGAACACGCCCAGCCGCGCCAGCTCGCGGACGATCTCCATCGGGAACGTTGCGCGTTCGTAGTGCTCGGCGACGATCGGCAGGAAACGCTCATCGACGAAGCGGCCCACCGTTGATCGCACGAGAAGCTCCTCCTCGCTGAGGAGGTCGTCGACGCGATAGAAGTCGACAGACTCGGGCAAAGCGAACCCATTCTACGGGCGTATCGCCGCCCGTACCTATGATTGATAGCGCGTGCATGACGAATCCTCTATCCCTGTGGAACTTCTACTTCCGCAACAAGCGCAAGGTGCTGCCGGTGATCGGCATCCTGGCGCTCGCCATCCTGGGCGTCGTCGTCACCGACTCGCTGCTGGCATCGGCGCGCGAGACGGCGTACGCCACCTTCGGTAGCTACCAGAAACTGATCCTGGTCGCCCCGCGGGCGACGCGTGACCAGGACCTGGCCAACCCGTTGCAGGATTCACTGACGCGCCTGCACGACGTCCAGCTGCAGGTGGACACGCTCGACGGCCCAGGCGGCATCACCTCGTACTACAACGCCGTCGTCGCGCTGCCCGCCCAGGTTCGGGCGCAGCTGCCGGCGGTGCAGCGCCTCCAGGTCGATTCCGCCAATGCGCGCTACTACGCGGGACGACTGCGCGGTGACCTCGTTCCGCTCGGCGACCTGATCGTTCGGGTGCAGCGGCTTCAATCCGAGCAGCAGGCCTTCAACCAGCTGGTCACTCAGCTGACCCAGAATCCGAACGACCCCCGCCCGCTCATCACCTACCTGCAGCAGCATCAGACATTCCTGCGATCGGTGCTGCCGGACAGTGCCCAGCTGGGGCGGCTGCAGCTGGCCGTCACCAGCGCGTCAGCGGATGCCAACGGACTGCAGCAGTCGCTGCAGGCGATGAATCGGGACACCGCGAACCTGAACAGCGCCGGGCAGAATGTCGCCAACCTGCCGCTGCCACCGTCGCCGAGCGCCACCATCGACCAGTTCCGCAGCGCCCTCGATCGGCTGACCGCGAGCCTGGGATCGATCGAGCAACCGCAACCCGGGCTCGACAAGCTGCTCGCCGACAGCGCCCACATCCCGGGGACGGCGCTCGTCAAGCGCGACGCCTATTCGAACCTCGATATCAACCTGCTGGCCGGCAACGCCCAGTTCGATCTCTACGGGATCGACCAGCCAGGGATGACGCAATTGCTCACCCTCTACGGGGATCGGGTCGTCGCCGGACGCCTGCCCCGGCAGAACGCCAGCGAGATCGCCGTATCCGAAGAGATCGCTCGCGCGCGCCACGTCAGCGTCGGCAGCAAGCTGGGCAACAACGTCGACGAGCTGGATCGGCTGCCCGATGCCTTCACTGTGGTGGGGATCATCGGCGGGCCGACGCGGCTCGGCGTGATTCCGCTGGACTACATGACGGAGCACTACCTGTTCGAGCGGCGCTACCAGGGCCTGATCGTCATTCCGCAGGCGGGCCACGCGCAGACGGTCCACGATGAGCTGCAACGACTCGTTGGCGATCAGGCGTTTCGGCTCTTCGACTGGCCCTACATCAAGGCCAAGATCGACAGCCTGATCGCCAACCTTGATTCGATCAACCGCTTCCTGATCCTGCTCGTCACCCTCGTCCTGTCCCTCGTGGTCGGGCTCTTAAACAACCTCTTCTTCCGCCAGCGCATGAACGAGTTCGGCCTACTCGCGGCGGTGGGCTACAGCCGCTGGGGTCTGATTCGGCGGGTCGCGCTCGAGTCCTTCGGGGTCACTCTCGCGGCCTGGCTGCTCGGCGTCGGCATCGCGGTGGCGGTGCTGAGCTGGTTCAACACCGTCTTCATGGTTCCCCATGGCCTGCTGATGAACGTCTTCGATTGGAACGTCCTGGCGCTGCACACGCTGCCGATCCCACTGATGGTGTTTCTCTTCGGCATGGGCACCGTCGGCTGGCAGCTGCTACGGCTCGATCCCATTTCGATCATCGAGCGGAGAGACTGATGCTGAGCGCGAAAGACCTCGCCCTCGACTATCGGACCGGCGGCAGCGTCGCCCATGCCGTCGACACCGTGAGCCTGAATGTCGGGCGGGGCAGCTTCGTCGGGCTGGTCGGCCCCTCCGGGTCCGGCAAGAGCTCGCTGATGTACCTACTCTCCGGGCTGAAGCGTCCCAGCCGAGGGGCGGTGAGCTTCGAGGACCGCGACTACGCCAACCTTTCCGGGGCCGGCCTGATGCGGCTGCGCCGGCGGCGCTTCGGCTTCGTCTTTCAGCAGCACTTCCTGGTCAACTACCTGAGCGCCTTCGAGAACGTCATGGTCGGAGCGGTCGAGCGCGATCACGACACGGCCGCTTACGCCCAGGCGCTGCTCCACCGGGTCGGTCTCGGCGACAAGCTGTTGAAGCGCCCCTATCAGCTATCCATTGGCGAGCGCCAGCGGGTCGCGGTGGCCAGGGCGCTCGTCCACCGTCCGGCCGTCGTCTTCGCCGATGAGCCGACGGCTTCCCTCGACCAGGCGACCGGCCACGAAGTGGTCAACCTGCTGGCCGACTACCGGCGCAGCGGCGGGGGGAGCCTGCTGGTCGTCACCCACGACCCGGCGATGTTGAGCGACGCGGATCGCGTCCTCCAGATGCGCGACGGAAGACTGATGGCGGCCTGAGGCGTCAGGCGGGCGTTCCGGCCAGGCCGAGCGCGGGCGCGCTGTCCTTCATGGCGTCGATCACCAGCTGGATGTGCTGGTCGAGATCGATGCCGAGCTGCTCGGCGCCGGTGAAGATCTGCTCCCGGTGGACGGCCCGGGCGAAGGCCTTGTCCTTGAACTTCTTCTTGACCGCCGCCACGTCGACCTCGGCGACGGACTTGGTGGGCCGGACCAGGGCGACGGCGGCCACGAACCCGACCAGCTCGTCGACGGCGTAGAGAACCTTCTGCATCGGGGTGGTCCGGGGCGCGTTGGCGTAGTCGGCGTGGGAGAGGACCGCGTACCAGATCTCCTCCGGCCAGCCTCGTTCCTTCAGGATCTGGGCGCCCTTGACAGCGTGCTCGCCCACCTCCGGATAGCGCTCGTAGTCGTAGTCATGGAGCAGGCCGACGACCCCCCAGGTCTCCTGGTTGCCGCCGTACTTCGGCGCGTAGGCGCGCATCGCCGACTCCACCCCGAGCGCGTGCTTGATCAGGCTGGGGTTCGTGGTGAACTCGTTGAGCGTCGCCCAGGCGTCCTCCCGGCTGCTCGGCATTGGTGGTCGAGTGTAGCAGTTGAGGTTGGGCATTTCGGCCATTGACGGACAGGGCCGATGGTCCTAGGCTCATGAGCAGGAGGTTTGGTTTCCATGGCACGCCATCTCCACCACTGGCTCGACATGGTGGAAGCGGTGCTGATCATCGGGATTCTGCTCGCCATCGCCTGGCTCTCCTGGCAGGCGCTGACCACGGCATATTCCCCGGTCTTCAACCTGCTGAATAAGTTCTAGCCACGGCGGGTTGAGACGACACCCCTTCCTATAATCGAGCGCGGGGGTGTAGCTCAGTGGTAGAGCACCTGCCTTTTAAGCAGGGTGTCGAGAGTTCGATCCTCTCCGCCCCTAATCCAAATACAAAGCGCACAGCCCAACTAATTTCCTGCCCGGCCGGCGCTTGAGGGAATTACTCGGCACCCATCGCCCGAGGACTACCAACCCCCGTGGTGTTGGCTGTTGGCGCGGTTGACACGGAGATGACGACCTTTCCTCGAGCGCGCCCGGTTTCGAGATAGCGGATCGCGTCTGCGGCTTCGCTCAGCGGATACGTCCGGTCAATGACCGGTGTGATCCTGCCGGCCTCGATCAGTTCCCGCAGGAACTGAAGGTCATCGCTACTTGCCTTCGCGACAAACGGCCGCATCGTCTGGCCC
>VBDZ01000134.1 GCA_005881215.1 Chloroflexota bacterium | reverse complement strand
CATCGTCCTTCGGCGAGCCATGCGCCGGCGAGGGCCCTTCATGACGCGCGGCGACCAACGGCGGCTGCTGAGCGAGGCCGGGATCGCCGAACCCGGGCGGCATCAGCGCCCGATGGCAGCCGCCTCCAGCCGCGGGCGGTGGGTGCCTTTCGGCGCATGGACGATCCTCTGGAAGGAATGGCTCACGACCCGGCGGGTGGCGGGTGGCCTGCGGATGCCGGCAATCGTGCTCGTGCTTGCCGTGATACTCGGCGCCGGAATCGGCGCGATGACTCGCAGCGGTGTGCAGGCTGCCGCATTCCTGCTCGGCCCGCTCGCCTACGCGGCCGTGTTCTTCAGTCTCTTTACCGCGTATCGGCTGAGCGGCGACCTGCGCAAGCCGATCTGGTGGCTTTCGGCGTCCAGCTTACGGACTCGCCTCGCCGTTTTGCTCATCGCCCGCAGCCTTCGGATTGCGATCCCGATCACGGCTGGATTGTTGACCGCCAGCCTGGTCGGCGGCAGCGTCGCCTTCGTTTACGTGGGCGCGCCCATCGCCGTTGCCGCGCTCTGGGCGATCAATGGCATGGGCGTCGCCACCTACGCGATCATCCCCGGATCGTCCGACATGCGCGGCCCGGGTGGATGCCTGCGAGTCGTCGCCCTCTTCATCATGGTGATCCCGATCGGAATCGCGGCCATCGTCGGCGGGATCGCGGCACAAAGCGGCGTCGGCAGTCTGGTGGCGGCGCTCGTGACGGCGCTCGCGGAGGGATGGTTGCTGATCGTGTTCGCGGCCTCACAGCTCGATGGCAACGGCCTGGCGTTCGCCCAGGCCGAGCGCCGCTAGGCGGCGGCTTCCTCGGCCGATGGCCGGCGGCGGCGCTCCCCGCGGCGGTAGACGAGCTCGAGGAACCGTTCCTTGCTGAATTCTCCCTTGCGGATGATGGCCTGGATGCTGCCCTGCAAGCGCTGGCGGTCCGCGCCGGTCAATTTCTGCGCGGTGTAGATCAGGATCGGGATCGCCGCGGTGGCGGCGTCGCCGCGTAACGTCGAGACGACTTCGAAACCATCCGCCTCGGGCATCATCAGGTCGAGGATGATCAGGTCGGGCTTGCGGGTGCGGGCCAGCTTGATGCCGGCCGCGCCCTCGTGGGCCGACAGCACCTCGATGCTGAAGGGTTTGAGCATCGCCTGGACCAGCCGGGTGTTCCTCGGGTCGTCGTCGATGACGAGCACGCTGGTCGGCATCTTGTTCGCCCGCCGCCGGTCGGCGAGCAGGTCGTACTTCGCCATCACCTGGACCACCTGCTGCCGGCTGAGGGGCTTCCGCAGGAAATCGACCTGACCCATGCTGAGGCCCAGTTGCTCCGCGTCGTTCTTCACCATCAGCACCACCGGGATGTCCCTGGCCCGCGGCTCACCGAGGAGGTCGTCGACCAACCGCTGCGCTCCTTTCGGAGGCAGGTCGGTGTCGATCACGATGGCGAGCGGCTGCAGGTCGACCGCCATCTTCAGGCCGTCGTCGGCATTGCCGGCGAATTCCACCCGATAGCCGGCGCGGATCAGGAACGGCTCGATGCGCTCGCGCACGGTCGCGTCCTCGGCTGCCACCAGGACGGCCGGTGCCCCCGCCGGCGCAACCACAACGTCGTCGTCAGCGGTTTGCGCCGCCGGGCTGTCGACGTCGAGGGCCCCCATCAGGCGGTTCATGTAGTCGACCAGCTCGGCGCCGCCGGCCTTGATGTGCTGGAGGAACTCCTGGCGCTCGGCTCCGGTTGCGCGGTTGCCGCCCTCGTCGAGCAGCACGTCAGCGAAGCCGATGATGGCGTTCAGCTGCGAGAAGACGTGATGGCTCTGCTCCTGGGTAAGCGTCAGCCTTCCACTGGCAGTCTTGAGCGCCTTGACTTCGTCCTGGAGTTTCCAGACCTGGGCCTTCCACTGTTTTTCGCGCTCCTGGCCGAGGACCAGGGTCTTTCTGGTTTCCTCCACCTCGGCGGCCAGCCGCTGCTTGTCCGCCGTCAACGCGTCGCGGCGGGTGGTCCAGTCCGCAGCCAGCTTGCCGGCCTGGTTGGTCACGTGGGTGTGAAGCTGCTGCAGCTGCTCGCGCTCCTCGTGCAGGCCGGCCAGCTGCGCCTCCCGGGTCTTGTGGGCTGCCTGCAGCGCCTGGTGGTCGGCGCCCAGCGCGTCGTGGGCCTTGCGCAGCCGCTCGCCTTCCGCGACCAGCCGGTCCCGCTCCGCAGCCAGCGCCTGCCGGGCGGACCGCAGGGCGTCCAGCTCCTGCTGGAGCTGGCGCTGCTGGGCGCTCGCCTGACCCAGCTCCGCCTGCCGGGTTGCCAGGTCCCGCGTCAGGCCTTCGTGTTGGGCGGCGAGCTGGGCAAGCAGCTCCTGGGCGCGGGCCAGCAGGTCCTGGAAGGGGGGCGTCGCATACGGCTGGCCGGCCACCCCGATACAACGTCCCGGGGGCCTCGCGCTGGCGGGTCTAGCCGGCTGATGAGCCGACCAGGGTCCGCGGTTGGCGGGCGCCGGTGGCCTGCCGCTCCGGGGCGCGGCGCCGGATCACCTCCAGCCGCCAGACGGGCCGGGAGAACAGGCCGTCGATCTCCCGCTGGGCCCGGTCGCCGGCCAGGCCGCCGCCCTGCACCCGGAAGTTGTCGCCGAGGTCCATGTCGACCACCTGGTCCGCGCGCAGCAGGTGGAGCACGACTTTGTCCGGCCCGCTGCAGCGGCCGAGGATGTCCTGCAGGGCCGCCATCTGCTCCGGCGTCACCTCGCCCGGAACGTCGAGATGGACCACCTGGTTGCGTACCCAGCTCTCGTGGCCGGCGTCGTCGAACGCCAGGATCTCGTCGGCGATGACCTTTGCGACTTCACCCCGCTCCTCGTCATCGGCCGCGCTACGCGCGTCCACCTTGCCCCGAACGATCACGACGTTGTCCGAGAGCAGCAAGTGACGGCGCTCTTCGAAGACGCGGGAAAACACGATCACCTCGATGGTCGCGGTCAGGTCCTCGAGCTGGACGAAAGCCATCGGCTTGCCGGTCTTGGTGACGATGGGTCGCACCGCCTTGATGACGCCCCCAATGCGCACCTCGTAGTTCTCCATCTCGGGCGTGACCTGGTTGGCGTAGGTATCGACCTTCAGGTGCAGCTCCTGCTCGATGCGACGCAACGGGTGGTCGGACAGGTACAAGCCGAGCAGCTCCTTTTCGCCTTTGAGTTTCTCGTCTTCGGGCATCGGCGGCATCGCCGAGATCAAGCCGGCCGACGGGTCGTCGAGCTCGTCGGCTTCGGGCAGCATGCCGAACAGCGAGGTCTGGCCACTCTCGCGCTCGCCGATGATCTGGGCGGCCCGGTCGCTGACCCGGTCGATGCTGGCCAGCAGCCGTCCGCGCTCGCCCAGGCTGTCGGTCGCGCCCGAGCGGACCAGGCTCTCGAGGACGCGCTTGTTCAGCTCGCGCGGATCGACCCGCACGCACAGGTCCAGCATCGATTTGAACGGCCCCTTCGCCCGGCGCTCCGACAGCAGCAGCTCGATCGTGTGGGTGCCGACGTTCTTGATCACCGCCAGTCCGTAGCGGATCTTGCCCTCCTGTACCGTGAAGCCGGCGTCCGAGCGATTCACGTCGGGAGCCAGCACCTCGATGTCGCGCGCGTGGCAGTCGAGCACGGCGGCCGCGACCCGGTCGTAGTTGCCGGCATCGTTGTTGAGCAGTGCGGCCAGATACTCGAGCGGGTAGTTCGCCTTGAGGTAGGCCGTTTGATAAGAGATCACCGCATAGGCGGCGCTGTGCGCCTTCGCGAATCCGTAGCCGGCGAAGTAGGCCATCAGGTCGAAGATCTCGGTCGCCTTCGCCTCACCCACGCCGCGGCTGACCGCGCCATCGATGAACTTGGCGCGCATCTTCGCCATCTCTTCCTTCTTCTTCTTGCCCATCGCGCCACGGAGGACGTCGGCTTCGCCCAGGCTGAAGCCGGCCAGCTGGCGGGCGATGTTCATCACCTGCTCCTGGTACACGATGACGCCGTAGGTCTCTTTCAGGATCGGCTCGAGCTGGGGCAGCGGGTAGACGATCTCCTGCTCGCCGTGCTTGCACTTCATGTACTGATCCAGCAAGCCGCCCTCGAGCGGCCCCGGCCGGAAAAGGGCAATCGCCGCCGTGATGTCATCGAAGCTGGTGGGGCGCATGTCCTGGACCAGCCGGCGCAGGCCGGCCGACTCCAGCTGGAACACGCCATTCGTATCGGCGGCCTGCAACAGGCGGAACGTCGCCGGGTCGTCCCAGGGGATGGTCGCCAGGTCGAGTTTCAGGCCGCGCGTCTGCTCCAGGTTCTTGAGCGCGTCCTCGATGATCGACAGGTTGCGCAGGCCGAGGAAGTCCATCTTCAAGAGGCCGATCTTCTGCACGGCGTTCATCTCGTACTGGGTCATGACGGCGCGTTGCTCCTGGCCGTTCTTTTCGCCGCGCGTGATGCTCAGCTGCAACGGCACGTACTGCTGCAGCGGCTCGGGGGTGATCACGATGCCGGCGGCATGGGTGGACGCGTGCCGGACCAGGCCCTCGAGTTTGCGGGCGTTCTTCAGCAGCCGCTCGTAGACGGGATCCTTCTCCGCCTGGGCCAGCTCCGGAACCATCTGCATCGCCTTGTCGAGCGTCATGTTCAGCTGCGGCGGCACCAGCTTGGCCAGGTGATCGACGTCCCGGAGCGGCACGTCGAGCGCCCGGCCGACGTCGCGGATGACGGCGCGCGCCTTCATCGTGCCGAAGGTGATGATCTGGGCCACGTGGTCCTGGCCATAACGCTGGCCGACGTAGTCGATGACACGGTCACGGTTGCGGTCGTCGAAGTCGACGTCGATGTCGGGCATCGAGATCCGCTCCCGGTTGAGAAATCGCTCGAAGATCAGGCCGTGCTGCAACGGGTCGAGCGTCGTGATGCCGAGCGCGTAGCAGATGATGCTGCCCGCTGCCGACCCCCGACCCGGCCCGACGGCCACGCCGTGGCCACGGGCGTAACTGATGAAGTCGCTGACGATCAGGAAATAGGGGGCGTAGCCCATCTCCTGGATCACGGACATCTCCGTCTCGAAGCGATCCATGACGACCTTTCCCAGCTCCGGGTAGCGGACTTTCAGACCCTGCTCGGCCAATCCGCGAAGGTAGGCCTCGGGCGTCTGCCCCGCCGGCACCTCGAAGCGCGGCAGCAGCGGCCGGGTATCGAGCTGAAGGGAGCAGCGCTCCGCGATCCGCACCGTGTTCGCCACCGCCTCCGGGAAGTCCCGGAAGCGCTCGGCCATTTCGGCCGGGGTCTTGAGATAGAACTCGTCGTTGTGGAAGCGCATGCGCTTCTGATCCGACGTCACCGTGCCGGTCTGCAGGCAGAGCAGGATGTCGTGCGCCTCCGCATCGTCCTGGCGGGTGTAGTGCGAGTCGTTGGTCGCGACCAGCGGGATCCCGGTGCGCTGCGCGATGCGAGCCAGGCCCTCGTTGACCCGCGCCTGCTCCTCCATCCCGTGGTCCTGGATCTCGAGGAAGTAGTCGTCACCGAACATCCGCTGATACTCGAGCGCCGCCTGCTCGGCGCCGGCCTCGTCGGCCTCCAGCAGCCGGCTGGCGACCTCGCCGCCCAGGCAGCTCGAGAGCGCGATCAGGCCCTCGGTGTGCTCCGCGAGCAGCGCCTTGTCGATCCGCGGCTTGTAGTAATAGCCCTCCAGGTGCGACCGGCTCGAGAGCGTGATCAGGTTTCGATAGCCGGTCAGATCCTTGACGAGCAGGATGAGATGGTATGGATCGCGATCCGCGCGCCCCTCTTTTTGATGGCGCGAGCGAGTCGCGACGTAGGCTTCCAGGCCGATGATGGGCTTGATCCCGGCAAGCTTCGCCTGGGTGAGGAGGTCGATCGCCCCGTAGAGCACGCCGTGATCCGTGAGCGCGATCGCGGGCATGCCAGTCTCGGCGGCCAGCCGAACCATGTCGGAGATTCGGCTCGCCCCATCGAGCAGGCTGAATTCAGAGTGAGTGTGGAGATGAACGAAGCTCATCCGGTGCGTTCGAGCCTGGCGACCGCTTCGATGTGGTAGGTCTGGGGAAACATGTCGACGAGGGCCACCTCCGCAAGGGTATACCGTCCGCCTGTGGAAAAACGACCGAGATCACGGGCGAGCGTCGACGGCTCGCACGAGATATAGACGATGCGTTCGGGGCGCAAATTCGCCATCGCCTCGACGGCAGCCTCGGCGCAGCCGGCGCGTGGCGGGTCGAGCACCAGCACATCGATCGGTGCCTCGATCTGCCCGAGGGTTTCTTCGACCCGACCGCGCAGGTAACGCACGTTGGCGCAGCTGTTGACCTGCATGTTCAGCTCGCCGAGGCGCACTGCATACGGGCTCTCCTCGACCGCGATGACGTCCGACGCATGCTCGGCGAGCCGGGCGGTCAACATGCCAATGCCCGCGTACGCGTCCACGACCCGATCGGTTGTCACCAGAGATGCATACCCAATCGCGCGCTCGTAGAGCACGTCGCGCTGGCGGGCGTTGACCTGGACGAAGGTCTCGGGTCGCACCCGAAAATGCCGGCCGGCGTCGTCAATGCCGATCGAGTCATCGTTGAGATTGAGCTCCGGGATCCAGGCCGCCGCGCGGGCCCCGAAGTCGCTGTCGGCCGAGCCCGGCGGATACGGCGCCCAGAGCAGGTCGCTGGTTCCGGGTGCCCAGGTGAATTGCAGGGCCGTGACGCCCCCGGCCGCGGGATCTTCGGCTGCGTGGGCGAAGGCCGGCAGGGATCGTTCGATGGCATCGCCGTGGATCAGGCAGGCGTCGATCGGGAGCGTCTGATAGGTGTGCTTGCGGTAGAACCCGAGGCTGACCGCCCCGCCGCGACGCAGGACGTGGAACTCGCCGCGCAGCCGGTACCGCCAGGGATCGGCCATCCCGAGCACGTCGATCTTCTCGATGGGTACCTCGAGATGTCCGCGCAGCAGCTGCCGGTGCAACACCTGGCGCTTCTGCGCCAGCTGCTCGGGATAGGCGACGTATTGCAGCTGGCATCCGCCGCAGCCGGCCGTGAAATACGGACAGGGCGGCGCGACGCGAGCCTCGGCCGGATCGAGGACGGTCGTGGCCTGCGCCCGCCAGAAGTCCTTGCGCCGCTGGGTGACTTCGGCTTCGACGGTCTCGCCGGGGATCGCGCCTTCGACGAAGACCACCCGCCCGTCGACGCGTGCCAGCGCCGCCCCGCCATGGGCGAGCTCCCCGACCGTCAGTTGCACTAGACGATTTTCTCGCGGAGCAGCGCGTCGAGCCGCTGCGGGTTGGCCCGGCCCCTGGAGAGCTTCATTGCCTGGCCGATCAGGAACTTCAGCGCCTGCTCTTTCCCGGCTTTGAAGTCCGCGACGGACTTCGCGTTTTCGGCGATGACCTGGTCGACGAGGCCGGCCAGCTCGGCGTCGCCGCTGATCTGGCTCGAGCCTTTCGCCTCGGCCAGCGCCGGCGCCGGATCTGGAGCGTGATACATCGCATCGAACGTCTGCTTCGCCATTTTCCCGCTAAGGCCTCCGGTTTCAACCAGGTGGAGGAGCTGCTGGAGGTGTGTTGGCTTTATCGACGACTCCTGGATTTCCTTGTGGTCGGCATTCAGCAGCCGGCTGAAATCACCAAGGATCCAGTTGGCGGACGCCTTCGCCGGGCCGCCCAGCCGAACCGTCTCTTCGAAGAACTCGGCCATGGGCCGGGTCGAGGTGAGCAGCGAGGCGTCGTACGGGGTCAGGCCATAGGCGGCGACGAACCGCTCGCGGCGCGCGGCGGGCAGCTCCGGCAGGCCGGCGCGGATCTCCTCGACCCAATGGCGACTGACATCGAGCGGCGGGAGGTCGGGCTCGGGAAAGTAGCGATAGTCTTCCGCGAATTCCTTGGTACGCTGGGAAACCGTCAGGCCACGGGCATCGTTCCAGCCGCGCGTCTCCTGCGTCAGCCGTCCGCCGCTGTCGAGCACCTCCGTCTGACGCACGACCTCGTACTCGATCGCGCGGTGAATGGCGCGGAACGAGTTCATGTTCTTGACCTCGACCTTGGTGCCCAGCTCGCTGCTGCCCGCCGGTCGGAGCGAGACGTTGGCGTCGCAGCGCAACTGCCCCGACTCCATGTCCCCGTTGTTGACGCCGATGTATTGCAGGATGGCGCGCAACCGCATCACGTACTCGCGCGCCTCGTCGGCGCTGCGCAGGTCTGGCTCGGACACGATCTCCATCAACGGCACCCCGGACCGGTTGAAGTTGACCAGCGAGCTCTGCGCCTCGTGGATGGCGCCCTCGTGGAGCAGCTTGCCGGTGTCTTCCTCGAGGTGGACGCGGGTGATGCCGCAGCGGCACGGCGCGCCCCTCACATCGAAATCGAGATGGCCGCGCCGGCTGAACGGCAGATCGTACTGCGAGATCTGGTAGCCCTTCGGCAGGTCGGGATAGAAATAGTTCTTGCGATCGAACTTGGAAAACTCCGGGATTTCGCAGTTCAGCGCCAGCGCGGTGCGGATGGTCGCCTCGACCGCCCGCCGGTTGATCACCGGCAACGAGCCCGGGAGCCCGAGGCAGACCGGGCAGGTGTTCGCGTTCGGTGGAGCCGTCAGGTAGTCGGTGGAACAGCCGCAGAACATCTTGCTCTGCGTCAGCACCTGGGCATGGACCTCCAGCCCGACGACGACCTCGTATTTGGTGGCGATCGCGCTCACGCCGCGGCCCCCATCAGCGGCGACTGGGCCTTGTGGAACTCGGTGGCGGCCTCGAACGCGAAGGCGATCCGCAGTGCGAGGTCTTCACGAAATCCGGGCGCGATCACCTGCAGGCCGACCGGCAGGCCGTCTGCCAGCCCGCAGGGCACCGAGATCGCGCAGACATTTCCCAGGTTGGCCGGGATCGTGATGATGTCGTTCAGGTACATCGCCACCGGGTCCTGCGTCTTGGCGCCCAACGGAAAGGCGACCGTCGGTGAGGTCGCTCCCAGCAGGGCATCGACCTTGGTGAACGCCCGCTTGAAGTCGTCGATGATCAGCGTGCGCACCTTCTGGGCCTGCAGGTAATACGCGTCGTAGTAGCCCGAGCTCAGGGCATACGTCCCCAGCATGATGCGGCGCTTCACCTCGGCGCCAAACCCCTGCTGCCGGGTGAGCATGTACTCCTCGATCAGGTTGCGGGCTCCCTCGGCTTGATATCCGTATCGCACGCCGTCGTAGCGGGCCAGGTTGGAGCTGGCTTCGGCCGGCGCAATGATGTAGTAGGCGGGGAGCGCCACGTCGCTGTGCGGGAGGCTGACCTCCTCGATCGAGGCGCCCTGCTGCTCGAGCAGGCGGATCGCGTCCCGGATCGACTGTTCGACGGCGGGCTCCATGCCGGCAACGAAGTACTCCTTGGGGACACCCAGTCGCATCCCCTTCACGCCGTCGCCCAAGGTCGCCAGATAATCCGGTACCGGCTTCGGCGAACTGGTGGAGTCGCGCGGATCATGGCCGGCGATCGCCTGCAGCAACAGCGCGCTGTCGACGACGTCGCGCGTCATCGGGCCGATCTGGTCGAGCGACGACGCGAACGCGATCAAGCCGTAGCGGCTGACCCGCCCATAGGTCGGCTTGAGCCCGACGATGCCGGTCAGCGCCGCGGGCTGGCGGATGGAGCCGCCGGTATCGCTGCCAAGCGCGGCGATGGCTTCGCCCGAGGCTACGGCGGCGGCCGACCCGCCGCTCGAGCCTCCGGGAACCCGGTCGAGGCCCCAGGGATTGTGAACCGGCCAGTAGCCGGAGTTCTCATTCGACGAGCCCATCGCGAACTCGTCGCAGTTGGTCTTCCCCAGGAAGACCGCGCCTTCCGCCTCGAGGCGCTCGACAACGGTCGCGCTGTACGGCGGCGTAAAGCCTTTGAGGATTTTCGAGCCGGCCGTCGAAGCCACCTCCTTCACGCAGAGCACGTCCTTTAACGCGATCGGGATCCCGGTCAGGGGCCGGACGTCGCGTTTGCTGCGCAGGCGTTCATCGGCCGCGTGCGCCTGCCGGAGCGCCAGCTCCTTCGTGACCAGCAGGTACGCCTTGGTCCGGTCCCCGACCGCCTGGATCTGATCGAGGACGGATTGCGTCAACTCGACCGACGAGATCTCCCGGTCGCGGAGCATCTGGTGCAGGTCGCGGATGGTTCGGTGAAAGAGCTTCATTCCTGGATCGCCTTGACTTTGAAGTACGAATCCTCGCGGCTGGGCGCGTTCCGCAGCGCGGCGTCGGCCGGCAGGCAGGGCTCGCGCCGGTCTTCCCGCATGACGTTGCGTTCCTCGAGCGGGTGCGCCGTCGCCGGGACCTTCGAGGTGTCGGCGCGGTTCAGGGCCTCGATGTGATGCAGGATGTTGCGCAGCTGATCCCGGTACTTGAGGACCTCGTCCGGGGTGATCCCCAAGCGGGCGAGGCGGGCGACGTGCTCGACTTCACGGGACGAAAGCTCAGATGTAGGCTCGGGCAAGACCTATAGATTATCGCGGGGTCGGATCAGGCGCTGAGCGCACCATTGAGGCCGGCGCGGGTGCGCAGCCAGGGCCCCAGCGGACCCGGCGCCGCCGGCCGGCTGATGTAGAAGCCCTGAATCAAGTCGCAGCCGTAGTCGCGCAGCAGTTGCAGCGTCTTTTCGTCCTCGACCCCCTCGGCCACCACGCTCAACCCCAGGTTGTGACCAAGGTCGATGGTCGACTTCACGATGGCCGCGCCGTCCCAGTTGGTCGCCATGTCCGTCACGAACGACTTGTCGATCTTGATCTCACGGACCGGCAGGCGCTTCAGGTAGGTCAGGGACGAGTAGCCCGTGCCGAAGTCATCGACCGAGATCTGGACGCCGATAGCATGCAGTCGCTTCAGGGTTTCCTCCGCCTCGACGGCGATGATGGTGCGCTCGGTGATCTCCAGGCTGAGCAGCTGCGGCGCCACCTGCCAGGTGCGCAGCAGCTGGGCGACCGCGTCCGGGAGCTCATCGTCGAGCAGGTTGCGCGCCGATAGGTTGACCGAGACCCCGATGTCGATCCCCGCCTTCGACCAGGCGTGCACCTGGCCCAGGGCCTCGTTGAGCACCCAGGCCGTGAGCGGCTTGATCAGGTCAGTCTGCTCGGCGGACGGGATGAAGTCGTCCGGCGGCAGCAGCCCGTGGCTGGGATGGCCCCAGCGCACCAGCGCTTCGACTTTGGACGGATGGCCGTCGGCGGTCGACACAATCGGCTGGTAGTGCAGCAACAACTCGAACTGGTCGATCGCGTAGCGCAGCTTGCCGATCAGCGGCACCCTGTCCCCATTCTCGCCGCCTTCCTGATCCGCCGAGTAGACGCTGTAACCGCTGCGCGCGCGCTTGGCGGCGAACATCGCGACGTCCGCCCGGCGCATCAAGGCGTCGCCATCCTCGGCATGCTGGGGGAACACCGCGATCCCGATGCTCAGGTTGATCTCGACCGGTTGGTCGTCGATGCTGAACGGCTTGCTGACCGCCTGCAGGATCTTCTCGGCGATCAACACCGCCCGCGGCACATCGGTCGCGCCCCAGGGCAGCACCGCAAACTCGTCGCCGCCGTAGCGCGCTACGGTATCGGCCTTGCGAAGCACGGCCCGCATTCGCTGGCTCACCTGCTCTAACAACCGGTCGCCGGCCTCGTGGCCGAGGCTGTCATTGACACTCTTGAATCCATCCAGATCCATCAGCAACACGGCACAGGGTTTCATCTCGCGCTCGCCGGCCCGGATCGTCTCTTCCAGCCGCTCGCGCAGGAAGGTTCGGTTGGGCAGGCCGGTCAGCGGGTCGTGTAGGGCTCGAAACTGGAGCGCCTCGGTCTCGGCCTTGCGCTCGGAGACGTCGCGCAGGCTGCCGATCACCAGCCGCTGCAGCCCCAGGCGGCCGACATTGAACTCGAGCGGGAAGGTCGAGCCGTCCTTGCGCAGCCCGGAGGTTTCGTGGCTGCCCATCAGCACTTCGCGCTTGTGCGGTCGAAGATAGGCGCGTAACTGTGGCTTGATCTCGGCCCGGTATGGTTCGGCAATCAGCCGCGCGAGATCCTTTCCGATCACTTCATCGGGGGTGTAACCGAAGAGTCGCTCTGCCGCGGGATTGTACGAGCGGATGACCAGGCGCTCGTCCACGGTCACGATGCCGTCGGCCACGTTGTCGAGGATCGCCCGAATCCGATCGCCGCTATGGCGAAGTTCCTCCTCGGCCCGGCGCCGCTCGATGAACTGGCCGATCTGACTCCCGATGTCGGCCATTCCCCGTAGGGTCACCCGATCGAGGACCCGGCGCTCGGGACTGAAGAGCGCGATCACGCCGGTCACTTTCCGCCCATTCAGGACCGGAAAGGCGAACGTGCCGTGGAGGCCGGCGTGGGTGGCGAGCGAGGCGCGGGGCGATGCCTCGCCGGTGACGTCCTCGATCGATCCAGGGCGCCCGGTGGCCCACACCCGGCCCAGGAGTCCCGCGCCTCGGCTAAACGTCAGTTCGCGGCTGCCCGCCTCAAAAGCGGCAAGGTCCTTGAGCGGACGGTGCCAGGAGTGCTCGAGACGTAACACGTTCGCCTCCTTGTCGACGCTCCAGAACTCGCCCGTGACCCAGGCCTGGGTCTCGCAAATGCCCTGCAGCACCTGGGGCGCGGCTTCGGACCAGCTCGCGGCGTTGGCCAGCGGCCGGGTCACCGCGAACTGCACGCTGCGCAGGCGTTCCGCGGTGCGCCGCTGGGTGATGTCCGTCACGAAGGCCACGAAGGCGACCCGCGGCCCGGAACGCGAGGTGGCGGAGACCGAGATCTCGATCGGAAACTCCCGGCCGTCGCGATGGAGGCCGCTCAGCTCGAGAGTCCGGCCGATGAGCTTGCCCTCGCCGGTCTCGATGAAGCGCGTCAGTCCTCGTAGATGCGCCTCGCGGTAGCGGCGCGGGATGACGGTGCCGACCAGCGTTCGCCCGATGGCCTCGTCGTGGGACCGGCCGAAGATCTCTTCAGCCTTGCGGTTCCAGCCGGTGATCAGGCCGCGCTCGTCGGCGGTGATCACGGCGCTGGGCGAGGTGTCGATGATCACCTGCAGCCGCTGCTGCGATTCGCGGAACTTCTCCATCACCCGCAGCTGGACCTCCGCGTCGCGGCGCGCAGCGGCATGCACGCTTAGGGTGGCCGCGAACAGCGCCGCACAGGGAAGGAAGAGCAGCGTGTGCCCCACGTACCAGAAGCCGTCGTAGCGGGCTCGGGTGAAGAGAAAGACCAACGCCTCGACTGACACCAGCACCAGGCCGATCAGCGCGCTGCTCTCGATGCGCCCATCCGGGAACCGACCGTGTCGGTAGAAGACGGCTGCCAGCGCGACCGCGACGAAGGGCACCGTCGCCAGCGGCGTGTTGAGTTCGGTGAATCGACCCATGACGATCAAGGGCGGCAGCACGAGGGCCAGGGCCGCCGTGACGGCGACGCTCACGGCACCGAGCCCGGCCGCCAGGGCGAGGGTGCGCCCGAGCGAGCGCCGCGGACGCGCGAGCGGTCCGGTTCGATGGAGCAGGATCCAGGTCAGCAAGCACGGCATCCCGATCTGCCCCAGGTGGAACAGATAGGGCGCCGTCTGCAATGAGATGAACGCCGGCCGCGCCGGGATCACGCCCGGGAAGGTGAGCATGTGGGCCAGCCAGACGATGCCCAGTATGGTGCTGGCAAAGGCGATCGCCAGCAGGCGGTCGTGCCGGCGGATGATGACGTCCAGCGCACAGAGGAACAGGACCACCGCGAGCGTCACGACCATCGCCACGTCGAGGACCGGCACGTACCAGGTCAGCGGCAGGGTGCCCCTGGGGATCAGCGCCGCCAGCACGGAGACGCCGGCTAGGAGGGCAGCCCCCAGCAGGATCAGCGCCCCCCGGCTCCCGATCGGTCGTAGCTGCGGGCGAACCTCGCCGGAAGTACGCGCCACCGGCGGAACGACCATGCCCGCAATATGCGTGGCGGCCCCCCAAAGAGAAGTTAAGGAGCTGTCACAATTCGTTACAAATTCTGATAGCGTTCACCGAGCGTTATCTGATGGGCCGCCGATCAGTTCGAGGAACGCCGCCTCGTCGAGGATGGGGACCTTGAGGCGCTGCGCCTTCTCGAGCTTGGAGCCGGGATCGGCGCCGACGACCAGGTAGTCCGTTTTCTTCGACACATTCGACCCGATCGCGCCGCCCAGCGCCTTGATGCGCTCCTCGGCCTCGCCGCGGGTCAGGGCGCTCAGGGTCCCCGTTAGGACAAACGTCTTGCCGGAAAGCGGACCCTCGCGCCGCTCGGGTGGCTTGATGGTGATCCCCGCCGCCAGCAGGCGCTGGATCAGCCGGCGCGACTCGGGGCGCTGAAAATATTCGTGGACTTCCTCCGCCACCGTCGGACCCACACCGCCGATGGCGCGCAGGTCGTCGACGCTGGCGGCCTGCAGACGATCGATGGATCCAAAGTGGTCGGCCAGCAGACCGGCCATCGTCCAGCCGACGTGGTTGATGCCGAGCGCAACCAGGAACCGGACAAATGTCGTCGGCTTGCTCGCCTCGATCCGATCGAGCAGGTTTTGGGCGGACTTTTCGGCAAAGCCCTCCAGGGTCAGTAACTGCGCTCTCGTCAGGTGATAGAGGTCGGCCGGGTCCTTGACCAGCTTCCGATCGATCAGTTGCTGCAGGGTGGCATAGCCAAAGCCCTCGATGTCGAGGGCGGCGACGAAATGGCGCAGGTGCTCGAGGACCTGCGCCGGACAGGTCGGATTGATGCAGCGGGTGGCCGCCTCGCCAGGCTCGCGCACCAGGTCCGTGCCGCACTCCGGGCATTTTTTCGGCATGTGCCAGGGGCGGCTCGACGCCGGCCGCTTCTCGGTCAGCACCCGGACGACTTCCGGAATTACGTCGCCGGCCCGCTGGATGATGACGTGATCGCCCGGCCGCACGTCCTTGCGGGCGACCTCGTCTTCGTTGTGCAGCGTGGCGCGGCCGACCGTGACCCCACCGATCTGGACCGGGGCGAGCCAGGCGACCGGCGTGATCGCGCCGGTGCGCCCGACGTAGACCTTGATCTCCTCCACCACCGTCTCCGCCTGTTCCGGCGGGAACTTGAAGGCCAGCGCCCAGCGCGGGCTGCGCGACACGAAGCCGAGCTCCGCCTGCTGGCCCAGGTCGTTGACTTTGATCACGATGCCATCGATCTCGTAGTCCAGCCCATGGCGTTTTTCCTGCCATTCATCGAGGAAGGCGATCACGGCATCGATATCGTCATGCAGACGCCGGTTCTCGTTGACGTGGAAGCCCATCTCCGCGAGCCGCTCGAGGATCTGTTCCTGGCTTTTTGCGCCGCCCGGTGGATCGAGCGCGTAGATGAAGGTATCGAGGCGGCGTCGCGCGGTGATCCGCGGATCGAGCTGGCGAACCGCGCCTGCGGCGGCATTGCGAGGATTCGCGAACAACGGCTTGCCCTCGGCGGCGAGCTCCTTGTTCAGTCGCTCGAAGCTGCGCTTGGGCATGTAGACCTCGCCCCGGACCTCGAAGGTCTGCGGAAATTCCTTCGGAATCGTCACCGACAATGGAACGCTGGGAATGGTTTTAACGTTGGGCGTCACGTCCTCACCCACGTACCCGTCGCCGCGAGTCGCGCCGATCTTGTAGCGGCCGCCCTCGTACAGCAGACTCATCGCCAACCCATCGATCTTGAGTTCGGTGACGTACTGGACCCCCACGTCGCCGAGGCCGCGATGGACCCGCTTGTCGAACTCCCGCACCTCCTCGCGCTCGAAGGCGTTCGCCAGGCTGAGCATCGGCGTGCGATGGGTGACCTTGGCGAAGGCGTCGGAGGGTGGACCACCGACCCGCTGCGTCGGGGAGTCCGGCGTGACCAGCTCGGGGAACTGCGTTTCCAGCTCGACCAGCTCACGGAACAACGCGTCGTATTCCGCGTCAGTGATCTCCGGGTGATCGAGCACGTAGTACTGGCGGTTGGCGCGGTCGATGAGTTTGCGCAGCTCGAGGATGCGCGCCTGCGCTTCCTCGATATTCTTGACGGCGGTGCTCACACCTTCACGATCGGCGCCAGGCTCACCGCCAGGATCTTCATCCCGACCCGGTCGAACTTCACGATGATCTCCTCGTCGGTCCGGGTCATCGTGCTCTTTAGCACCGTGCCGCGGCCCCA
>VBDZ01000024.1 GCA_005881215.1 Chloroflexota bacterium | reverse complement strand
ATGGGCAGCGGACGCTGGCGCATTATGGCTTCCTCCCGGCGTAGGCGCGGCGGGCCCGCGGCACCGCCTCTATTCATCCTGTTGGCTGTGGTAGGCGCCGCATTCTTCGTGTTGCCGCTGGCTGGCCTGCTGGTTCGGACACCGTGGGCGTCGGCCTGGCAATTGCTGACGTCGTCGGAGGCGATTACCGCGCTGCGCCTGTCTCTCCTGGCATCGCTAACGGCGACCGTCATCGCGGTCGTTGTTGGTGTACCGCTAGCCTGGGTGTTTGCGCGAATCCCGTTTCCTGGCCGCGCCGTCCTTCGCGCGCTGACGGTGCTGCCGATGGTGTTACCGCCGGTTGTCGGGGGTGTCGCCTTACTGGCGGCCTTCGGCCGTCGGGGACTCGTCGGCGGCTGGCTGGAGCAAGCCTTTGGAATTCATTTCCCCTTTACGACCGCGGGCGCCATTCTGGCGGAGACATTCGTCGCCATGCCGTTCCTCGTGATCACCGTCGAGGCGGGTCTTCGTGGGATGGACGCGCGGTTCGAAGACGCTGGCCGGACCCTGGGCGCGCGACGCTGGACCTTGCTCTGGCGGGTCACGCTGCCGCTGGTGCGGCCCTCGCTGGTCGCCGGCGCGGTCCTCTGCTGGGCTCGGGCGCTCGGGGAATTCGGCGCCACCATCACCTTCGCCGGCAACTTCCCGGGGCGGACGCAGACAATGCCGCTGGCCGTCTACCTGGCATTGGAGACCAATCCCGACGCAGCGATCGCGCTCAGCCTGGTGCTGCTCGCGGTCTCGCTGGTAGTCCTGATCGCGCTCCGGGATCGCTGGCTTGGTACCGCGTGAACCTCGAGGCGCAAATCCAGGCGACCGTCGGTAGCTTTGAACTTGATCTGCAGCTCACGGTTGCGTCAGGTGAACTGGTCGCGGTGCTCGGTCCGAATGGCGCGGGCAAGACGTCGGTGCTTCGCGCGCTGGCCGGACTCACACCGCTCGACGCCGGCCGGGTCGCCCTCGACGGCGTTGTCCTGGAAGACCCGGCGGCTGGCATACGACTCGCGCCGGAGCGACGACCAGTCGGCATGGTCTTTCAGGACTATCTCCTGTTTCCCCACCTGACAGTGCTCGAGAACGTCGTGTTCGGGCTGCGATCCCGGGGGGCGCGACGACTGGCGGCTCTCGAGATCGGGCGCGAGTGGTTGGAGCGCCTCGGGCTCGAGACGTACGCAAGTCGGAAGCCCGGAACGCTTTCCGGCGGTCAGGCCCAACGGGTCGCGCTCGCCCGCGCACTGGCCACGAGCCCGGCCTTGCTGCTCATGGACGAGCCGATGGCCGCTCTCGACGCCAGCACCAGGGTAGAGTTCCGTCGCGAGCTGCGGCGTCAACTCGAGTCGTTCGACGGAGTTCGGTTAGTCGTAACGCACGACCCGGTCGAGGCCATGGCGATGGCGGACCGTCTCGTCATCCTCGAGCAAGGGAGGGTGCTGCAATCTGGCTCGCCGACCGAAGTCGCCCAGCGACCCCGGTCGCGGTACGTCGCGGATCTGGTCGGGGTAAACCTGTACCGGGGCCGGGCGCGCGGCAACGTCATCGCGCTGGATGGTGGCGGCTCGCTGACGATGGCCGAGGGCGCCGACGGGGATGTCTTCGCCGTGGTGCATCCACGAACCGTCGCGCTCTATCGCACCCGCCCCGATGGGACACCGCGTAACGTCTGGGAAGGACGCGCCTCCAACCTCGACCTTGAGGGCGATCGGGTTCGTGTCCGCCTCGAAGGATCGCCATCGATCGTGGCCGAAATCACCCCCGCGGCCGTGCGCGACCTCGGGCTCGACCGTGGTGACACGGTATGGATTGGTGTGAAAGCTACCGAAGTCGATGTCTATCCTTCCTAAATTCAGCCGACCCGCTCTCGCGTAGATCAGTTGCGCGGCGATCTAACCGCGCTAGTCGCCCGTTGCCTTCGGCAACGGTGACATGCTCTAATACACGGGTGACCCGCGCCGTGGTCCATGCTTTCGTCACTGATGGGCGCGAGAGCCCAGCCATGTCTTTTATCTTTCGCCTGTGCATCTGAAGTCGCTGCGCCTGCAAGGCTTCAAAACCTTTGCTCGTCGCACGGAGCTTCCCTTCAGCCGTGGCATCACGGCGATCGTCGGACCCAACGGTAGCGGGAAGTCCAACCTCGTCGATGCCATTCGCTGGGCGCTGGGTGAGCGCAACGCCCGCGGCTTGCGCGGTCACCGGATGGAGGACGTCATCTATTCCGGGGGGCCCGGCAAGTCAGCCGTTGGCATGGCGGACGTCACCCTCACCATCGACAACGCCGACCAGCGGCTCAACGTCGAGTTCAACGAAATCGAAGTCGCCCGCCGTCTGTTCCGGTCCGGCGAAAGTGAATACCTCATCAATGGCGCCCGAGCGCGTCTGAAAGATATCGACGCGCTGCTGGCCAGCACCGGCTTGCGTCAGGACGGATATGCGGTGACGGCGCAGAACGATATCGACTTCGTCATCCAGGCGGCGCCGGACCTGCGCCGTGAGCTGATCGAGGAAGCCGCGGGCGTGCGGCGGCTGCGCGATCAGCGTCAGGAGGCGGTGAACCGACTGACGGAGGCGGACCGCGATATGCGTCGGGCCCGCGACATCTTGAACGAGCTGAGCCCACGCGCCGAGGAGCTACGGATGCAGGCGGCGGCCGCCGAGGAGTACCAGAAGGTTGCCGACGCCCTGAAGACGCTCCAGGGAAGTCTGGCGCGGGATGCGTGGCGCAAGGCGATGATGCAGCTGCGGCGCGCGCTGGCGCGGGTCCAGGCGACCGAACACAAGCGAGCCATCGCCGCCCAGGGGCTGGCCGACTTCGAGCCCCAATACGCCGAACACCGCACTGCACTACTGCACGCGCGTGAGGCGCGCTGGCGCCACCAGGAGGCGATGGCCGACGTACGACTGCGTCTGGCCGAGACCCAGCATCAGGCTCGCATCGCCCAGGAACGTAACGTCGCTGCCGTCCAGGCGCTGGAGTCGCTGCAACGCGAACTCGAACACCTGCGCGCGTCGGAACGGGCCGGCAACCGGGTGGTGGATGAGCTGGCGAAGGCGTTCGAATCCGGAAAGCTGGAGCTCGAGAACGCCAACGGGGCTCTCCTGGCGGCCTCGGACGCCGAACGTGCGGCACGCGAGGCGCTCACCGGCCTCGAGGCGGATCGCGCCGGCTGTCAGCAGGCGCGCCAGGACCTACAACGGGACCGTCTGGCGATCGAGGCCGAGCTCCGGCAGCTGGAGGGTCGCCTGCAATTCCTCGCCGAGCAGGGGCAACAGGCGCGCACCCAGCTGGAGGCATGGTCACTCCGGCAAGGCAGCCTCAACGATGAGCTGGGACGGCGGCGGCGCGAGGCGGAGAGCGCCGAGCGCGAATGCCAGGCTGCGACCGCGACGGCATCCAACAGCGAGCAACGGCTCGCTGAAGCTGAAGCCGCCCTCGAGGCGACCCGTAAGGCGGTCATCGAGCACGAGGCCGGATTGAAGGCCCTCGAGGCGGAACTCGGCGCGCTTCGCACCTTGCTGGATCGAGCGCAGCGGCGCGGTCCGCTACGAGACCGGGGCGACAGCTGGCAACGGCTACTGGAGCTGATCGAGGTCGAGCCCGTGAACCGCGCGGCCGTCGAGGCAGCCCTCGAAGGCTGGTTGCACGCCTGGGTCGCTCGAGACCGACAGCTTTTCGAGACCGCGGCCGCGGCCGTCGCCGGCGCCGAGGACGCGCGCGAGACGCTGTTGCGGACGCCCGATGAGGCGGCGGTGGCCGATCTGCCCGCCGGGTGCGTCCCGATGACGACACTGGTCCAGGCTCCCGATTACCTCGCGCCCCTGATTACGCATCTTCTGTCCGAGGTCGTCCGGGTACAGGACCGCTCGGAAGGGACCCGCATCGTCAGCGAGCATCCGCGCCTGCGCGCGGTAACGCCGGCCGGTGAAGTCGTGACCGCCGTCTCGTATCGGGGCGGCAAGGCCGCGGATGCGTTGCTCGCGATCCAGGCCAGGATTCGCGAGGCTGAGGACGCGCTCGATCGTGAACGCCAGGCAGCGCTGGGCGCGGCGAGTGCGGTGGAGGGTTACGCCGCCGAACGCGCGTCACTGGTCCACGAACGCGATGCCATCGTCGCCCGCGTCGACGAGCTCCGCCGCGCGGCCGCCCAGGCCGCGGGGGCGCTTGCGGCTGCCGGTGAAGGCGTGCAGCGCGACCTGCACCAGGAGCTCCAGGTCCGGCAGCAGCTGGATCGCGTCACCACCCTGTCGGCGCAGGCCGAGCAGTTACA
>VBDZ01000023.1 GCA_005881215.1 Chloroflexota bacterium | reverse complement strand
GCGATCAGCTCGAGGCTCGGTTCCGGGTGCGCATCCTGACCGGCTATGGGATGAGTGAGAACCCGTTCGGCTGTGCGGAGAGTGCGACCTCGAGAATGAAGGCCGGCAGTATCGGGCGTCCCCGGCAGCCCGCCTCGGGCGCGTTCGAGAACGAGCTGCGCATCGTGCGGCTGGAAGGCGGCGATGCCGGACCGGGCGAGGTCGGCGAGCTCTGCTTTCGCAACCCGGTGATGACCGCCGGATACTGGAACGCGCCCGATGTGACCGCCGCCACGATCAAGGACGGCTGGCTTCGCACGGGCGATGCCGGATTCCGCGACGACGAGGGCGACGTGTTCTTGAAAGGGCGCTTCAAGGAGATGATCCGACGGCGCGGCGAGAATATCGCGCCGGCCGAGGTGGAGGACGCGCTGCTCGCGCACCCGTCTGTTCAGCAGGCTGCTGTCGTCGGTGTGCCGGCGGGACTGTTGGAGGACGAGGTGGTTGCCGTCGTGGTTCTGAGGGCCGGACTGGAGGCAGACGAGGCGGCGCTCAAAGCCTGGGCCGCGACCCGGCTCGCCGCCTACAAGCTGCCGAGTCGCATTCACTTTCGGGATTCGCTGCCGACGACCGCGACGCATCGGGTGGCGAAGGATCGCCTGCGCCAGGAGTATGGCCATGGCAACGGCGATTGACGTCCACCACCGGGTCGACGGGCCGCCGGCCGCGCCCGTCCTCGTGCTCTCGCATGCGATGGGGACCTCGATGGCGATGTGGGAACCGCAGATGGCGCGACTGTCGCGCGCCTTTCGCGTGGTTCGTTACGACCATCGGGGCCACGGCCGCTCGCCGGTGCCTCCGGGTCCCTACCGGCTTCCCGACCTCGGCCGTGACTTGTTGACGATGCTCGACCGGCTGGAGCTCGCTCAGGTTTCGTTCTGCGGCATCTCGCTCGGCGGGATGGTCGGGCTGTGGTTCGCCGCCCACGAGCCGGCTCGCCTTGACCGGCTCGTCGTCTGCTGCGCGGCGCCACGAATGCCCCACCCGGAGGATTATGCCGCCCGGGCGGCGAAGGTCCGTCGCGACGGAATGGCGTCGGTGGCCGATGCCGTCCTGGCTCGCTGGTTCACCTCCAGCTTCATAGCCAGTCGGCCGGATACGGTCGAGTCGATTCGCGGGATGCTCGCCTCAACACCTACCGAAGGCTACGCGGCAACCTGCGAGGCGTTGGCGGCGATGGATCAACGCGAGGATCTCCAACGCGTGGCGGCACCCACACTCGTGATGGCGGCGGAGCACGACAAATCGACGCCGCCCGAGCAGTCCCGGGAGATGTCGGAGAGAATCCCGAATGCCCGCTTCGCGATGATTCCTGCAGCGGCGCATCTGGCGAGCATCGAACAGCCCGAGGCGGTCACCAATCAGATTGTCGAGCACCTCACGTAGCGAGTCGTGACGCTCAGTGGATGATGAGCGTGCCTCGCATCCCGATCTGCTTGTGGCCGGGGATGGCGCAGAAGAACTCGTAGGTCCCCGGTGGCGCAGTGAAGCTCAGCTGCCGGCTGCCTTTCACCGGAGCTCGAATGTCGACGTTCAGCGCCGAAACGGTGAAGGTATGCCAGAAGAGATCGTTGTTCGTGAAGTCGACGGTCACGGTGCCGTGGTTCACCGTGAGGGTCGTCGCCGAGAAGCGGGCGTTCGTCGCGGAGATGGCGACGGCGTTGCCCGATATGGTGGTGGTCGATGCCGTCGCCGCGGCGAAGCCGGCCACCACCAGGATCACCGCCAGGGCGAGGGCGGCAACGCCACGAGCTGCCCGGCTCCCCGCGGCCTGGTTACCGCGAGAGATCAGGAAGCCCGCCGCTCCCAGCAACCCCACGATCGCGGTGGTGCCCAGGATCCCGGGCAGCAGGATCGATCCAAGCGAGCTGTGGTTGACCGCGTTGCTGAACGTAGCCGGGATCATCCAGAAGGCGACGTCGGCGAAAACCAGGCTGCGAACCACCACCGGGACGATGCGGCCCGGCCGGAAGAAGATCCAGCCCAGGGTCAGCAGGACGACGAAGGCGAGCGCCAGGGCCTCAGCGTCGCGAAGATAAACGCCCGCTAAGAACAGCAGACCGGTTTCGACGGTTGCTGCCACCTGCACCAACCAGAACCACCCGAATTGGGCTTTCACCGGCTTGAAATTTTGCCACTTCCGGCGCATCCTAGGGACGTTCCAGGAACCGCATCGAGGAGAGGGTTCCGTCAAGGAGGAAGCCGCATGAGCGTGGAGGTTAGACCGGCACGCGTCAACACGATGGCCCCTGAGGGGAAAGATCACCTGCTGCGGGTGGTTCGCCGCGAGCGCCAGACGTTCTACGACCTGATCGACAGTACGAACGACGAGAGCTGGAAGACCCCGACCGCCTGTACCGAGTGGGAGATCCGTGACCAGGTTGGCCACCTCGTCGATGTGACGGAAGGCTATATCGAGCGGTTCGCGCTTGCCAGAGCTGGAAAGCCGTTCCCCGACCCCCGTGGGGTTACAGGAATGGCTGAAATGTTGGATGACGCGGCCAAGCGATTCCGCAGTTCGCCCCGAACCGAGGTCATCGCGCGGCTTAAGGCGTCGTCGGCGAAGCTCTTCGAGCTTTTCGATGGTTTGACTCCGGAACAGTGGACCGGCGAACTCGTACCCCACGTCTACATGGGCCCACTGCCGGCCTTCTTCTATCCGATATGGCAACTCGTCGACTACTCGCTACATAGCTGGGATATTCGCGCGGGACTCGGTGAGACGCAGCCGCTGAGCGACGATGCGGCGAACACCCTGATCCCGATCATGTTCATCGTGCTGCAGAATACGGTGGACGCTGAACAAGCGAAAGGATTCGATACGACCTGGGGCGTCCGGGTCAGTGGCGACCAGGGAGGAAGCTGGAAGCTGCAGCTCAAGGACGGGAAGCTGACATACGAAGAGGCGAGTGTCGCCGGCTGTCCGGTCGTGTTCAATTTCGATCCCAACGACTGGGCCCTCACTGTGTACCAACGCTTCCCCGGTGGGACGGCGATTGGCGATCGCGAACTCGCTTATCGCATCCGGCGGCTGTTCTTCAAGATCTAAGTCCCAGGAGGAGCGATGGCTACCGTCAAAGTTGACTACCAGACAAAGCGCGAAGCGCTCAAGAAGGCGTATCTCAAGCCGAAGTCGAAGCGCCCGGCGACCAGCGCCCGCGGCCTTCACCACCTGGCGCTGATCTGCGGCGATATCGAGCGCACCATCAAGTTCTACAGCGAGGTGCTCGGCTTCCCGCTAGTCGAACTGTTCGAGAATCGCGATCTCAAGAGCTCGACCCATTTCTTCCACGACCTCGGCCACGGCAACCTGCTCGCCTTTTTCGATTTCCCGGAGGATCCGATGCCACCCACCCGGGAATCGGTCGGCGGTATGCACCATGTCTCGATCTCGGTTCCACGCGAGCAGTTCACTCGCATCCAGGGCGAGCTGGATCGGCGGGGCATCGAGTATTTCGGCCCGGATCGGGTGGAGAACTCGCTCTACTTCAAGGGCCCGGATGGGGAATTGCTGGAGATCGAGGCCGACCCGCTCGAGGTGATGGAGGGCCGGGCGCTCGCTCAGTAAAACCACGACGCTTCAGGGGCCCCGCGTCCTGTTTGGGCGCGGGGCCATCGCGAAGGTCGGTAACGAAGCCGATC
>VBDZ01000022.1 GCA_005881215.1 Chloroflexota bacterium | reverse complement strand
CAGGACGTTGCGCGGCATCGAAGTCGAGCCGGCACACTCGAGACCGAAGTTGCTCGCCTGCATGAACTGGAGCAGATCGCCGACAAGCACGCGACGCTGCAGACCGCCTACGAGGCGGTCGACCGCGAGCGGCAGGACCTCAACGAGCGGCTCGCCGAGCTGACCCGCAGCCGGGCCACCGCGACGGCGGAACGCGACCGGCTCGCCGCCGAGCTGGCCACCGCCCACGCTACTATCGCGGCCCGGGACGCCGAGGTCGCTGCGCTTAAGGTCGAGCAGGACGCCGTCGACGCGCGGGTCAACGCGTTCCAGGCGCAGATCGACAAACTGACGAAAGACAACGTCACCACACACACCGAACTGGAGCGCGCCCTCGAATCGCAGTCGGCGCATCATCGGCTGCAGCTCGAGTTCGAAGCCCTGTCGGCGCGCTGGGACGTCGCGCGCGCCCAGCTCGCCGAGGCCGAGCAGGCGTTGAAGACATCCCAGGCAACCATCAAAGCCGCCCAGCGGCTTTCATCGTCGGTCGAATGGCGCACCGCACTGGACGGGGTCCTGGATGCCGCGTCGGAGCTGGTTCGCTTCGAGCGCGGAACGCTGGCCATCGTCGATGAGCTCCAGGAAGAGCTCAAGGTCGAGGCGGCCCGCAACAGCCCGATCGCCATCAGCGAGATGTCGCGCTTCAAGGTCGGCGAAGGCATCGCTGGCTGGGCGCTCTCGCATCGCGAACCGGTCCTGGTTCGCGATAGCCGCTCCGATGCACGCTTCAAGGCCTCGGACCCGAAGCATCAGCCGCGTTCGTTCATCGCTGTGCCGCTCCTGGCCGACAAGGAAGGCCTCGGCGTCCTGACGCTGGCGCGGTCGGCGAGCGATCCGTTCTCCGAGCACGACCTGCGCAACCTCGCCCGGGTTGCCACCGACGCCTCGAACGCCCTGATCAATGCCCGCCTGGTCGACTTGCTGAAACAGCGGGAGGATCGCCTGACCACGCTGGTGCGGAAGGCCCGCGAGCTGTCTACCGCAAACGACATCAAGCAGGTGGTGGCGTTCGTCCTCTCCAGCGCGCAGGAGTTGGTGGGCGGCAAGGCCGCGCTGCTGGCGCTGCGCAACCAGAAGACGTCTGAGCTCGAAGTCACTGGTTCACAGGGGGTCGCGGACGTGATCATCCAGCAGCGGATCGCGTGGGGTGCTCCTGCCGCGGGCGACGTGATGCGCGGCGGCAAGGCATGGGTCTCGCCGATGCGGGACATGCTGCCACCCAACCTGGTGGAAACGGTTGAGGGCGCCGGCCTGAAGATGATCGTGTCGGTGCTCTGCGGCGCGGCGACCGCTCCTGAAGCGACGGACGAGGGCGCGCTGCTCAGTCGCTCCGAGGTCGAAACGTCCGACGTGGTCAGCGGCGTGCTGAACGTGTACCGGGACTCACTCGACCCGATCCCGGCGGGCGACCTCGAACAGCTGAAGGCGTTCGCGCAGCAGGCCGCCGTCGCCATCCAGAACGTGCGCCGCTGGGACCGGGTCAAGGAACAGCTGCAAGCTACCTCGTCGATGAACACCCGGTTGATGGGACGCGAGCGCTACATCAACCAGCTGCTGTTCCGCATCCAGCAGCTCGAGCAAGAGCTGGGTCGCTACAAAGCCGCCTGATTAGCGTTCGCGGTCTATACCGGCGGTAGGAAGCCCGCACTTCAATCGTAAGACGATTGAGGACAATCCACTAATGCTCGGGGGAGGCCGGTTGTGGCGGCACGCAGACTTCGTGAAGCTGTGGGCTGGACAGACCATCAGCGTCGTGGGAAGCCAGGTTACCGTGCTGGCACTACCGACCATCGCCATCCTGATGTTGCACGCGACGGCTGCGCAGGTTGGGCTGCTGGCCTCGCTCGAGCGACTCGCCTTCCCCGTGCTGGCCCTGTTCGCTGGCGTCTGGATCGACCGCGTCCGCCGCCGCCCGCTGATGATCGTTGCCGACGCGTTGCGGGCCGCGGCGTTGCTTTCGATTCCTCTGGTCGCCGCGATTGGTTTGCTTACGTTGCTCCAGCTCTACGCGGTGGCCGCCATCGTCGGCGTCGGCACGGTGGTCTTCGACATCGCTTACCTCGCCTATGTCCCGACGCTGGCTGGCCGTGCCGACCTGCTGGAAGCCAACACCAAGCTCGAAGTAAGCCACTCGGGGTCTTACCTGGCCGGACCGGCCCTCGCCGGTGGGTTGATCCAGCTGGTAGGCGCGGCGCAGGCGATACTGGCCGACGCCCTATCGTTCCTGGTGTCCATCGCCACCATTGCCTGGATCCGGCAGACCGAGCCGTCCCCTCGCCTTGAGTCTCACCCGCGGCTGGGCGTCCTGGCCGAGATTCGGGAGGGTCTCCGACTGGTCTTCGGCAATCGAATCCTGCGGAGTATGGCTCTCCTGCTGACGGTCGGAGCGGTGGGATTCCACCTCGCCGAACCAGCGTTTTACCTCTTCGCGTACCGAAACCTGGGGCTGAGCCCGGGAGCGCTGGGGCTGGTCTTCGCGGCGGGCGGCGTCGGCGCGGTGATCGGAGCCTTCATGGTGGGAACCGTGACTCGCCACCTCGGGTTGGGCACCACCCTGGCCATCACCATCGCAGGAGTTGGAGCCGGATTTCTCATCTGGCCGCTGGCGCTGCTTGTCTTGCCACTTGCCACGCTGGTTGGTGCCGAGTTCCTGGTCGGGGTCTGCGATTCGATCTACAACGTCAGCCAGGTCAGCCTGCGGCAGTCGGTGACGCCGGACCGCCTGCAGGGCCGAATGACGGCCACCCTGCGCACCATGTTCTGGGGAGCGTGGCCGCTGGCCAACCTGGCGGGCGGGATTCTGGCGGGCGCGGTCGGCGCGCCCTTAACCATCGTGATTGGCGGTCTGATCGGCATGGCTTCCGCGTTGATCGTGGTCTTCGGACCGCTGGGCCAGCTGCGAGAGCAACCGGACGTCGCGGGCTGGTAGCTAGCCGGTCAGCCGCCGGCGCCGTTTTCCCGCGAGGTTGAGCCGTCCCAGGATGAACGCGTCGAGCACGCGGTGGGAGGCGACCACGCCGTCGCCGACCCGACGAGAGCCCTTGCGGCGATCGGCCTTCAGGTCGATCAGGTACTTCTCTTGCTGCGCCCAGACCAGCTCGATCAGGCGGCTGAAGCTGATGCCGGGTTCGACCATGATGCCTTCTTTCTCGATCCGATCTTTGACCGCCACCGGTAGTTCCTTGGCCTCGGCAAGGTTCAGGCGCTCCAGCGCCTCCAGAAGGTCGTCGAGCCGTCGGAGATGATAGCGGCGCTCCGCTTCATTGCCGTATGCGCGAGGTTGTGCGTCCAAGCGGTCCTCCTCGATGGTGGTCTAAACCCGTATAACTCCGGAGCCGGCGATAACTTCGACGCCTTGCTGCTCCAACGCGCTGATCACCCGGTTCATCCCGATCGAGTCACTTGGCATGTGCCCGGTGATCACCAGGTTCGCGCCCGGACGCTGGAGCTGCTCGAGCTCGCGCAGGTCCCGCTCGTCGATGTGCATGGCCAGGATCGTGTCATAGCCGTGCTCATAATACGTGCGAAAGACCGGCGCGCCACCATTCGTTCCGGCCGCCATCTGCACCACCCAGAGACCAACCGGACTCTCGGGTGTCCCCAGCCAGAGCTCCGGCTGCACCAGCGACGCCTCCATCTCCGGGATGGTTTTGAGCTCCGCGAGCAAGCCGCCCACCGTTGTCGTCTTGCCGTCGACCACCCGGTTGACGATCTCGATGAAAAAGCGCCGGCCGATGATGTCCGCCGCCAGGTGAATGTTCATCACTGGCATCTTCAGCCGCCGCGCCGCATCGACCACGCGGTCGTAGTTCGTCGTGTGCAGTCCGTGGGCGACCGGCCGCTGGCGAGCCAGCATCATCTCGTGGGCCAGCGGTTCGGGGATCCCCGCCACGCGCATCTGCGCCTCGTGCCGCTCGATGACCGCCGGTAGGCCGAGCCGGGCGTGGGAGCCGATCGGGTGGTGGGCGATGACCCCGTCGACGCCGAGGTTCCGAGCCAGCAGCAGCTCGCCGACATCGACGTCGATGCCGACGAAGACCCGCCGCACCTCGCCATCGAGGTAGACCTGCGAGTCAGGCGGCGTTTCGGCGCAGCCGGCGAGGCGGTTGGCCATGGCCATGATCTCGCTGAGCCGCACCCCGGCATTATCGGATCTAGAATCCGTCCGTGCCGGCCAATCAAGGCGTCGAGCGCCGCGGCGAGGGAGGGTTTGCCCCAACCTTCAAGGAGGCCGTCGGTCGGTGGCGCCGCCGCCACCGCCATCCGCCGCCTCAGGAGACCTGGTTTGCCGTGCACTACCGGGTCGGCTGGCTGGTCGAGCGCCTCTCCTTCCTGGAGAGTATTCATCTCTTGCGACAAGGGCTGGATGTCCGCTCGCTTTCCGCCGAGCGACCGGCGCGGCGCCGCAAGGATGAGGCCGATGGCGGGAGCAGCCATCATGACGACGAGGAGGGCATCGACGTCGAGGATGAGCCGAGCGACGCCGTGAGTTCAAAACCGGCCGGCACGGCTGGCGCCGATGGCGGATAATCCGGCCATGCGGCGGTTGCGGCCGCGCTGGCTGAGCGCGCTTCTCGGGGGCATCATCCTGCCATTCGACCCCGTGTTGGGCCTCGTGCTCCTCGTGGTCGGACTCTGGCGTCCCAAAGGCAAGCCGGTTCCCAAGGTGCTTCGCCCATGAAGGTGTATCTGGGTCGCGCGGTCAGTGGCGAGTTGGGGCCGCGCAGCCTGGAAGCGATCCAGCTGGCGCACCGGGCGCTGCTCGAGTTTGGCGCCGGCATCCTCGCGGAACGCGTCGCGGATCCGGATTATCGCCCCGGGCTGGACCGGCCCGAGCTGGTCGCCGAGATGATGCACCGCGAGCTGCTGGAAGCCGACGCGGGTTGCATGGAGATGACCGGCCGTAGCACCGGTGTCGGCTTTGAGGCGGGCTGGTTGCTCGGTCGGGGGCGCCCGGTGCTGGCGCTCTACGACGCCGATGTCCCACCTGCCTCGGCCGTCGTGCGATTTCCTCCCTTCGAGCATTGCATTCCCTTCGGGTATCACGATTTGATGGACGTGGGTGGGGCGGTCACCGACTTCTGCCGCACCATCGCCGCCTCCGCCGCCCTGAGAGCCGAAGGCTAACCACCGCCAGGCGTCGCGCTTTTAGACTGCAGGAATGAGTTTTCGTGCCTGCGTGCTCACCGTCAGCACCAAGGGTGCGCGCGGCGAGCGGGTCGATGAGAGCGGGGAAAAAATCACCGAAGCCCTCGCTCGCCTCCCGGCCGACGTGGTCGGCCGGGCGGTGGTCAGCGATGAGGTCGAGGATATCCAGCGCCAGCTTCGTGAATGGCTTCGGGTCACCGACCCGGACCTGATCGTCTTGACCGGCGGCACCGGGCTGGGCCCGCGCGATGTCACCCCGCAGGCGCTCGAGCCCTTGCTCGACTATCTGGTGCCGGGGATCGCGGAGGCGATGCGGGCGGCCGGCTTGCGCAAGACGCCGCACGCCATGCTGTCGCGCTCGCTGGCCGGGGTCGTCGGACGGACACTCGTGCTGGCGCTGCCCGGCAGCCCGCGCGGCGTCGCCGACAGCCTGGAAGCGGTGATCGAAGCGCTGCCGCACGGGCTTCGGACCCTGCGCAACCAGGTCAGCGATAGCCCCGCCGCCCATCGCCCGAGCTGATGGGCCGGATCAAGGTCGGCATCTCGTCATGGACCGAGCCGACCCTGGTCAAGAGCGGATGGTATCCAGCCACGGCGACGACGGCCGAGGACCGGTTGCGCTATTACGCGAGCAAATTCCCCATCGTCGAGGTCGACAGCACCTTTTACGCGATCCTTAACGCTCGGACTGCGGAGCTGTGGGTGGAGCGCACGCCGAAAGACTTCACGTTCAACGCCAAGGCGTATGCGCTGCTGACCCAGCACCCGACGCCGCCGGCGCGCTTGCCGAAAGACCTTCGCGAGAAGGTCGGCGATAGCAAGGCCAACATCTATTTCAAAGACCTCGGACCGAAGGACAAGGAAAGCGTCTGGGACCGGTTTCGCGAAGGGCTGCAACCGCTGCAGGACGCCGCCAAGCTGGGGGCCATCGTCTTTCAGTTCCCAAAGTGGTTTCTTCCCTCACCGGGGTCGTATCGATTCATGGAAGACCTGCGCGAGTGGCTGCCCGATTTTCGGATCGCGATCGAGTTTCGTCAGGCCTCGTGGATGAAAGAAGAACGGCGCCAGCGGGTCCTCAAGTTCCTGAAGGATCGAAAATTCACCTACGTGGTCGTCGACGAGCCGCAGGGCTTCCCCTCCAGCGTGCCACCGGTGGTTGCGGTGACAGCGCCTCTTGGCATGATTCGTTTCCACGGTCACAACCGTGAGAACTGGGAAAAGAAGGGGATCAGCACCGCGGAGAAATTCCGCTATCTCTACAAGACGGAGGAGTTGCAGACCTGGGTGCCTCGGCTGCGCACCATGGCCAGGGAGTCGGGCGAGGTGCACGCGGTCATGAACAACTGCTACTCGGATTATGCCGTTCGAAACGCCGCCGACCTCGCCGAGCTGATCGACTGATCTCAGCTGGGGTCTCCGAAAGGAATCCCTCAGCCCGCCAGTTGAAGAGGTAGCGCCACGGCGCGAATATGCAGGCCTATCAATCGGCTCCCTGTCCGTACTGTGGCGTGACCTGGAATCCGCCGGGCGCCCAGACCTGCGGCAACTGCCGCAACCCGCTGCCCCCGCCCCAGGCTGCCTACACGCCGCCCGGCTATGCGCCGGGTCCGCCGCAGGGACCGCCGCCGTCGGGGCCGGGCCAGGCTCCCGGTTACCCCTACGGCGCCCAGAATTACCCGCAGCCGGGTTACCCGCAGTCACCGCAGCAATATCC
>VBDZ01000133.1 GCA_005881215.1 Chloroflexota bacterium | reverse complement strand
GCTCCCGCACCCCTTGGAGGTATCCGTCCGGCGGAATCAGGATGCCATTCGTCCCGGTGACCGGCTCCAGGATGAAGCCCGCAATGGTCGCGGGGCCCTCGAGCTGAATCGTCTCTTCCAGGTAGCGTAGCGACTCCTCGGCGCTGTCCACATCCCGCTGCGGGCCGTGATAGGGGTCGAGGACATGCACCACGCCGGAATCGCCGATGTCGTTGGCCCAGCGACGTGGATCACCGGTCAAGGCGATGGCCCCCGCGGTCGCGCCGTGGTAGGAGCGGTAGCGCGAAACGATCTTGTGCCGGCCGGTGACCCAGCGCGCCATCTTGACCGCATACTCGTTTGCCTCGGCGCCGCCAAGGGTGAAGAAGACTTTGTTGATGTCGCCGGGCAGCAACTCGGCCAGCTTCTTACCCAGCCTGGCTCGAGGCTCGTGGGCCATGAATGGGTTGATGAATGCCAATTTCTCAGCCTGCCGCTTGATGGCGTCGATGATGCGTGGGTCACCATGGCCGGCATTGACGCTCATGAACTGGCTGTTGAAGTCGATGATGCGCTTGCCGTCCGGTGTATAGAAATAGACGCCCTTCGCGTGATCGACTGCAATCGGGTCTACCGCGGACTGGGCGGTCCAGTCGTAGAGGGTGTACTGCCGGCAGAGGGCGACGATCTCCTCGCCGCTCAAGACATGCGGGCGCGCGCTCGTCTCTAGAGCCATGCCGTAACGGGCCCCCACCCTGATACCTCAAACGCTCGCATCGCACTAAAGCGCGGCTCGCGTGGGCCGGCAGGCCCGCCCCCGCCAGCGGGGGAGGGGAAATTCTCTGCTAGAACCATCGGGTCGTGACCACCTTGTGCCGGGTGTAGAAGCGCACGCTGTCCTGGCCGGTGGCATGGAGGTCGCCGAAGAACGAGTTCTTCCAGCCGGTGAAGGGGAAGAACGCCATCGGCGCCGCCACACCGATATTGACGCCCAGCATGCCGGCTTGCGCCCGGCGCTTGAACTCCCGAGCGTTCTTACCCGAGGTGGTGAAGATCGAGGCCATGTTGCCGAAGGTACTCCGGTTCAACAGATTGAGGGCCTCATCAATGTCCGCTGCCCGCATTACCGAAAGCACCGGCCCGAACAGTTCCTCCTTCCAGATCTTCATGTTGGGCGTCACCCGGTCGAAAATGGTGGGCCCCAGGAAAAAACCCTCCTTCAGGTCGACGTGCCGGCCGTCGGAAATCAGTTGCGCCCCATCCGACTCCGCGCCATCGATGTACTCGATGAGCTTGGTCTTGCGCTCGCCCCGAATCACCGGTCCCAGCGTCGTATCGGGATCGGTGCCCGGGCCAAGCTTGAGCTTGGCGGCATCGCTGGCCAGCTCGCGGACCAGCGCGTCGCCGATCTTCCCGACGCCAACCGCGACGCTGCCCGCGAGACAACGCTGGCCGGCGTTGCCAAAGGCGGACGAGATCACGTTCTGGGCCGACGGCTCCAGCTCGGCGTCGTCCATCACCAGGATGTGGTTCTTGGCGCCACCGAGCGCCTGCACCCGCTTGCCGTTGGCGGCCGCGGTGGCGTAGATGTAGGCGGCAACCGTCGCCGACCCGACGAAGGAGATGGCCGCGACATCCGGGTGGGTGAGCAGCTGGTTGACCGCGTCGTTGGCCCCGTGGACAACGCTGAACACGCCCTCCGGCAATCCGGCCTCTTCCAGCAGCTCCGCGATTCGTACCGCGGACAGCGGAGTCAGCTGCGATGGCTTCAACACGAAGGTGTTGCCGGTCACGATCGCCACCGGAATCATCCAGAGCGGCACCATGTTGGGAAAGTTGAAGGGCGTGATGCCCGCCACCACACCAACCGGGAACCGGGTCAGCTCCTCATCGATCCCCTTAGCGATCTGGTCGAGGTTCTGCCCCATCATCAGGGTCGGCGCGCCGCAGGCGAAATCGATCACCTCGATGGCGCGCTTGACCTCGCCTCGTGCCTCGTCCAGCGTCTTGCCGTTCTCCTGCGTTACCAGCGCGGAGAGCTCGTCGATGTGCCGGTCGAACAGCGCCTTGAAGCGGAACATGACCTGGGCCCGATCCGGTACCGGCGTCTCGCTCCACCCCAAAAAGGCCTTCTTGGCCGCCGCCACCGCCTCGTCGATCTCCGCTCTGGTCGAGTAGGGCAGGCTGGCGATGATCTGGCCGGTAGCGGGATTAGGGATGGGTTCGGTCTTGTCCGCCCGCGACTCCCGAAATTTTCCGCCGATGTAGCTCCGTACCGTCTTGGTTGCGATCATGCTGTGGCTCCTACTGGACTTGGCTCACGCGCCGGCGTCCCATGAAACGGTGCCCGGCGCAGGAATTGGCCGGCACCCTTTACGCCCTGGAACTTGCCGTCGCGGACCAGGACGTTGCCGCGCTGCATCACGATCTCGGGCAATCCCTTGACCTTCATGCCCTCGTAGCAACTGTAGTCCACGTTCATGTGGTGGGTCTTCGCCGAGAGGGTGCGCTCGATATTTGGGTTGAAGATCACGATGTCGGCGTCGCTCCCAGGGGCGATCGTCCCCTTGCGCGGGAACAGCCCGAACATCTTTGCCGGCGCGGCCGCTACCAGCTCGACGAACCGGTTCAGCGTGATCCGCCCCGAGTTGACGCCGCCGTGGAAGATGAGCGTGAAGCGGTCCTCCACCCCGGGCAGGCCGTTCGGGATCTTGGAGAAGTCGCCTTTCCCGAGATCTTTCTGTCCTTTGAAGTGGAACGGGCAATGGTCGGTCGCGACCAGCTGCAGGTCATCCTGGACCAGACCCTTCCAGAGCTCATCCTGATGCGGCTTCGGTCGCAGCGGCGGCGAGCAGACGTATTTGGCGCCCTCGAAGCCGGGCCGGCCGAGGTCTTCCAGGCTGAGATACAGATACTGCGGGCAGGTCTCGGCAAAGGCCGGCGCGCCGTCGTCGCGCGCCTCCCGCACCGCGTCGAGCGCCTCTTTCGAACTGAGGTGGACGATGTAGACCGCCACCTCGGCCAGCCGGGCCAGCGCGATGGCGCGCCCGGTCGCCTCCCCCTCCATGCTGGCCGGCCGGGTCAGGCCGTGATTGATCGGATCCCCTTTGCCCTCGGCCAGGTAACGCTTGACCAGGACGTCGATGGCGCCGCCGTTCTCGGCGTGCATCATGATCAGGCCACCGTTTTCGGCGGTCCGGCTCATGGCGCGGAAGATGGCGGCGTCATCGAGCATGAAAACTCCCGGATAGGCCATGAACAGCTTGAAAGAAGGGACGCCCTCCTTGACCAGCCCATCCATCTCCTTGAGGATCGAGTCGTTGACCTCGCGCACGATCATGTGGAATCCATAGTCGATGTGCGCCTTGCCTTCGGCTTTTCCGTGCCACTGGTCCAGTCCCTGGCGCAGCGTCTGGCCGTACGTCTGGACGGCGAAGTCGACGATGGTGGTGGTCCCGCCCCAGGCGGCCGCCGCCGTGCCGGTGGCGAAGTCGTCGGAGGCAAAGGTGCCGCCGAAGGGGAGTTCCATGTGCGTGTGGACGTCGAGCGCTCCCGGCATGACGTAGCGACCCTGCGCATCGATCACCTGGTCGGCTCTGGCCTCCAGGCCGTTACCGATGGCCGCGACCGTCTCGCCGTCGATCAGGACATCGGTCTGCGCCGTGTCGCTGGCCGTGACCACCGTCCCGTTCTTGATCAGGGTCTTCACGGCAGCGCCTTGACCAGGTCGTCGTAGGTTTCCGGTCGGCGGTCGCGCAGGAACTGCCAGGTGTTGCGCACTTCCCGGTTCATGTCCAGGTCGAGGTCGCAGACCAGCACCTCGTCCTCCGTTTCCGACGCCTTGCCGATGATGCGGCCGCGCGGATCACAGAAATAGCTGGAGCCGTAGAACTGGGCGTCGTTGAGTGGCTTCTCGACGCCGACTCGATTGATGGCGCCAATCCAGTAGCCGTTGGCCACCGCGTGCGCGGGCTGCTCCAACTCCCAGAGATATCGCGAGAGCGACTTGACGGTCGCCGACGGATTGAAGACCAGCTCGGCTCCCTTCAGCCCCAGCTCTCGCGCCGGCTCCGGGAAGTGCCGATCGTAGCAGATCAAGATCCCGACGCGGCCCACGGACGTGTCCCAGACGGGATAGCCGAGGTTGCCGGGCTTGAAATAGAACTTCTCCCAAAAACATGGGCCGACGTGCGGGATATGCGTCTTGCGGTACTTGCCCAGTACCGCGCCGTCGTTCTCGATCAGCACCGCGGTGTTGTAATAGACGCCGGTCTGGGCCTCCTCGTAGAAAGGCACGACGAGCGCCATCTTGTGCTTCTTCGCCAGCGTCTGCATCCGCCTGACGGTCGGCCCGTCGTCCTTCTCGGCGGTGTCGTACCACTTGGGATCCTGCTCGGCGCAGAAGTAGGGGCCGAAAAAGATCTCCTGCAGGCAGGTGATCTGCGCACCCTTAGCCGCCGCCTCCCCGATCAGCGCCTCGTGCTTTACGATCGCTTCTTCTTTGGGCATGTTCGCGTGCGCCTGGATCAGCGCCGCCCGTACCTTTGCCATTCGCCTTGTCTCCTCCTCGCTAATTGAACGTTGGAATGATGGCCTCGCCGTATTTTCTGATGACCGCCTCCGGTTTCTCCACCATCAAATAAAGGTTGAACTGGTCGACGCCGACCTCGATCAGCTCCTCGATTCGCCGCCGGCTTTGCTCCACCGTGCCAATCACGCAGAACCGGTCGATGACGTCGTCCGGAACGAACTCCGCATGAGCCGCACCTCGCTTGGCGTGCTCCGAATAGTCATAGTGGTCGCGCGCCTTGATGTAATCGGTCAGGGCTTTTGGGAGGTCCTGCGCGTCGTAACGCTTGAGCAGGTCGACCACGTGGTTCGAGACCAGCGCCGGGAACCAGCGGACCTGCTCCCGCGCCGCGTCCAGGTCATCGGAGATGAAGGCGGGTGCCGCCGCCTGGATCTGGATGTCGTCAAACGAACGCCCAGCTTCCTGTGCGCCTTCCCGAACGAACTGCAGGCACCACTTGATGATGGCCGGGTCGGCCAGCTGGATGATGACGCCGTCGGCCACCCGCCCCGCGGCTCGAAGCGCCTTCGGCCCGTAGCCGGCCACCCAAATCGGCAGCTCGTGCTCGGCCCACTTGAGCCGGACCTTGACGCCGTCATAGCTGACCTCGCGGCCCGCCGCCAGCTCGCGGATCAGCCGGCAATCCGCTTCCATCTGCTCGACCGAGATCGGTTTCTGGCCCAGCACGCGCCGGGCGCTGTCGCCGCGACCAATCCCCATCACCATCCGGCCGCCCGAGATCTCGTTCAGGGTCGCCAGCGCGCTCGCGGTCACGGTGGGGTCACGGGTTCCGGGGTTGGTGACACACGGCCCGATCTTGATGGTCTTCGTGTTGGCCGCCATCAAGGTGAAGATCGGGTAGACCTCCTGCCAGAGCACGTGCGAATCGAAGAGCCAGGCGTATTCGAAGCCCTGGGCCTCGGCAAGCCTGGTCAGGTCCACCCACCGGCTGGGAGGAGGATCCGGTGCAAAGCAGACGCCGAAGCTCAAGCGCGCCATTGATCTCCTGAAAGGCTGGAGCCCCGGCCGCGAGGTCGGGGCTCCAATCACGTTAGTACGCCGAGGTTAAGTCGCCGCCGCCGCCGCCGCCTGCGGTCGTCGCGATACTGCGCCGGCTGGGAACACCGCTGAGAGCACCAGGTAGCAGAGGAACGCCGCCACCAACCCGACCACCCAGCTGTAGTCGTAGACGTGGAACGGGAACCAGCTGTAGAGCGGGCCGATGATCCCGCCCTTGGGGAATGGGCCATTGCCGGGAGTCGAATAGGCACCGCCCACCGCAAGGACGCCACCCACCACCAGGCTCACCAGGCCTCGCCAGTTGAAGCCGGCCGAATAACGGTACTCTCCGTTGGCCTTGTAGAGGTCGCCCAGCTTGAGCACCGTGCTGCGCATCACCCAGTAGTCGGCGATCAGAACGCCCGCGATCGCGCCCAGCGCGCCACCGTAGAAGCCGAGCCAGGTGAAGATGTAGACGTTGGGGTTCGACAGCAGGTTCCAGGGCTGAATCACGATGCCCAGGACGCCGGTGATCAGCCCGCCGGTGCGGAAGCTGATCAGTTTCGGGAGCACGTTCGAGAAATCGTACGAAGGACTCACGATGTTGGCCGCCACGTTAACCGAGAGGGTCGCGACCGCCAGCGTGAAGAGCGCGAAGATGACGACAATCGGGTTGTCGAACTTCGCGGCCAGGTCGACCGGGTTCCAGATCGCCGTCTTGTAGACCACCTGCGTGGCGGCAGTGATGAGCACCGCCACCAATGGGAACAACGTCATGGTTGTGGGCAGCCCGAGGATTTGACCGACCGCCTGTGCCCGCTGGCTCTTACCGAAGCGGGTGAAGTCGGGCATGTTCAGCGAGAGCGTCGACCAGAAGGCGATCATGCCCATCAACGCCGGCGGGAACAGCACGAACCAGAAGGTGCCACCCCAGCCGACCTTGCCGGGATCACTCAGGATTGGCCCGAAGCCGCCGGCCTTGGTCACCATCCAGGCGAGGAGCCCGAGGGCGACGATCAGCACGAACGGCGCGGCCCAGTTCTCGAACCGCCGGACCGCGTTCATGCCGCGAAGAATGATGAAGATGTTGATCGCCCAGAAAATCGCGAAGCTCAGCCAGAGAGTCCAGTGCTGGCCGGCAATCATCGACGAGTTCGTCCAGCCGCTGCCGAACAGCTTGCCGGACAGCCCGTAGAGCGCGCCCCCGCCGATCCAGGTCTGGATGCCGAACCAGCCACACGCCACCCCCGCCCGCAGCAGCGCCGCGACGTTCGCGCCAAACACGCCGAAGGAGGCTCGGGCGAAGACCGGGTACGGGATCCCGTACTTGGTGCCAGCGTGGCTGTTCGCCAGCATCGGAATCAGGACGATGATGTTGGCGATCGCGATCGTCAGGATCGCCTGGTACCACGCCATGCCGAGCAGCACCAGACCCGACGCCAGCAGATAGGTTGGGATGTTGTGCGCCATCCCGATCCAGAGCGCCATGTAGTTGTAGGTGGTCCAGGTCCGCTGCTTGATCGGTACTGGGGCCAGGTCACCGTTGTAGAGCGGACTGTCGCGGATCGCGGAATCGTCGGCCAGCTCATGCCTGCCGTCCGGGTAAACGAGCTCCTCTCCAACACGCTGCGCCGGAGGCGCGAAGGTCGCAACTCCCATGCTTCCCCTCCAAAAATGAGTTCCGGATCGCCGTTTAGCGAGCTAAATGTACGTTCGGCGACCGCCTAAGTCAATGGTCCTGCTGGGCCCTTCACGAGGCAGGGCGGTAGAGCGAGATGTGCTTACCGCTGCCTGCGCCAAAGAGCTGCCTGAGCCAGCCGCCCCAGCGATTTTCCAGCCGAAGCCCGGCCAGCCGCGCCATCAGGTCCAATTCCGACGGCCAGCAGTAGCGCAGCCGGACCGGATTGAAGCGCGTCCCTGTTTCGGTGATGACCACGTGCTGCGCCACGATCTGCTGACCGATCGGGTCATGGCGGGCGAGATCGATCCGAACGCGCTCCATTTCCACTTCCATCGCCTGGAGCCGCTGCCCCCGATCGAACCTGGTCAGATCGGGCACGAAAGCCTCGATCACGAACCCGCCCTGAGGCTCGAGATGCGCGGCGACGCTGGCGAAACACCGCAGCTGGTCCTCCTGGGTGAGAAGGGCGAAAAACGTGTTGAAGGCGACGAAGATCAGGGAGAAACGACCGTCGACCTTCAGGTCCGCGAAGTTGCCCATCGTGACCGGGATCGCCCGCCCACCTGGCTTGGTGCGGAGCTTCTCCACCATTGCCGCTGACGAGTCGATCCCCTCAACCTTGATGCCGCGCGCCTGGAGTGGCAAGGCCAGGCGACCGGTCCCGATTCCCAGCTCGAGAACGCGACCGCTTCCGGCCAGCTCGGCCAGCAAGGCAACGGCCTCATCCGTGTCGGTCGGGACTTCGGGCAGCGAGTCGTAAACATCGGCGATTCGCTCCCCGTAGGTCGTCTCGTCGTAGTCCGCCATCCGCCTACACTACAGGCCGTTGCGCAGCTTGCTGCTCAAGGTGGTTGTCACCCCGGCGCTGATCACCGGCGCCACCCTGGTCGGACGCCGCTGGGGTCACGCGCTGAGCGGTTGGCTGGTGGGACTTCCGCTGACCTCCGGGCCGGTGGTCCTCTTCCTGGCGCTCGATCAGGGCCGCCATTTTGCTGCCAACGCGTCGCTCGGCGTGATCCTGGGCGTCGCCTCGCAGGCCGTGTTTGCGCTGGCGTACGTCTGGAGCGGGCGGGCAACCGGCTGGCCGCTGCGGCTGCTCGCGGGGACCGCAGCCTTCGGCGCCGCCACCGACCTCTTCCGTTTCGCGCGCATGCCGGCGATCGTCGAGCCCGTCCTGGTTGTCGGGTGCCTCGTCCTGGCCCTCCTCCTGATGCCGCGAGGCGAGCAGCTTGCGAACCGGGTGCCGGCAGGGCCACCCGGTGATCTGCCGATGCGGATCGTGGTCGCAACCGCGCTGGTTCTTGGTCTGACGACGGTGGCCCCCTATCTGGGGTCGTACCTGAGCGGCCTGGTGATGCCGTTTCCCCTGTACGCCGCGATCCTCGCCGTCTTCGCGCATCGCCTGGCCGGTCCGGCCGCGGCGGCCACCGTATGGCGCGGCCTCCTCCTCGGCCTGTTTTCATTCCTGACCTTCTTCACCGTTCTGGCCGGCACCCTCGTCCCCCTGGGCATTGCGCCCGCCTTCCTGCTGGCAGTCGCCGCCGCCGTGACGGTGCAGGGTGCGTCCCTCATGATCATTCGGCCCCCGGTGCGGTCAGCAAACTAAGGGCATGCCGGCTCAGGACAGCCGCTCGGAGTACGCGCGACGGATGCACCGCGTGCTGGAGCAGATCGACCGCCGACTCGACGAGCGACTCGAGCTCGAATCGCTGGCCCGGGTTGCGAACTTTTCGTCGTTTCACTTCCACCGCCTGTTCGCCGCCTGGATGGACGAAACCCTCGGCGAGTATCTGCGCCGCCGACGGCTCGAGGTCGGCGCGCTGCGATTGGTGGCACAGCCACGGTTGCCGGTCCTTCAGGTCGCCTTATCGGTCGGCTTTGGCTCAGCCGAGGCCTTTGCGCGTGCGTTCAAGACCCGCTTCGGAGTTACACCCACCGGGTGGAGGTCCACCGAACAGCGCAAGCGCGATCAGGCCAAAGGCAAGCCCGGTCAGGCAACCATGATCGACCAGCCCGATGATGGAAACATGAAAAAGGACACGATCGCAACCACCCTCGACGTGAAGCTCGTCGACCGCCGGCCGACCACCGTCGCCTATCTTCGCCATGTCGGGCCATACGGCCCGGGTCTGGTGGACTTCTGGATCAAGACCGTGGCTCCATGGATGGCCACCAACAATCTCGTCGGAAGGCCGCGTTATGGGATCAGTCAGGACGATCCAGGCATCACGGCGCCCGACAAGCTGCGCTACGACGCGGGCGTCGAGGTCCCGGCGGAATTCACCGGCAGCGGGACGTACATGAAGACGGTGATTCCGGGCGGCACATACGCCTCGGGTCATTTCAAGGGCGCCGCATCCCAGCTTGGCCCCGCATGGGAGTCGATGCTGCGGGAGTGGCTGCCCGACAGCGGGATGCAGCTCGATGCCCGGCCGTTCTTCGAGTACTACCCGACCGATGCGGCGTTCGACCCACAAACCGGGATCTTCGAATGTGAGATCTGCATTCCAGTCGTGGCCCTCTAAGGGCCGAGCGCTACAGGTCGCGCCTGGCGAAGCTCCAGTTTGCCAATCCAAGCACCGCGAGCAGCCAGGCGGCGACCCAGGCGAGGTAGGCGAACGGCAACGGCGACTCGGCAAAGAATGGGTTTCCGGCCCGCGCCCGACCGGCGGCGCGGGCCGCCGCCAGCACCTCCGATGGCTCCAGGTAAAAGATGGCGCCGTGCCAGAGCCCGTCCGTGGGGATCAGCAGCCGGCTGCCGACACCGATGTTGATGATGGTGTCGTTGGCAAAGGCCTGGCCGATCGCCAGCGCGATGCCGCCGATCCAGGCGACGAAGAACAGCACCAGCGCGATCACGCCGCCCGTCATCGGCGCCAGCCGGGTGCTCAACAGCAGGGCCAGCGACATCAAGACGATGCCCTCGGCGGCGACGAACGCGAGGGCCGCGACGGGGTTCGGTGGCAGGTAGCTGGTCCCCAGCCAGATACCGAACATCTCGAGCAGACCGCTCAGGGCCGCATACACCGCGACCAGCACGGCCAGGCCGAGCCACTTGCCCATCAACAGCTCGCTGCGGCGGATGGGACGGGGCAGGATGGCCAGCGCGATTCCTGACTCGATATCGCTGGCGATGCTCGGCGCCGCCACCAGCGTCGAGCCAAGCGCCAGGACGCCGCTGAACATGAAGGCCACCAGGATGGTGAGCTGCGAGGCGGCGAGCCGCACCTCGGCCGGTGTCACGTCCTTCATCGTCGGCAAGCGGCTGAATCCCCAGCTGGTGAGCACGATGACGACCACCGTCAAGACCGCCAGCGCGAGCAAGAGCTTGCGTCGGGAGGCCTCGAGAACCGTGAGCCGCGCGATCGTCAACACCCGGCTCATGCCTGCTGGTCCTTGAGCAACTGCAGGAACCGATCCTCGAGCGTCTCGTGCCGCGGCTCGACCGCATAGACCCGTCCGCCCTGGCGGACGATCTCGCCGACCAGGTCTGGCACGCGTTCCGCGGCGAGGCCGCGGAAGGTCAACCACTCACCTTCGTCCTCGAGATTGCCATAGCCCTGCAGGCCGGCTCGGCTGACCGGCGACAACCCGGTCACCCGGACCCGAACCGCGCCATCCTGCCCGAGGATCTGCGCCATGGTACCGGTGGCGATCACCCGGCCGTGGTCGACGACCGCGAGGCGGTCGCAGACTTGCTCCACTTCGCTGAGCAGATGCGAGTTGAGAAAGACGGCCGTGCCGCGAGCTTTGAGCTGCCGGATGATCTCACGGACGTCGTGCCGGCCAACCGGGTCGAGCGCCGAGGTCGGCTCGTCGAGCAAGACCAGCTCGGGCCGGCCGAGTAGAGCCACCCCAAGGCCCAGTCGTTGCTGCATCCCCTTGGAGAAGCCCTCGACCTTGTCGTCGGCGCGGTCGGTCAGGCCCACCAGGTCGAGCGCGATCGCGATTTCCTTTTGCCACTCGGAACGCGCCATTCCAGAGAGCTCGCAGTGGAGCCCGAGCACCTCGCGGGCCTTCATCCAACCCTGGTAGCGGAACAGCTCCGGAAGGTAACCGAGATGGCGGCGGGTGGAAAGATCGCCGATCGGCGCGCCGAGCACCCAGCCCTCACCGGCGGTCGGCAGCGCCAGCCCGACCAGCAGCTTGACGGCGGTCGTTTTGCCCGCTCCGTTTGGTCCGAGGAAGCCGAAGACCTCGGCCCGACGAACACTCATGGTCAGGCCGCTGAGCGCAACCGTCTTGCCATAGCGCTTGGCCAGGTCCTGGGTATGGACAGCAAGAGAGGCGGCGTCGGCCGCCTCCATCGGATTCAGATCGACGCGGTCAGTGGAGGGACGTTGCAATGGCGAGCACCTGGTCGGAGGTCAGCTGGCCTCCGACGGCGTAGATTACGCCATTCTTGATCCAGACCACGCCGGCGCCCAGCGCGGTCTTGATGACCAGGTACTGGACGCCGTTCACCACCTTGTTCTCGGTGGTCGCGAAGCCCTTCGGAATTGGAATCGGCAGCGTCGTGCTGGGATCCTTGATGGCCTTGACCTGCGCCGCCAGATCGGGCGGCACACCAGGCTGCGACAGCAGGTAGTCCTCGAGTTGCGCGGTGGTGGCACCAGTCGAATCCACCGTGGGCACGCGGGTCTGGGCAATCACCAGCGTCGGGAACTGGGTCTGGCCCTGGGCTCCCGACAGACCCCAGGCCTCGAGCAGCGCCGGACCGCCGCTGACCACCAGGGTGCTACCGTTGATCGCCGCCGGCATCGGCTTGACCCGAACGCCGGCTTTGGCCGCCGACGCGCTCAAGCGGGCGGCATCGAACGTCAGCGACCCCGTCGCATGCGGGACGACGGCATAGCTGACGGGGCCACTCACGCCCGTGGGCAACGACCCGGGCATGAGCACCGGGAGTCCCGACAGGGCGTGCGCCGTGACTGGATCAGCCACCTGCTGCGGATTGGGCGCCTCGGGCAGCCATTTGACCTGACCGTAATCGAGCCGCAGGTTGCTCGGAACTCCAGATGGCGACACCTGCACGGCCACGATCTGTCGCGGCTGGAAGACACGCACCAGTTGGCCCGCGACGCCCGTGACCGCCACGCCACTGATCAACACGGCGGCCAGCAGCACGGCGACCGCCGGTGTCGCCATCGGCCGCAGGCGGGGGGTGTTCCGATCGATCCATCGCTGGTACCAGCGCGACGGGCGAGCCGCCTCGTCCCGCTTGATCCGAGCCCGCACGCTGGCGAGCGCCGCACCCGGATTGGGATCGAAGGCCGGCACGCTCAACAGGGTCGCCGTCGTCCGCGCCTCATCCGCGATGCCGTTGAAGCGGGCCTTGCACTCGACGCACCCGTCGAAGTGCGCCTGGTCGGCCGCGGTCATCGCCAGCGGCTCATCGTAGATGCGTCGGAGCGTTCCGTCATTCAGATGTCGCACGATTGACCTCCTTGCGCAGGGCCTCTTCCGCCCGGCGCAGCAGCGTTCCCACGTTTGTGACCTTGATGCCGACGGCCACGGCGACCTCCGCATAGCTCAGTCCGCTGTAGCGCAGCATCAGGATCGCCGCGCTTCGCTCCGGCAGCCGACTCAGGGCCCGCCGGATTTCCCGCCGTTGTTCTGCCGCTTCGACCAGGTGCTCCGGGTCGCTCCCCGCCGTCAGGGAGCGGTCCAGAGCATGGGCCGTCTCCCGCTGCGCCCGGCGGCGCTCGCCGCGGATCACGTTGAGCGCCGAATGGACGGCGGCCGCGTGCAACCACCCGGAGGCCCGCTCAGAGTCGGGGTTGAAACTCCGGTGGAACTTCAAAAAGACTTCCTGGGCGATGTCCTCGGCCGCCGGCCGGTCGGCGAGCACCCGGTAGGCGATGGCGACCACCTTCGGGTACTCCAGCAGGAATAGCCGCTCGAACGGGTCGGGCGCGCGGCCGCTAATGGCGCTCAGTGGCGCGCGGATCACGGTCGGGCGCCAGGCCTCGGCATTGAGCATTCATCCGGTACGCACCGCCGGCCTGCCGAATGTGACAGATGCCACCGATAGCACCATCAGGTGTCAAAGCCCTGTGGCAAAGAGCGTATACAATGATATAAGGATGGGTGAGTCGCCACTGGTAGGGTGGCGGTTGGGAGTATTGGGCGTGGTAACCCGGTGATCGGCCGGGCGCGACGCTCGGTGACCAACGTCGGGGAGCTCAGCCTCCTGTTCACGGATGCCCTGAGGGGCGCCGTCCGGCGGCCCTTCTACTGGAAAGAGTTCTTCGATCAGTGCCGCTTCATCCTGACCGCCAATTTCATTCCGCTTCTCTTGACCGGCGTCGGCTGGGGTGTGATCGTCTCCCTGGAGGCGGGCCACTTCTTCGCCTCCGCGAGCAGCGAGTGGCGGTTAGGCGGCTTCACTGTGATGGCCAACGTCCGCGAATTTTCGCCGGTCGCCACGGGGCTGATGATCGCCGCCGTCAGCGGCACGGCGATCGTCGCCGACCTGGGGGCCCGGCAGGTTCGCCAGGAGCTCGAAGCCCTGAGCGTGATGGGCTTATCGAACGTCTTGTTCATCGTGGTGCCGCGAGCCCTGGCGTTGATGGTGATGACCGCCCTCTACAACGTGCCGATGATCGTTTTCACCACGCTGTCCGGCTTCTTCATCGCGGTGGCGGTGGTGGGCGTGAACCCGGGCGCCTTCCTGGCGAGCTTCTTCACCCAGGGAACGCTGGTCGACCTGCTCGGCGGTGAGATCAAATGCATCCTCTTCGGGGCGCTGGTCGCCGGCATCTGCATATATAAAGGTATAAGCGCCCGCGGTGGCGCCGAAGGCGTGGCACGCGCCGTGCACTCCGGAGTGGTCTGGTGCTTCGTCGGGATCCAGGCCCTCGAGTATCTCTACACCCCGACGGTGCTGGCGCTGTTCCACAACCAGAACGTGCTGCGCTGATGGCCACCACCGCGGTTCGCCCGCCGGCGCAGCAGTTCGGTCCCACCCCACGGCGTTTCTGGGCGCCGGGCCTCGGACTCTTCGAGGTCCTGGGCGAGATCGTCCTCTTCGCCGCGGCGGCGCTACGCGCCATCCCGCGGGCGCTGCGCTACCGCCGCGAGATCTGGTGGTATGCGGCCTTTCTGGCGGTCGGTTCCACCCCGGTGGCGCTGGTGATGACCTACTTCAGCGGCTCCGAGTGCTCGGTCGAGGCCTACTACTCGCTCCATCAGTTGGGCGGCGCCGAGAGCCTGGCCGGCGTCTTCAACGCGCTCTGCGACATGCGCGAGATCACCCCGCTCTTCTTCGGCTTCGCCATCGGCGCCAAAGTCGGCTGCGGGCTGGTGGCGGAGCTGGGCACGATGCGAATCAACGAGGAGATCGACGCCCTGGAAACCATGGGGGTCCCGTCGGTCCCCTTCCTGGTCACCACCCGAATGGTCGCGGCGCTGCTGGTCTTGCCCTTCATGTACGTGCTGGCGCTCGCCACCAGTTTCTTCGCCAGCTGGGTGGTGCAGCGCTTCCAGATCGGCCTGGTATCGAACGGCGTCTATTTCTCCTACTTCTGGCGCTTCACCAACCTGACGGACTTCGGCTACTCGCTGATCAAGGCGGTGATCTTCGCCTTTCTCGTGATCTGCGTCGGGGTCTATTACGGCTATCACGTCACGGGCGGAGCGGTCGGCATCGGCCGGGCCGTCGCCAAGACCATGGCCGTCAGCCTGGTGCTGACGGTGGTGGTCAACGCCATCCTCACCCAGATCTTTTGGGGCCAGAACCCCAACCTCCCAATGCCGGCATGAAGCCCGACAAAGAATATCCACTCATCAAGGCGGAAGCCGAAATGTTTACCCCCGAGCCAGCCAGTAACGGCGAGAGCAAGAGCAGCGAGTCCATGGTCGAGATCGAAGACCTCTACAAGGCGTTCGAAGGCAAACAGGTGCTGGAAGGCGTCAGCTGCCGGATTCCCGCCGGCAAGATTTCGGTCGTGATGGGACCGTCCGGGACGGGCAAGAGCGTGTTGCTCCGCCACGTGGTGGGGCTGTTGTACCCGGATCAGGGCGACGTACGGGTCGCCGGGAAGAGCGTGCCCAGCCTCAACGAGGACGAGCTGCTCGAGCTCCGACGCAACGTGGGGATGCTGTTCCAGGACGGCGCCCTGTTCAGCTCGATGAACCTTTACGACAACGTCGCCTTTCCGCTCCGCCAGCACACCCACAAATCCGAGGTGCAGATCAAAGAGATCGTGATGCAGCGGCTGGAGGAAGTCGGGCTGATGGACGCGGTCAAGAAGATGCCGAACGAGCTATCCGGCGGGATGCGCAAGCGCGCCGGTTTTGCCCGCGCCCTGGTCCTCGAGCCCGAGCTCCTCCTCTTCGACGAGCCCGACTCCGGCCTCGATCCGGTCCGCACCGCGTTGCTCTGCGACCTGATCAAGCAGATCCAGCAGAAGTACAAGTCGACCGGCGTGGTGATCAGTCACGACATCAAATCCTGCTTCAACATCGGCGACCACATCATTCTGTTGCACGGCGGCAAGGTGGTGGACCAGGGCTCTAAAGAAGAGTTGCAGCGGTCACAAAATCCGTTTACGCAACAGTTCATCAAGGGCGCCATCGAGGGCCCTCTCGGCATGGAGTAGGTGGACGCCATCCGCGCCTGGGCGACCAGGTACCGCGTGGCGCTGGTCCTGGCACTGATCGTGGTGCTGGCGATCGTGTCCTCGCGGATCGTCAACGGCATCACCGAGTACCGGCTGGTGGTGCCCCTCGACTCCGCCGACGGCCTCTATCCCGGTAGCGACGTCCTGATCGCGGGGGCGAAGGCGGGCAGCGTCCAGGACATCACGCTCGACGGTAACCAGACGCTCGTCACCATCGTGCTCGATGACGCCCATGCCCCGGTCCATACGGACGCTCGGGTGACGGTGCGGCCAAAGAGCCTGCTTGGTGAGAAATACGTCGCGCTCGAGCCGGGGACCGCCGACGCGTTGTCCTCCGGAGCGCGACTGCCGCAGACCCAGGTGGCCCGCGCGGTCGATCTGCAGGACGTCGTCAACAGCCTCGATCAACCGACCCGCGAGAAGCTGCGCACCCTGGTGATCTCGCTGGGTGGCGGGCTCGCCGGCCGTGGACTCGACACCAATCAGACGCTGAGCTATGGACGGCAGGACCTGGACCACCTGGCCGCCATCACCGACACCCTGGCCGCGCGGGACCAGGACCTGGAAAAAGTCATCCAGGGCCTGGACCAGGTGACCGCCGAGCTGGCCAAAAGCGACCGCCGATCGGAGCTGGGCGCGCTGATCAAGAACTCACAAACGCTGCTCCATTCGCTGTCCCAGCAGGACGCCCAGATCAAGGCCACTCTGGCGGCCGCCAATGCCGCCCTCAGCCGCAGCGATACCTCGCTGGCGGGGACGGCGGCGCAGTTGAACGACATTTTCAAGCAGGCGCCCACCACCGTCCATCTCCTCAACGGCCTCAGCCGGACGCTGGCGACCAACACCGATTTGATCGTCTCGGACCTGAACACCTTCGACCAGGGGATGCGGCTCAGCACCGATATCTTCGGCGCGCAGGACGGGCAGGGCTACGCCACCCGGATCAACGTGGTGGCCGGTCCCTGCAGCGTCGCCCCCTGCAACCCGCCGAAACTCGGCGGAAGCAACGGGCTGCTGGGAGTGCCGGATTCGTTCGACGCCGTCGTCGGCCTGCTGCTGGGAGGCGGCAAGTGAGGAGCCGCGCCAATCTCCCAGTCTTTATCGCCTATGTCGTGATCGGCCTGTTGGCCACCGCTTTCCTGGCGGCGCAGATGGGTGGCGAGTTCGTCTTCGGCGGTTATCGCGTCAACGCGATCTTCAAGACCGGGGCGGACCTCGTCGCCGGTGACGAGGTCACCATGGCCGGGCTGCGGGTCGGCAAGGTCGAGAGCCTGACGCCGATGGCCGGCAGCAGCGAGGTTAGCCTGCTCTTGCACCGCGACTTCACGCCGCTGTTTCGGGACGCCCGGGCGGTGATCCGGCAGAAGAATCTGCTGGGCGAGACCTACATCGAGGTCAATCGTGGAGACGCCTCGCAAGGCGCGATCGCCGACGGCGGCACCATCAACGAGGACCACACGCTGACCCCGGTCGAGGTCGACCAGGTGCTCAATGCCCTCGATCCCCAGGTCCGCGACCAGCTCAACATCGTGATCAACACGCTCGGCCAGGCGACCGCCGGCCGGGGACAGGATATGAACGCTTCCGCCGCCGATCTGTCGTCGGTGGCGGTCGACCTGCAGGCGCTGGCCCATACCCTGGCCAACAACTCGGATCACCTGGACGCGCTGATCGCCGACCTGCGCAAGGTGATGGAAACGCTGGCCGCCTGGCATGCCGATTTCCGGGCCCTGATCGCCGACTGGGACCACGTGATGGCGACGCTGGCCGCCCGCGAGCAGAACCTGCAGGGCACCATCGTCGAGCAGGACCGGGTGATGGCCATCCTCGACCAGGCGCTCGGCGGCGGCGCGGCGGAACAGCTGCACGGCGCCATCGCCGAAGGGCCGGCCGCCGTGGACAACGCCAGCCATTACCTCGGCGGCGCCGCCACCACCTTCGCCGTCGTGCAGCAGGACACGCCGGGCATCAAGCAGCTGTTCATCGAGCTGGCCTCGGTGATGAGCGGCGTTGGCCATCCGGATGAGGCCGGCAGCGATTCCCACTCGTGGGTGCACATGTGGCGCGTCTTCTGCGCCAACCAGTGCTTTACGGGAGGCTGAGGGTGGCCCGTCGGGTTTTCGTCAGCGTCGCGATCGTGATCGTCTTCGCCGCGGCCTGCCTTGGCGGGCTGGGCTTCATCGCCTTGAACATGGGCCTGCACGGGCCCTGGAGCAACGAGTTCGCTCTCAACGCGGATTTCGCCAGCGCCAACGGGCTGGTGCCGCAGGCCGAGGTGCGGGTCAGCGGGGTGCACGTCGGCACGGTGCTCGAGATCGCCGACGCCAGCGACGGCGGCGCCCTGGTCAAGATGGCCCTGCAGCCGGACATCCACCTCCGGCAGGACGTCAGGGCCGTCATCCGGCCCAAGACGCTACTTGGAGAGAAATTCGTGGAGCTGGTTCGGACCCAGGGCAGCGGCCAGCCCTACCTCCAGAGTGGCGCGACGATTCCGAAAGCGCAGACCGGCCAGGCGATCGAGATCGACGACATCCTCAACGCCATGGACGCTCCGACGCGCAAGGCGATGTCCGAATCGTTTCGTGAGCTCGGCGTGGCCCTCGATGGCCGGCAGGCCGATGTCAGCGCCGCGCTGGCGCCCCTGGACAGCACCATCACCAACCTCCGGCCGCTGGCGCGGGTTGGAGAGAGCCGCCAGCAGGAGCTGGACCGGATCCTGACCAACCTCAACATCATCATGCAGGCGCTCGCGGACGAGCAGGACCAGCTCGGTCACATCGTCGATAGCGGCGACACGGTGATGAGCGCGATCGCCTCACGCGACCAGGCGCTGGCCGGCACCGTGCGGAACGGCGCCGCCGTCTTCGGTTCGCTCGACCAGGCCTTCAGCGGCGCCACGGCGGCGGACCGCGCCTCGCTGAAAAAGAGTCCCGCCACCATCGCGGCCGGCCGGCGAGTGCTCAGCCTGACGAATCCGCAGGTCGACCAGCTGCTACCGGAGCTGCTGCTCGGCCAGATCAGTTACCCGAACGACCAGCTGAACGTGAGTGATTCCGAATCGCTGATCCTGGCGCAGGAGTGGATCTCCGCGTTTTCGCA
>VBDZ01000132.1 GCA_005881215.1 Chloroflexota bacterium | reverse complement strand
CGCCGCCTGACCTGGCCAGCCTCCTCTTGCAGTCATTGGGGAAAGCCCGATGAAGCTGGTGGCCGCGATCATCGCCGCCGGGGCGCTGCTCACCGGACTCGCCACCACGCTGTTTGGCAACCACCCGTACACGATCACGGCCTACTTCCTCAGCGCCGAGGGCCTGACGCCCCAGAACGACGTGGTCATCAACGGCTCCCGCGTCGGCAAAGTCGTTTCGGTCGGGATCGC
>VBDZ01000021.1 GCA_005881215.1 Chloroflexota bacterium | reverse complement strand
GGCCTGCGCGCTCGCCTCGTTGAGTGGCGGTAACGCCAGCCGCGGGACGTAGAGGATCGCGACATCGCGTTCCGGATCGAACAGGACCACCCGCGCGCTCAGGCTGCGACCACTACTGCTGCGCACCGTGGTTCCCTGGGTCCCGGCGACGACGTGCGCATTCGTCAGGACCATGCCCGGGCCCACCGGGAAGCCGCTGCCGAAGACGATGCCGCCGCAACCGAATCCCTGCACCTTCAGCGTTTCAGCCGCGGCGGCCTGGACACCGGGAGTGTTGATCGAGTTGGGCAGTGGCTGGGCGGATGGGCCGACCGGCTCCAGCCCGGAAAAGGCCGAGGGGAAGTTGACGCCGGCGATGATGGTTTCGACGCGCGCCAGAAAGGCGGGAGGCCGGGGGGCGATCCCGTCCAGCCCCCGAAGGATCGCCGATCGCTGAATCGCCGCGGAGAGCGGCGGGCTGGGGATTCGGGCCAGGCTGAGGCCCAGGAACCAGGAGACGGAGAGGACGGCCAGCGCGGAGAAGACGGCGCCGGCAAAACTATCGACCCGGCCGCCGCGCGGCTGAGCCAGCAACCGGAGGCGGATCGGCTCGCCGACCCAGTAGCCGACGCTGCTGCCGATCGTCCCCAGCACGATCAGGATCATGATCGCAACCAGGGATTGAATCGCCGCGCCGTTCAAGCTGAACGCGCGGATCACGATCGGGGCCAGCGTGGCGCCGATCACCACGCCCAGGACCAGCCCGGCGTACTGCGCCAGCGACAGCCAGAATCCCCGTCGGTAGCCGCTACTGATGGCAAAGACCACCGCGATCAGGATGATGAGGTCGATGAGTGTGAACCGCATCAGGCGTGAACCCGGAGGTCGCTTCGTGGTTTGCCGACGCAGATCAGCGCGTAGCCGTCGGCAAGCTCTTCGTTGCTGATCAACCAGGCTTCTGACTGGTCGATGATGCCGTCGACGCGCACCATGCAGGTCTTGCAGCGGCCCTTGCGGCAATCAAAGGCCAGGGTTACCCCGGCCTGAAGCCCCGCCCCCAGGACTCCTTCGTTTTCGGCGACCTCCACCGTTTTGCCGCTCTTGATGAAGGTGACTAAAAACGAGCGCGGCATCAGTGGCTCTTGATCGCGTTGATCACCCGATACACGTATTCTCCGGCCGCGATCAAGACGACGAGGATGCCCAGGGCGATCAACCGAGGTCGTAGCCAGCTGCGATAAAAACTGCCCCGCCAGGCCGGCCCCAGCAGCAGCGTCAGCACGATTCCTGCCGCGGCGATCGCGAGCACGATGCGGAACGCCGTCGACACGGGGCTAGTCTATTAGACAACCGGCGAGCGGCGACTACTCGAGACCGATGGCGTGCTTGAACTTGTCGAAGAACCCCTTCTCGATATGTTGCGGCTTGCCGCTGATGCCACCCAGGGCGCGCAGCCCCTGCTTTTGGTCCTCGGTCAGGCTGGTCGGAATGACGACTCGGACGTAGACGATCTGGTCGCCGCGCCGCCCTGACCGCAAGTGGGGAACGCCACGGCCGTGAATGCGGAACGTCTTGCCATACTGCGTACCCGCCGGAACCTCGATCTTCTCCGGACCGTCCACGGTCGGAATTTCGACGGTGTCGCCGAGGGCGGCTTGTGCGACGCTCAATGGCAGCTCGTAGACAACGTCGGTGCCGTTTCGCTTCAGCACCGGGTGCGGCTTCACGTTGATGACGATGTAGAGGTCACCGGCCGCCCCACCCCGGGGACCGATTTCGCCTTCACCGGCGAGCCGGATCTGGGAGCCGCTGTCGACCCCAGCTGGAATGTTGACCCGCACTTTTTTCTCTCCGGGCTGATGGCCACTTCCGCCGCACGTCCGGCAGGGTCGTTCGATCACCCGGCCCTCTCCGTTACAGCGCGGGCAGCTCGCTACGTTGACGATCTGCCCGAAGATGGACTGCGTGGCGCGCCGCACCTGGCCGCTGCCCCGGCATTGCGGGCAGGTCTGCGCCGATGTGCCTGATTCCGCGCCGGTGCCCTGACAGACCTTGCAGGCTTCGGCTCGAGGGATGGTGAGCTCGCGCTCGACGCCGAAGACGGCCTCTTCGAAGGTCAGTCGCAGGTCGAGCCGAAGGTCCGACCCACGCCGCGGTCCGGTGCGGGTGCGACCGGCGGCGTTCGCGCCGAAGAACATGTCGAAAATGTCGTTGATGCCGCCGAATCCCGCCCCGCCGAAGTCGAAACCGGGCGTGCCCTGGGTGCCGGCATGGCCGAAGGTGTCATAGCGCTGCCGCTTCGATTGGTCGCTCAGGACCTCGTAGGCTTCGTTGATCTCCTTGAAGCGGGCTTCGGACTGTGGATCGCCGTTGTTACGGTCGGGATGGTACTGGAGGGCCAGTTTCCGGTAGGCACGCTTGAGATCCTCGGCGCTGGCATTGCGTCCGACGCCGAGCACCTCGTAATAGTCCCGCTTGATCGCCATGAGTCGTTAGGACTTTAACGCGCGCGGGTGGGCAACCTTTACCAGGGTCGGCCGAAGCACCCGGTTGTGCAGCCGGTAGCCGGGCTGAATCTCCGCGACGACGGTACCTTCCTCGTGTTCGTCCGTCTCCTCGCTGGCGATGGCTTCGTGCTGGGCCGGGTCGAACTTCTCACCAACGGCTGGAATCGCCGCCAGGCCTTGCGCCTCGAGGGTCTCCTCGAATTGGCGAGCCACCAGCTTGATGCCCTCGAACCAGTTTCGGTCGATTCCTTCCGGGGCGTGGTCGAGCGCCCGCTTGAAGTTGTCCAGGATCGGAAGCAGCTTGCGGAGCAACTCCTCGTTTGCGTACTGGGTCCGATCCGCGAGCTCCTGGCGGGTGCGGCGCTTGTAATTCTCGAAGTCCGCGGCGAGCCGCTGATACTGCGCAAAGGTCGCCTGGACTTCATCGCGGGCGGCCTGCAGCTCAGGGTCAGCCGCGTCCGGCTGGCCGCCTGGCTGCGGGCCAGGATCGGCGGTCGAGCTGGCCCGGGCATCGACCACGCCCTGGCGCGTCTCGCCGCCCGGCTGATCGGGCGAATGAGGCTTCGGTGACATGTTTGGCTTTTTACCCATCGAGCTCCGGCCCGAATCAGTTCCCGAGGTGGGCCAGCACCTCGGAGGTGGCCTGGCTGACCAGCCGCACCCGCGCCACCACCTGCCCGTAATGCATCCGCGTCGGCCCGATGACCCCGATCGATCCTCGCACTCGGTCCGCCATCTTGTAGGTCGTGAGCACCAGGCTGCACTCGCGCAAGCCACTGCTGGTGTTCTCCCGCCCGATCATGATCTCAACCTCTTTCTCGAAGGCCACCTGCTGCAAAATGCCGGCCAGCTGTGCCCCCTGCTCGAGCAGCTCCAGCAGCTCTTCCAACCGGCTGACCTCGACGAACTCGGGATGACGCAGCAGGTTGCGCACCCCATCGTGCAGCACTACCGTCTGCCGCTGCGCCTGGTGGACGCTGATCGACTCGACCATCCGCTCGATGATCTGCCGTTGCTCGTCCCGATCGGGGCCCAGGGCGGCTAGCCGGGCCGACAGCTCGTCGGCGGTTTGTCCCTTGACCTTGCGGTTGAGCATGGCGGCCATCCGGCTCAAATCGTCCTGGGTGGTCGCCCGTTCGAGATGGACGACCTGCTGTTTGATCAGGTTGCCTTCCAGCACCAGGATGATCAGCACCGACTGCGGCTCGAGCGATACCAGGTCGACGTGCTTGATTCGGGCCTCGCTGACTTCCGGCGCCGTCACCAGTGAGACGTTTTCGGTGACCTGGGCCAGCACCATGGCCGCTTTCTCCAGGATCCCGTCGACGCTCCGCGGCGCACTCTCGAACGCCTGCCGCACGGTCCGGCGCACCCCCGGCGTGGCGGCCTCCGGCGCCATCAAGAAATCAACGAAGTAGCGGTAGCCCCGGTCGGTCGGAATCCGTCCGGCCGACGTGTGGGGCTGCTGCAGGTAGCCGGTGCCCACCAGGTCGGCCAGCTCGTTGCGGATCGTCGCCGAGGATAGGGCGATGAAATACTTGGCCGCAAGGACCTGCGAGCCGACCGGGACCCCGGTCACGGTGTAGTCCGAGACCACGGCCTTGAGGATCCGCTGTTTGCGCTCGTCGAGCGGCGTGGGTTCCAGCATCTTGGCAGTCTCCGATCGAGAGTGCTAAAGGGAATTGTACCGGCTATCCTCGGGTGATGCCGACCCCGGTGCGCATCTATTCGGATTACGTCTGACCCTTCTGCTACATCGACTCGGTCGGAGTCGAGCGGCTGGAGCGTGAATACGACGTCGCCGTGGAATGGGTTCCATTCGAGCTCCACCCCGAGATCCCGCCCCAAGGCC
>VBDZ01000204.1 GCA_005881215.1 Chloroflexota bacterium | reverse complement strand
GGAGCTCCAGGTCCGGCAGCAGCTGGATCGCGTCACCACCCTGTCGGCGCAGGCCGAGCAGTTACAAGACGATGCGCTCGCCCGTGAGCGCGCGATCGCCGAGCGGGACGTTGCACTCACCGACCAGCTCGCCGAGTGCCAGCAGCAGATCCATGCGGCAGGAATGGCGTTGTCGGACTTCGTCAAGCGACGCCAGGAAACCGAACTGCGGGCGGCGCTCGCGCGCCAGCGCTCCGACGACTTCGCCCGGCAGCTGGAGCGAGCCCAACAGGTGCACCGGTCGCACGGCGATGAACTCGCCCAACGCCGCGCCGCCGAGGAAGACCTGGCTGTCCAGCCGGCCCTGATCAATGAGGAGCGCCGCCGGTGGCTCGATCTGTCCGACGCACTCACCGCCGAGCTGGCCGCCCTCGAGTCGGCGGAGCTTCCTGATGACGATGCACTGGCGGCGCTGGAGACACAGCTGCGAGAGGACGAGCAGCGCAATGTCACGCTCCAGGTCGAGCTCGCCCATGCCGACGATGCCTGCGCCGCGGCGGCCGCTGAGCGCGACGCTTCCCAGGGCGAGGTCGATCGCTGCGCCGCCGGATTGCGCGAAGGAGACCAGCCGGTCGAAGACGAGGGCGACCCAGCCGAAGAAGTGGATTGGCAGAAAACCGAACGCGAGGTTTCCAGGTTGCAGCGACGCCTGGATGGCATGGGAGCGGTCAACTTGCTCGCGCCGGACGAGTACACCCAGGTCCGTGATCGCTGCGAGAGTCTCGGCGCCCAGCTTGCCGACCTCGAACAGGCGGCAGCACAACTGACCGAGCTCCGGCAGCGGTTGGAAGAAGAAATCGACAGTCGTTTCCGGACGGTCTTCCAGTCGGTTGCCGTGAACTTCCAGGAATTCTTCGGTGAGCTCTTCGAGGGCGGACGCGCGACCTTGCGGCTGGAGTCCCAGCCCGAGGGCAACCCGCTGGATGATGGCGTGGAGATCCTGGCGCAGACGCCGGGGAAACGGTTGCAACCGCTGACGTTGCTGTCCGGCGGCGAGCGGGCGCTGACGGCCCTCGCCTTCCTGTTCGCCCTGCAGGCCGTGAATCCCAGTCCGTTCTACGTGCTGGACGAGGTCGACGCGGCGCTCGATGACGCGAACGTGGTGCGATTCAACCGAGTGCTCAAACGGCTGGCGGCCGACCAGCAGTTCCTGATCGTGACCCACAACCACTCCACCATGGCCCAGGCCGAAGTCCTGTACGGGGTCACGCTCGCGGAGCACGGCATCTCGCGGATTGTTTCCGTGCGGCTGCAGCACGACGCCCTGATTCCGGTTGGTGAACGGACCGCCTGACGGGACATACCCAAATGCCGGTTGAACCGGAGACCCAACGACAGGGCTTCTGGAAACGCTTTTCGAACAGTCTGGAGGCGGGCCGGCAGGCCTACGTCGCGGACCTCAAGGAGGTCTTCGGGCGTCCGGCGCTCGATGCCGCCTTCTGGGACGACCTCGAGGCCAGCCTGATCGCCGCGGATGTCGGCGTCTCCACCACCGAGCGCGTAGTCGCCAACCTGCGGCAGCAGGCGGCGGGCGCACACTTACGCTCGCCTGCGCAGGCGTTGAGTTATCTCAAGACCGAGTTTGGCGGCGAGCTGGCAAGCCGTCCACGCACGCTGAACCTCGAGGGCTCGCCGGCGGTACTGCTCGTTGTGGGGGTCAATGGCTCGGGCAAGACGACGACCATCGGCAAGCTCGCCCACTTGCTGCGAGGCGAGGGCCGTCGCCCGCTGCTGGCCGCCGCCGACACCTACCGCGCCGCTGCCATCAACCAGCTGCGGCTGTGGGGAGACCGGGCGCAGGTCGACGTCGTCGCCAACCAGCCTGGATCAGATCCTGGCGCGGTGGCGTTCGACGCCGTCCAGGCGGCCCGCGCGCGCGGCGCCGACACCGTGATCATCGACACCGCGGGCCGGTTGCACACCCGCACCGACCTGATGGAGGAGCTGCGCAAAGTCCGGCGGGTGCTGCAACGCCTCGACCAGCGCTCACCGCAGGAGACGCTGGCGGTGCTGGACGCCCACATCGGCCAGAATTCGGCCCAACAGGTTAAGGTGTTCCAGGAGGCGATCGGTCTGACCGGCCTCGCGGTGACGAAAATGGATGGCAGCGCGAAAGCCGGTGTCGTGCTTGGTATCGAAGCGGAGTTGGCGGTCCCGGTCAAGCTGGTCGGCATCGGCGAGGGCCTCGACGATCTGAATCGATTCGACCCTGAGCAGTACCTGGATGCGTTGTTGCGGATGGAGGAGAGCCGATGACGCAAGAGCCTTTGACGCAAAAGCATGATCCCGGTGCGTTCGTCAAGCTGGTCACGGCCAACGGCCTGCCCGAAGCCGATCTCTGGAAGGCCGTCCTCGAGTCCTCTGGGATCGAGGTGTATTTTCGGAATGAGGCAGTTGCGGCCGTCATCCCCGAGACCACCGGCGAGCTGTCCGCGGTCGACCTCTGGGTGCCGCGCGAGCAGGCCGCCGCGGCGCTCGAGATCCTGCAGGACGAGCGGGTCGAGCCCACCGACGAGGACGAGTCCAGCTGAGCGTTATCATCCTGGGGGTTTTTCTGGGCTTCGTCGGACTGGTGGCGCTGGGCGCCGTGGTCCTCGGCATCATGTGGATGATCCAGTTCGTCGTGGGCAACGAGGAGAGGCGGGCCCGGGAGCGCTGATCGCTATACTGTCAAGGCTAAATGCTTGACAGTACCCGCCGACGGCAGCGCCAGCTGCGCCTGCTCGACCTGTACGGCCCACTCCTCACCGACCACCAGCGTCGCATCCTCCACCTGGCCTGGGAGCTGGATTGGTCGTACGGCGAGATCGCCGAGCGCGAGCGTGTCTCCCGCACCGCGGTTTACGACGTGATCCGACGGACGGCGACCAACCTCGACGACTACGAGCGCAAACTCGGCCTGGCGCGAGCCCAGCATGTTTGAGTCCCTGACCGAACGCCTCGACCAGGCGCTGAAGAAACTGACCGGCCGCGGCAAGCTGAATGAAGCCGATGTTGACACCGGGCTCCGGGAAGTGCGACTTGCCCTGCTCGAGGCCGACGTCAACTACAGGGTCGTCAAGGACTTCATCGCGTCCATCCGGGCGCGCGCGATCGGTGCCGAGGTGATGGAGAGCCTCAACCCCGGGCAGCAATTGGTGAAGATCGTCGACGAGGAGATGGTTCGGCTGCTCGGTGAGCGGTTGCCGATGACCTACGCGCCAACTCCACCGACCGTGATCGTGCTGGCCGGTCTGCAGGGGTCGGGGAAGACCACCACCGCCGGGAAGCTCGCCCTCTTTACCCGCCGCGAGAGTCACCGGCCCTTGCTCGTGTCGACCGACGTCCGCCGGCCCGCCGCGATGGAACAGCTCGAGGTCCTGGCGAAGAGCATCAATGCGCCGGCCTTCGCGCCGCGTGAGACGGACCCGGTGAAGATCGCGAAGGATTCCCTGGCGGAGGCCCGCCGGGTCAACGCCGACGTCGTGATCGTCGACACCGCGGGGCGGCTGCAGGTCGATCAGGATCTCCTCGACGAGCTCAAGCGGATCACAGAGGCGGTACCCGCCCAGCACCGCTTGCTGGTGCTCGATGCCATGACCGGCCAGCAGGCGGTCAATGTCACCGAGGCCTTCCAGAAAACCATCTCGTTGACCGGCGCGATCCTGACCAAGCTGGATGGCGACGCGCGCGGCGGGGCGGCGTTGTCCTTGCGGGCGGTGACCCAGTGCCCGATCCAATTCGTCGGCGTCGGCGAGAAGCTGACCGACCTGGAGGTCTTCTACCCCGACCGGATGGCCTCCCGCATCCTCGGTATGGGCGACGTGCTGACCCTGATCGAGAAGGCGCAGGAACACGTCGACGAATCGCAGGCCCAGGCGATGGAGAAGAAGCTGCGTGCCGGACGGCTCACCCTCACCGACTTCATGGAGCAGCTCAAGCAGGTGAAGAAGATGGGCCCACTGGAAGGCATCATCGGAATGCTTCCGGGCGCCGGCAAGATCAAGAACCTCGCCGGGGCGCTCCCCACTGACGATCAACTCAAGGAGATGGAGGCGATCATCCTGTCGATGACGCTGGCGGAGCGCGAGCGGCCGGAGTCGATCGATGGCAGCCGACGGCGGCGGATCGCCCGCGGGTCGGGGACCGATATCGCGGCCGTCAACCGGTTGCTGAAGGGGTTCCAACAGATGCAGCAGATGATGAAGCAGATGGGGAAGGGGAAGCACATCAAGGGATTGCCCATCGATCCCGCCCAGCTCTTGCGAAGTTAAAGGAGGTTGGACTTGTCCGTAAAGATTCGTCTAC
>VBDZ01000203.1:587-742 GCA_005881215.1 Chloroflexota bacterium | reverse complement strand
CACCATCGCCATCGTCACCATTGCCGGGGACTCGCGCTTCATGCGCTCGTCGATGCTCGATGCGATCCACCAGGATTACGTCCGGACCGCTCGAGCCAAAGGGTTGAGCGAGCGGGTGGTGGTCCTGAAGCACGCGCTGCGCAACGCACTCCTCC
>VBDZ01000203.1:0-542 GCA_005881215.1 Chloroflexota bacterium | reverse complement strand
TGGGGCAGCTGTTCTTCCAGGCGCTCGAGGCCTTCGACTATCCGTTGTTGTTAGGAATCCTGTCCGTGTCGGCGATTCTTATCGTGCTCTTCAACCTGTTGGCCGACGTCGCTTACGCGTACATCGACCCCAGGATCTCCTATGCTTGACACCCGGCAGATCGGCGGCGAATCGTTAGGCGCCGTCGCCCACGCGGGCGAGGACGTCGCCATCAAGCAGTTCAGCTTCCGCGAGCTGACCTACCGGCGGTTCATGAACCACCCCACCGCAAAGTGGGCCGCCCTGACGCTCCTGCTCATCGTCGTCGTCTGCTACGGGGCCCCAATCTGGCACCTGATTTTTCCCAACTTCATCCAGGCCCCAGACCAGTATTCTCTGCTCGATGCCGGCCAGGGGCCATCCCTGCGTCACCTGCTGGGGACTGACTCGTACAACGGCCACGACATCTTCAGCCTGATCCTCTACGGGGGCCGCCTCTCTCTGTTCATCGGCATCGGATCGATGATCATCGCCGCCCTCATTGGTGTCAGCTGGGGGGCGAC
>VBDZ01000202.1 GCA_005881215.1 Chloroflexota bacterium | reverse complement strand
GCGAGATGCAGTTCGCGGAGGCCGCCCGGGCCCTGGGCGTCCCCAACCGCCGGATCATCTTCCGCCATCTGCTGCCAAACGCGGTCGGGCCGATTGTGGTGGCCTTCACCCTGGGGATCGCCAACAACATCGTGCTGGAAGCCTTCGTCAGCTTCCTCGGCTTTGGCATCCAGCCGCCGAACTACTCCTGGGGTTCGACCCTGGCCGGCGCCCAGGGCGTGCTGGTGGCCGGCAACTGGTGGTGGATCACGTTCCCTGGCCTGGCGGTCGTGGTCACCGTGCTCTGCATCAACTTCATCGGCGACGGCTTGCGCGACGCGCTCGATCCGAAGATCATTCGCTAGGCGGTTTCGCCGGCGAAATGGCAGGCCGCCAGGTGCCCCCGCCGCCATTCCTTGAGCGGCGGCTCCTGCTCCGCGCAGATTCCGTTCTGGGTCCCTTTCGCCCTAGCCAGCGGGCAGCGGGTCCGGAAGTGGCAGCCCGACGGTGGATTGAACGGGCTGGGCACATCCCCGGTCAGCTTGATCCGGTCCCGCCGCTGGCCCGGGTCCGGGTTCGGGATGGCGGACAGCAGCGAGCGGGTGTAGGGGTGAAGCGGGTTGTCGTAGAGCTCGATCGAGGGCGCCAGCTCGACGATCTTTCCCAGGTACATCACCGCGATCCGGTCGCTGATGTAGGCAACCACCGCCAGGTTGTGCGCCACGAAGATATAGGTGAGGTTGAACTCGTTCTTCAGCTCGACGAGCAGGTTGAGGACCTGCGACTGGATCGACACGTCGAGCGCGGAAACCGGCTCGTCCGCCACGATCAGCTTGGGATGCAGCGCGAGCGCGCGGGCGATGCCGATCCGCTGGCGCTGGCCGCCCGAGAACTCGTGGGGGTAGCGGTTGAGGTATTCCGGCCTGAGCCCAACCTGCAGTAGCACCTCCCGCACGGTGTTCTCCCGCTGCCGCCGGCGCCGGATCCCGTGGACCAGCAAGCCCTCTCCGATGATGTCGCCGACCGACATGCGCGGATTCAGCGAACCGATCGGATCCTGGAAGATCATTTGCATGTCGCCGCGGACGGCTTTCATTGCGCGCTGCCGGATGTGGGTGATGTCCCTGCCTTCGAACTCGATCGTGCCGTCGGTCGGCTCGATCAGCCGCAGGATCGAGCGCCCGAGGGTTGACTTCCCGCAGCCAGACTCCCCCACCAGGCCGAGTGTCTCGCCCTGCAAGACGTCGACATCGACGCCATCGACCGCCTTGATGAACCCGATGGTGCGCTGCAGAAAGCCGCTGCGTACCGGGAAGTACTTGCGCAACCCACGGACTCGCAGCAGCTGCTCCTGGCCGGGGATGACCACCGGCCGGGGTGCGGTCGCCTCCTCGTGGGTCGCGCCGGTCGCCGCCATGGCTACGCCTGGCCCTCCGCCGTCGATCCGCTCACCGAGACATCCGTCGCCCGCGGCGCGAATGCCTCTCCGGATGATGGGGGCGTCGGCGAAACCGCGCGGCGGCCGCCCTCGACCAACCAGCAGCGCGCGTTTTGCCCGTCGATGTTGAACAGGGGCGGAGGCTGGGTGCACTTCGCAAAGGCATAGTCACAGCGACGCATGAACCGGCAGCCGGCCGGCCAGTGCAACGGACTCGGCACCACGCCGCGGATCACCGCGAGCTTCTGGGCCTGCGTCATGCCCAGCCGGGGGATGGACTTCAGCAGCCCTTCGGTATAGGGCATCTGCGGAGACCGGAACAGGGTGTCGACGTCGGCCTGTTCGACGATCTGTCCGGCATACATGACGGCGACGTTTTTGCACATCTCCGCCACCACGCCGAGGTCATGCGTGATCAGCAGGATCGACATCTTGAGGCGGCTCTGCAGGTCGCGCATCAAGTCCAGGATCTGGGCCTGGATCGTGACGTCCAACGCGGTGGTTGGTTCGTCGGCGATCAGGAGCTTGGGATTGCACGAGAGCGCCATGGCGATCATCACCCGCTGACGCATGCCGCCTGACATATTGTGTGGATAGTCGCTCACGCGCCGCTCGGGCGAGGGAATCCGGACCAGGTCGAGCATCTCGATGGCGCGGTTCCAGGCCTCCTTATGCGAGAGGCCAAGGTGAAGTTCGACGGCCTCCGCGATCTGATCGCCCACGGTGTAGACCGGGTTGAGGGAGGTCATCGGCTCCTGGAAGATCATGGCGATATCGGAGCCGCGGATGGCGCGCATCTCATCCATCTCCAGCTCCGCCAGGTCCTTATTCTCGAAGAGGATGTGCCCGGCGGCGATCTCGCCCGGGTAATCGATCAGCCGCATGATGCTGAGCGCGGTCACGCTCTTCCCGCAGCCGGACTCACCCACCAGACCCATCGTTTCGCCCTGTGGGATGGCGAAGGAGACGCCGTCGACGGCTCGGACGGTCCCGTCGCGGGTCCCGAAGTGGGTCTCGAGCTTCTCGACCCGCAGGATGTCACCCATAGGCAGCTAGGCAGGAAAAGCCCGGGGCTGACGCCGAATCCAATGAGCGCACCCTGAGATCGAATCGAGTGTATCAGCCCCGGGGTTGCCCGTCACCTATGGTAGAAAGAAGACCGTAGGATCGGACGTGTTGCACCCTGGCCGCATCGGTGCCCGGGCGCGGGAAACTGACCAAACTTTGAGTGACTCGCTGAAATTCGTCGTCGTCGGACTCAGCCACAAGACCGCCCCGCTCGACGTCCGGGAGAAGCTCTTCATCCCCGAGTCAAGCGTCGGCCAGTGTCTTCGCCGCCTCGTCGACCGCGACCTGATCGAGAGCGGTGTGCTATTTTCGACCTGCAACCGGACCGAGCTGTACGCCATGTCGCGCGGCGAAAGCGCGCCGGACCGCGTGCTGCAATCGTTCGGATGGTGGCCGCACGAGCTGTCTATCGAGACCTGGCGGCGCTACGCGTACGGCCTGAGCGATGACGAGGCGATCGTCCACCTGCTGCGGGTCGCCGCCGGGCTGGAGTCGATGATCCTTGGCGAGGCCCAGGTGCTCGGCCAGCTCAAGGAGGCCCTCGCCCTGGCGCGACAGGCGGGCCGGGTGGACGCCCGCTTGCAGATCATCCTGCAGGGCGCGCTGCGAGCCGGAAAGCGAGTCCGACACGAAACGGCGCTGGGGCGCCGACCGGTCTCGGTGAGCCATGCCGCGGTCGCCAAGTGCCAGGACATCCTGGGCGACGTGGCCGGTCGCGGCGTGCTCGTGGTCGGAGCCGGGACCATGAGTCAGATCACCGTGCGGCTGCTGAGGAACCTGCGCATCGGCGATGTCTACCTGAGCTCACGAAGCAGCGAGCGAGCCGACCGGCTCGCCGAACTGGTCGGCGGCACGCCGCTCGAGTTCGATGCCATCGAGGATCACATCGACCGGGTCGACATCGTGGTCTCGTCCACCAGCGCCAGCAACCATGTATTCGACGCCGGCACGATCCGAAATCTGCAGGCCCGCCGCGCTCATCGCCCCCTGCTGATCATCGATCTCGCGGTGCCGCGCGACGTGGCTCCGGATGCCGGTCAGGTGCCGGGCGTGCATCTCTTCAATCTCGACGATCTCCAGTCTGTGGCGACCATCAACCAGGAAGAGCGGCAGGCCTCGGCGCCGGCCGCCGAGCTGATCATCGCCGAGGAGCTGGCTCGCATCCGTCACGCGCTCGAGGCTCGCGAGGCCGCGCCCGCGGTCGAGGCGTTGGTTCGACGCGTCGAAGGGTTGCGCGACTCGGAGCTCGACCGGCAGCTGGCGACGATC
>VBDZ01000131.1 GCA_005881215.1 Chloroflexota bacterium | reverse complement strand
GGCTCCTGGGGAGCGATGGCCGATCCGAGCACGAGCCCGATCGCCGCCGCGCTGAACAGCCGGCCCAAGTACGTGGCATCGACCAGCCTCGCCGATCCGCAGTGGGCGGGCACGACTGTCCTGCACGGCGACGTCGCCGCGGCCGTCGGTGATCTGAAGGCGCATCAAGACGGCACACTGCTGGTGCCCGGCAGCGGTGCCCTCGTCCGATGGTTGCTCGCCAACGACCTGGTCGACCAACTCGACCTGCTCACCTATCCCCTCGTCGTCGGCCAGGGCACACGACTCTTCCCCGATTCCGGTCCGGACGTCGCGCTCGACCTGGTCAACTCGCGGACCACTTCCCGGGGCATCACCATCCAGACCTATCGGCCTCTCGGGCGTCCGGAGTACGTAAAGTCCACTCTCGACCCCGAACACGTCATGCGCGACGCGATCTCGGGTCGGCGCAGCTAAACCACGCCCAAGATCCGTCCACGCCTCATCGCAGACCTAGCTGCCCGGCGCTCGACCTGCTGGTCTGGCGCTCCACATCACGACCCCGATAACCTGCGCCGAATCCAGGACTAACTCGGCAGCAGCGGTCGGGGACTTCGGTTCGCGTTAGGAAAGCATGGTGGGCCGTGAAGGACTCGAACCTTCGACCAACCGGTTATGAGCCGGCCGCTCTAACCACCTGAGCTAACGGCCCTGCGATGTCTCTCGTATTTTGCCTGTCGCACGCGCGGGTAGGTAAAAGGGCTTGACCGAGGGTTGAAAGACGTCCACCGGCATTCGGGCCACCGGCGGGCGGACCTGCACGCGAAACGGCAGCTGCCTGAGGAGGGCATCAAGCTCGAGGCCCGGCGCAATCTCGAGCAGCTCCAGACCAGAGTCAGATAGTTTGAAGACTGCCTGCTCGGTTACGTAAAGGACTGTTTGCTTGTTCTTTCTGGCCTGGTCTGCGCTGAAGGTCAGGTGATCGACCTGCTGGACGAACTTTTCGTTACGCCCCTCGAGGGAAAAGCAGAAACAGACCAGCCTGGCGCTCTGGGTGATGTCGATGAAACCCCCGGCACCGATCACGCGGCCGCCCAGGCGACTCACGTTGACATTGCCGAATTGATCGATCTGGCCGGCGCCCATGAAAGTCGCGTCGAGTCCCCCACCGTTGTAGAAATCAAACTGGCTGGCATGAGAGATGATCGCGGTCGGATGCGCCGTGATCCCGAAGTCGACTCCGCCCGCGGGGACGCCACCGTAAACGCCTGATTCGACCGTCAGCGTAATCGCGTCGGACAGACCGGCCTCGGCTAGCGCCGGGCCCACGCTGTCGCCGGGAATGCCGGTGCCGATATTGACGATATCGCCCTGGTGCAGAAATCGAATCGCGCGTCGGCCTATCGCGAGCCTGGTCGAGAACGGCGCACGCGGCAGTTCGGCGCCGGAGGCGGCTGATACGTAGACCGGGTCAAAGAACGTGCCGTCGGTCTGTCGATGCTGGCGCTCGGGATCCGGCGCCGGCACGACGAGATCGACCAGCGCACCCGGGACGGTCACCTGCCGCGGCGGGATGGACCCGCGGGACACCAGCTTCTTGGCCTGGCAGATGACGATGCCATTCGCGTTATGCGCGGCTTGCGCGATGGCAAGGGCATCGAGGGTGACCGCTTCGTCCTCGTGCGAACAATTGCCATCCTGGTCAACTGAGCTGGCACGGAAGATCCCGACGTCGATCTTGAAGCTGCGATAGAACATCAACTCCTGGCCGTCGATCCGCTCGATCGCGACATAGTCCGGAGCATGGTCACGCGCCGGTTGGTTGACTTTCCCGCCCTCGATCCGCGGATCGACGAACGTGCCGAGGCCGATACGACTTAGATTTCCGGGACGGCCGGCGGCAATCGACCGATAGAGCGTCGAGAGCTGCCCCTGCGGCAGGCAGACGGCCTCGGCCAGCCCCTGGCCGAGGAAGGCCGACATCCGCGGCATCAGGCCCCAATGCGATCCGACGATTCGTTTGGCCAGCCCTTCGACGGCGAAGTGCTCGAAACCGACTTTTCGATTGGATTGGCCGGCCGCATGGACGATCACGAGATCTCTTGGATGGCCCGTCTGACGAAATGACGCTTCGATGCCTTCGTAGAGCGCCTCGGCGACGCCCATCAACGTGAACCCGTCAACGGCGACGGTTGCGCCGTCGGGGATCGCGGCAACGGCCTCCCGGATGGAAGCTGTCCTCACCCCCCACCCTGACCCTCCCCCACAAGGGGGGAGGGGAAATTGCTCATAGCACGTAGCCGCCGCCGACGTTGATCACCTCGCCGGTGACGTAGCCCGCCTCGTCCGAGGCCAGGAAGGCGACGACGGCGGCCACGTCGGCAGGCTGGCCCATGCGGCCCAGGGGGATCTTGGCCACCTGCTGCTCGCGAATCGTGTCGGGGATGCCACGGGTCATCTGGGTGTCGATGAATCCCGGACAGATCGCATTGACCGTGACCTGCGAGCGGGCCAGTTCCTTAGCGGCCGTTCGGCTGAGCCCCACGACCCCGGCCTTGGCCGCCGCGTAGTTAGCCTGACCGATGTTGCCCATCCAGCTGGCCGACGAGATATTGACGATCCGGCCGCTGCCGGCGGCGCGCATGATCCGGCTCACCGCCCGCGTCATGAAGAACACGCCGGATAGGTCCACGGCGATGACCTGCTGCCACTGTTCATCCGTCATTTTGTGCAGCATGGCATCACGATTGATGCCGGCGTTGTTGACCAGGATGTCGAGCCGGCCGAACCGCTCGTGGACATTCTTGATGAGCGCATCGCAATCGCTCGAGCTCGACACATCCAGCTTCATCCCGACGGCCCGCTGGCCAAGGCTCGAGGCTACCTTGGTGGCGTCCGTTTCGTTGACGTCGGCGCAGACGACGCTCGCCCCTTCTTGAGCCAGCTTGCGGGCGATTCCCTCACCGATCCCTCGGCCGGCGCCCGTCACGATCGCGATTTTCTCGTTGAGCAAGTGTCCAGATAGTAACGCGCCCGCCCCGTCGGGAAACGCAAGGGTGACGATCGCTTGCTCGAAATCGGCGCCGCAAGGAAGCGCCGTTAGGTTGAACGCAACGTGCGCATTACGACGCTCGCTTCAATGACCGTCATCAGCGGCGCGGTCGCCAGCAGCCTGATGATCGGGCCGCCCTCGCCGCACGCGACGGCGAGTTCCGCCGCGACCCTGCCGCTGACCGGATCGGTCTTAGCCGCACGTTCGTCAACCAATCCCGTTATGCGGATCAAGCACGGCCTCGAGCTCGAGGCGCCGGCGACGCCGACGGAACTCTTCGAGCAATACGTGCCGCCGCCACCGCCGGCGCCGGCCGCTGTCGCCCGTCCCTGGACGCCGCCGGCGGGTTATGTGACGATCCCGGTGCCCATTTACCGCCAGGCGATGACGCTCGACTGCGAAACCGGCGCACTGCGCATGGGCCTGGCCACCTACGGCCACTACTACAGTGACTCCGCCCTCTTCGCCTACGAAAAGGTCGACTCGCGGTCCCCCGTCATGGGTCCAAACCATACCGTCGTCCAGTGGGGTGACCCCTACAGCAACTTCGTGGGCAACGTCTGGGGAAGCGATACGACGCCGACCGGTTACGGCGTGTACTACCCGGTGATCGTCTCGATCGCCCACTCGCACGGCGTGCCGAACGCGTATGGCGGCGAGGGTTTCGCGCCCAGTACGGTGTACCGCGCCCTCTCAGCGGGTCATCCAGTCGAAGTCTGGATCGAGACGAACTGGGCCCGCCCCTGGCTCGGCACCTGGACGGCGTGGGATGGGCGCAAGGTGCGTTACTCGTACGTCGAGCACGCCGTGATCCTGTCCGGCGTCTCGGCGACGCAGGTGCGAGTGAACGATCCGCTGCACGGCACCCAGTACTGGGTGAGCAAGTCGCTGTTTGAGACGGTCTGGCGCGACTTCAACAACATGGCGGTGATCTTTCAGTAGGGCTCAGGCGCCGGGCGCGAGGTAGCGCAGGGCGATTCGCACCGGCGCCTGCTGGCTCTGATGCAGCAGCGGCACCTCCTCCCGGGCCAGTAGGCGCAACCGCCTGATCAGGTAGAGCCAGGCGATGGTGGCGAACACGGAAATGACCGCCGCGATCAGGAGCAGGCTGCGCAAGCGCAAATGGGTGGCGGCAAGCGGCAAGAGCACCAGAAACGGCAAGGCAGCGAGCAGGCAGCGGCCGGCATACCCCCAGGGGATCGCGAGCGACGACCGGTCGAAGGCCCGCCAGGCGATAAACGTGAGCACCAGTGTCAGCGCCGTCGTCAGGCCGACGGCGGCGACCGCGCCCCCGAGGCCGAACTGCTGGATCAACCAGAAGTCCGCGACGGCGGCGAACCCGACCTGCGCGATGCTGACCAACGCGTTGAGCCAGGCCAGCTCCCGAACCCGAACGACGAGGCCCCAGGGGGTAGCCATCAGCGCGGCGATGAAGAAGGCCAGCAGGATGGGCGCGATCTGGGCGGCGGGCGCAAGGGTGTAGACGGCCAGCACCAGCGGGCCGAGCAGGGCGATGCCAGCGATGGCGAGCGGAAACGCCACCAGGAAGATGCCCTTATAGAAGGCGATGACGGCGGCGCGCAGGCGGCCCCCCTCGCGATGGGCGCCTTCGAGGGTGCCGACCACCCAGGCCCCGGTCAACAGGCTGGGAATCAGCGCCACGAGCCGCTGCGGAATGTTGTACCCGGTGTCGTAGTAGGCCACCGTGGTCGAGCCCGCGAAGCGAAGCAAGAAAAGGCTTTCGAACTGCAGGCCCACGGCCGATGCGATCAGCAGGCTCGGCAGCCAGCCACTGGCGTAGACGAGCAGACGCCGCCAGCCCACTCGATCACCCGGAATCCCCTGGGCGCGCCGGATGCGCCGGAGCAGGACCCAGAGATAGAACGCCGCCAGCGTCGACTGTCCGATCGCGCCCGCCAGCAGCACGCCCTCCAGGTGCCAGCCTCGGCGCAGCGCCAGCACGGCGAGCGCCAGCGTCAACCCGCCCGCGATCGGCGTTGCGATCGCCTGGCTGCGCATGTCGTAGATCGCGACCAGCGCAAAGGAGAGAACGCCGGCCGCGATGCCACCGAGCAGCAGGACGGTCCCCAGGGCGAGCAAGTCGGCGACGTGCGCATGCAGGACGGAATCGATCAGGGGCCGCAGGGCGAACACGAAGGCGCTGGTCAGCGCCCAGACGGCAACGACGGCGATGGCGCTTTTACGAAGCAGATCGTGTGCCGCCCGGCGATCTCCGCGCGCCAGGACTTCGGGCAGATAGCGAAGCAGTCCCTGGTCCTGGCCGAAGGTCGCCAGCAGAGCGATATAGACGAGGACGGAGAGGACCAGCGTGTAGCGGCCGTACTCGCTGGTCGGCAGCTGCCGCACCAGGACCGCGCCCAGCGCCACGGTGGCCACCGCGCTGGTGGCTCGCCATGCGATGGTCCAGCCGACCAGCGCGGTAGTTCGGTCGGCCAGCCCTCGAGAAGCGCTGGGTTGCGGGCCTGGATCCTGCTCGGTTGAGGCCATCGCTCGCGGGATTATATGGCCGGGCGGGCTAAAATGCGCCGCGATGTTCCTCTGGGCGGACCTCGTCGACCTGGTTCGCCATCCGTTTACGAGCCTTCGCCTGATCGACGACCGACGGCGGCTTCGGGACGGCCTGCTCGCCCTGACACTCTCCGTGACCTTGCCGGCGGTCCTTTCCGAGTTGGCGGCCCTCGGCCGATTTCGACCGCCGGCGAACCTCGGATCACTGCCTTCACTCACCGCCCAGGGCGCGGACATCTATGCCCGTTGGGTCTACCAGCACCGGTTCGTGCTGCCCGTGTACGGCGTCCTGATCTCGGCGGGCCTCTGGGTGGCGGCGGCCGGCTTGATCCACCTGATCGCTCGGGCGTTGGGAGGCCAGGGCGGCTTTCCCGGCTACCTCAAGCTCGCCGGTTTCGCGGCGCTCACCGGGCTGGTCAGCCTGCCGCTCTCGCTGCTCGACGCGCTCTTGAAAATCCAGGGAAACACTGGCGTCGAGCTGTCGATCGGCCAGCTGGTCGGACTGGCTGGCATCGCCATCTTTCTGTGGCAAAATGCGCTGCTGGTTCTCGCGGCCCGACTGCACTACCGCCTCTCGACCGAGCGCGCGGTCGGCGCCGTCATCGGTCCAATCGGCGTCGTCGCCGTACTGGCGATCGCCCTGGTGATCCTGGCCGTGATCCTGACGATCATCGCCCAGCAACCGACGGCGCCATGACATTCCCGGACGGCTTTCTCTGGGGTACGGCCACCGCCGCGCACCAGGTCGAGGGCGGCAACCATGGCAACGACTGGTGGGCCTGGGAACAGGTCCCCGGGCACATCAAGAACGGCGACCGGTCGGATCCGGCGTGCGATCACTACCGGCGGTACGCGAGCGATTTTGACTTATTGAAGCGCCTGCATCAGAACGCCCATCGGCTCTCATTGGAGTGGAGCCGGATCGAACCGACCCCGGGCGAGTTTTCCCAGCCGGCGATCCAGCACTACCGGGAGGTGCTGCAGGCGCTGGTCGATCGCGGCATGGTACCACTGGTGACGCTGCATCACTTCACCAATCCCACCTGGGTCGCCGACGCCGGCGGTTGGGAAGCGCCGGAAACGGCGGATCGCTTTGCCAGGTACGCCGAACGCGTCGCCACCGAGCTGGGCGGCCTGGCCCGGTTCTGGATCACGATCAACGAGCCCACGGTGATCGCTTACCAGGGGTACGTGCGCGGCGAGTGGCCGCCGGGAAAGCGGGACCTTGGAGCCGCCGCCCGCGCGCTCGTCACCATGGTGCGCGGGCACTGGATGGCGTACACCCGCATCAAGTCGCTGCATCCGGACGCCCAGATCGGAGTCGCGCACCACCTGCGCGTCTTCGACCCGGCGCGGCCGTTCATGCCCCAGGACCGCGCCGTCGCCGCGGCCTTCAACCGGGTCTTCAACGAGACAATCCTGAAGTCATTGCGGCTGGGTCGGCTGGTCTTTCCTCTCACCCGCGCCGGCAGCGCAACCGGCCCAGCGCACACTCAGGACTTCATCGGGCTGAACTACTACGCCAGAGAGCTGGTCCGATTCAATCGGCGATATCGCGACGAGCTGTTTGGCGAGCGGGTGCTGCCGGCCGACGCGCCACGCTCCGACTTGAACTGGGAACTGTACCCGGAAGGCCTCTTCCGGGCGTTGCGTTCCCTGTCACGCGAACGGCTCCCGATCATCGTGACCGAGAATGGCATCGCTGACGCCGCCGACGCGATGCGGCCGGACTTCTTGCTGAGCCATCTGGGCGCCATGAAGCGCGCCATTCAGTCGGGAGTCCCGGTGCGCGGCTACTTTCACTGGACCTGCTTCGACAATTTCGAATGGGCTGAGGGCTACAGCGCGAAATTCGGACTGATCGCCTGTGACCCGGCGACGCAGGAACGCCGGGTGCGCCACAGCGCCCGACTCTACGCCGAGATCTGTCGCGCCAACGACCTTCCGGTCAGCGTCGAGCTTCCACCAGCGCCTCGCGCTGACGAGGAGCCAGCCGGGCCGACCGACCTCCGCTGACCTGGTCGGACGGCCGGGGCGGATCGCCAACCAGAAAACGCTGCTCCATCTGGGCGATCACCTCGCCGGAGACTTCCAGCTCGGCGGTGACCCGGTAGAGGCCGTCGGCGTGCAGCCGAACGACCGGCTCCGCGACCACCGCCGCCGGGTCGAGCTGGTCCGGGATGGTGACCCAGCCCTGGCCGCGGAAGCGACGCTTCGCGAACCAGCCGCGTACCTCCCGCCACCAGGACGTCCGGTACGCCCGCTCCCGTTGGATGTGCCAGCGAAGGCGCGCTCGACCGTGATGCTCGGGACTGTCGTTCACGCACACGATCCGCAGGTGGTGCAGGCGTCCCCGCGGCAAGCGGAGCAGGAGGCCGTCGACAGCGGCCTGATTCTCGGGCAGATCGACAGTCAGGAACAAGGGCGAAAACGCCTCGGCGACCGCCCGATAGGCGCGTTTGGGACGGCGCGCGTGGTCGACGATCGCCGCACTGATCGCGGGGAAGCCATCGATGAGCTGCAACAGCAGCACTCCACCGCAATGGGCGAACTTCTGTCGGCGAAACCGATCGATGGCGAAGCGCAGGACGTGGGCCTGGTATTCCTGGCTGGCCCGGATGCAGGCGTCGCGACTCGGATGCGCGGACGGCGGGCCGATCCCACTCGACGCCCACTCGGCCGGCTGGTATCCAGCGTAGCGCCAGTTTTCGTCATCGTCGGCAACCGGCCAACCGCGATTCAAGTGCCGCCAGACCGGCGAGTTGGCATTGGGCAGGGCCTGGGCTCCCACCTCGCTGACAAAGGCCGGACTCAGGCCGGCGAGGTCACGCCAGTGTCCCTGCGACCACCCGAGTCCGCAGCGCAGGTCCTGGTCGCCGCCGCCAACGATCACCGGGCGCGAGGGGTCCAGCGACCGGAGCACGCTCGCCGCGTCCTCGTCGACGTCACGATTCAACTGTTCGGTGTGGCGCTCCCCCAGCCATGCCTGGGCGCGTGACCACGGCGGATCGCTGTGGACGGCATAAACGATCACGGACGGATGGTTGAACAGGAGGTGGCTGATCTCTTCGGCCTGGGCGAGCACGGCTTCGCGGAAAAACCCCAACGACCGCGCGTCGGCCCGATGCACGTACGAGCCGAGGAGTGTCAGGTCCTGCCAGAGCAGCATGCCCGAGCGATCGGCGGTCTCGTACAGCACCGGCTGCTCCAGGTGCGCATTGAGGCGCAGCATGTCCATGTTCGCCTGCTTCGCGAGGGCAACGTCCGACTTGATCAGGTCGTCCGTTGCGGCATCGAGAAAGAACTCGGAGCAATAGCTGGCGCCTCGCATGAACATCGGCCGGGCGTTGACGGCAAAGGTCCAGCCTTCGGCCCTGGTCTGCAAGCTCGCCTCGCGAATTCCGAATGTCTCGCGGAGACTGGCGCTACGGCGTTCGTCCGCCGTGACGTCGACCTCCGCCCGATACAGGGCGGGCTCACCCTGCGCCCAGGGCGACCAGAGTTGCGGGTCGGGCAGGGCCAGTTCGACGACGACGTCCTGGACATCATGGCCGTTGAGGCGAAGCGCGCGACGCATCTCGAGCGGCGGCCCCCCCTCGAAGTTATCCGGCTGAACGCGGAACAGCAGCTCGCCGGTCATGATCCGCCCGTCGAGATTGCGCAGCCGCAATCGGAGCGTGAGCCTGGCCAGGTCGCCCTGTTCCAACCTTGACTCGCAATGCAGCCATTCGGCCACCACGTGACCCACTTGCTCGAGCAGGACCGGACGCCAGAGGCCCATGGGCACATGCCAGACGTACTGCTCGGCGAGCCGGCCGAGCTCGCGGCTGGGATAGGGCCTGGCATCCGAGTCGCTGAAGATGCCGAGCAGGTGACGTTTCGAGGCCAGGTCGGTTTCCACCGGCGCTTCGATGCAGACGGCCAGCACGTTCTCCTCGAGCAAAAACGACGAGATATCGAAGCTGAACGGCGCGACATAGCCGTAATGACTCCCCAGCAGCCGGCCGTTCAACCAGACGTTGGCGACCAGGAACGCGCCCTCGAAACGGACCAGGGTTCGCTGGCGGTGCCGCGGGCGGGGAAACCGAACCCGGTACCAGATGGCCTCATTGCCGCTGGTCGCGCCGTGCAAGCGCGGCACCGCGACCGGTGCCCAGGCGTCGTCATCGAACTCGAGCCGGGGGAAGCCGCGGTCCTCGCCCTCGCCCAGGGTGGCAATCGCCATCCGCCAGCCCGCGTTCAGCTCCTGTCGATTCAACGCCTGGATGGGGAAGAGCGAAAGGCAATCGTTCAGCGCCATCTCAGCGCTCTCTCATCGGGTTCGCTCTGACATGAGGCCGTCGACCGAGCGGACGCGATAGAACTCGGGCGAGCGGTGAAACTCATCGGCATATCCCTGGCCGAGGTGCTGCTCGACATCGTCGAGGCCGGCGGCGTCGAGCAGGACGAGCGCACAACCGCCGAAGCCGCCACCCATCATGCGGGCCCCGATGACCTGGGGCATCCCGGCGGCCAGCTCCACCAGACAGTCAAGCTCCCGGCAGCTTACCGCGAAATCGAGCCGAAGGCTCTCGTGCGATGCATAAAGGATCGGACCCAGGCCTTTCGGCGACCGCCGGCGCAGCGCGTCGGCCGCCTGCAGCACCCGGGCGTTCTCGGTGATGACGTGGCGGGCGCGGCTCCGCTCGACCGGGTTCTCGATGCGATCGAGATCGCCCTCGCTGGCGTCGCGGAGGCTCGCCAGGCCAAGCGCCTTGGCCGCCGCTTCGCATTCCGCCCGCCGCTCGTTGTAGGCCGACGAGGCCAGCTCGTGGTGGATCCTGGTATCGGCCAGCAACCAGGCAAACCGCCCGTCCGGCAGCGGCACGTAGTCGTCCTCGAGCGATCGGCAATCAAGCAGGATGGCGTTGCCGCCCCGCGCCTTGAGCGCGGTGAACTGGTCCATGATGCCGGTGCGGGCCCCAACGAAGCCGTTCTCCGACGCCTGGCACAGTTGGGCGATCTGAAGCGGGGCCATCGGCTCGGCTCGCGCGGCGAGCAGGGCCACCGCGACGGCGACTTCGAGCGCTCCCGAGGAGCTGAGACCGGAGCCAACCGGAATGTCTGACACGATCGCGGCTTCAAAGCCCATCGCCGCGCTGCTCTGCTGACGGAGGATGTCCGCCACGCCAACCACATAGTCGGCCCAATTCCCCTGGCGGCGGGACGGCAATTCCGTCAGATCGACCGTCGCCGCGTACCGATCGCTGCGGAGGATGATCCGGGCGTCCTTTCGCAATCGAAGGGCGACACCGAGATGCCGATCAATCGCCGCAGGCAGAACAAAGCCCTGGTTGTAGTCCGTGTGCTCACCGACGATATTGATGCGCGCCGGCGCGACGGCCACGGCACCGGGGGGATAACCAAACGCCTGCCGGAACGCGGCGCGGGCCCGTTCATCCAGCTGGTGGGCCCCGCTCATGGGTGGGGCGGCATTCGCTGGAAGAGCCAGTCGAGACCCTCGGTCGGGTTGGCCGCCAGCGGCAGCTCCGGCTCCGTCCGACCATCGCGATCGAATCGCCAGGTCCGAAGGCCGATGACCGGCCTTCGGTTGCGCAAGGCGAGCGCGATCTCAGAGAGCGTGCCGAGGCCGCCACCGATGGCGATCACCCCATCGGCGGTCCTCGCCAGGATCGCATTGCGCGCGTGGCCGATGCCGGTCGCGATGGCGACGTCGACATACGCGTTGGCGTCCTCGGGATCCTCGGTGGGAAGCAGGCCGATGGTGAGACCGCCGCCCGCCCGCGCGCCACGCGCCGCGTGCTCCATCACTCCGGTCATTCCGCCGCAGATCAGGACGGCGCCACGTTCCGCAATGCCGCGGCCGACCTCGAAGGCCAGATCGGCGAGTGACGTCTGGGGGTCTGATTCACCGCAGACCGCGACCAGGCGCCGGCGTGGGCTCAACGACTACGAACTATATCGTCCGGAGTGGGATAACGCTCGCTTGCTTGAAATTCCGAATGCTGACCTGGGCAGCGAGGTGGGAGGCGACCTCGCGATAGACGGCGGCGAGCGGCGAGTCCGGCTCGCTGACCATCAGGGGCACGCCGGGGCCTCCCCCCTCTCGGATCTTTCGGTCGAGCGGAATCTCGCCGAGGAACGGGACATGCATCCGCTCGGCCAGGGCTTTCGCGCCGCCATGGCCGAAGATGTCTTCCCGCTGGCCGCAGTGCGGGCAAACGAAGTAGCTCATGTTCTCGACCAGGCCGAGGTTGGGGACTTTGAGCGTGTTGAACATCTGGATCGCCCGGCCGACGTCCGCGGTTGACACGTCCTGCGGCGTCGAGACGACTACGGCGCCGGTCATCGGGATACTCTGCGACATGGTCAGCTGCACATCGCCGGTTCCTGGCGGCAGGTCGACCACGAGGTAGTCCAGCTCGCCCCAGTTGACGTCGAAGAGAAACTGGCGGACGGCGCCGGAGAGCATCGGTCCTCGCCAGATCGCCGGCTTGTCGGCTTCGATGAAGAAGGCGATCGAAATAATCTTGAGCCCATAGCGCTGGATCGGCACGATCTTCTCGTTCTGGGCGTACGGCTTCTCGTGCTCGGCGCCCAGCAGGATCGGCACGTTGGGCCCGTAGACGTCGGCGTCGAGCACCCCGGTTCGGGCGCCCAGCTGGGCCAGGGCGAGCGCGAGGTTCACGGCGCAGGTCGATTTGCCGACACCGCCCTTCCCCGCTCCCACCGAGACGATGTTCTTGACGCCCTGGACCTCCTGTCGCTGCGGGATGTTTCCGGTGCGCGAGACCTGGGCGTCCCACTTGATCTGGGCCTTCGGCGAGCTCGGCAGCGTCGCCAGCGCCGCATCGATGTCGTCGTGGATCTTGTTCTTCAGGGGACAGGCCGGCGTCGTCAGCACCACCCGCATACCGATCGTCTGGGCATCGATCACGGCGACGTCCTGGATCATCTTGAGATCCATCATCGGCCGGTGCAGCTCGGGATCCTGGACCCGGCTCAGCACGGTCAGGACGTCGGCTTCGCTCAGTTGGCTGACAGCCATCGAATCGATTTTACCTGGACGTTCGAATGTAGCTCAGAATGATCTGGTCGATGAGGCGCTCGACCGGCGCGAGGTCATCCGTAAAGACGATCCCATTCGGCGGCACCTGCCGGACGTTTCCGGCGGCGAGCGCCTCGGCGACGATGGGCTGCAGCTTGGGGTTGGTCTCGGCCTGGGCCCGCGCCCTGAATCCGTCGACGGTGGTAGGACTCGCGGTCGCGTAGATCACGCTGTTCGTGAAGCGCTGGCTGCTGTCGATCACGAACACCCGCGGAAACACGGCATTGAGCGTCCCGCTCAGGGCGTCGACCAGGCGATGGTCGGTGGGCGTTCGCCCCACGTTGATCGCCAGCACCCCGTCCGGCGCCAGGTGCGCCTTCGCGCTCTCGAAGAACTCGCGCGTCGTGAGATAGAACGGGATGTACGGCTGGCGGTAGGCGTCGATCAGGATGACGTCGTAGCGGCCGGCCTGGGAGGCCATCCAGTAACGCCCGTCAGCGACGGTGACGTGCAAGTTCGGCTCCGTCATATCGAAGTAGCGACGGCCAACGTCGACGATCTTCGGGTCGAGCTCGACACCGTCGATCGGAATCGGCCCGTCGATCGCGGTGAACTGTCGCGCCACGGTTCCACCGGCCAGGCCGACAAGCGCGACCCGGCCGGGCACCCGGCCCGATCCGAAATCAGGCGCCAGCAGCACGTCGTCCCAGTAGCCGTGGGTGTAGAGCGTCGTCGGATCGTAGATCGAGTGGACCGCCGTCCCTTCGTCCAGCAGCAGCTGCGTCTCTGTGCCGGTCCGGATGACCTGGATGTAGTTGTAGGCCGACTCGGTCTCGTAGACGCGGATGCCGTAGGCGGCGGCCCGGATCGCGCCGCCGGATAGGAGCCCCAGGGCAGCGATCGCGAGCGGGATCAGCAGGTAGAGGCGCCCCGCGCCGGCGTGATACAGCCCAGCGGCCGAAATTACCCCCAGCAGGAAGGCCAGGATGAAAATCGTCCACCTGGTGCCGAAGGTCGGAATCAGCCAGAACACCGGCACGAACGTTCCCAGGATGCTGCCGAGCGTCGAAAGCGCGTAGACGGCGCCCGCCGCGTTACCGGCCGTCTCCAGGTGACGGATCCGGAGCCGGATCACGAACGGCGAAACCATGCCAAGCAGGACCACCGGTACCGCGAAGAGAACGATCACCGAGATCAGGGAACCGAGAACGAGGCCGACGGAGATCTGGGCGAAGCCGGTCTGGGCGACCGACAGAATGGGCCGCGAGGCGATCGGAATGGCGGCGGTCCAGAGCGCCGCGGCGGCGGTCAGCCTGAAGAGCAGCGTGGGGTCGGGCCGCCGGTCGGCCAGCCGGCCGCCGGCATAGTAGCCAATCGTCAGATAGATCAGGATCAACCCGATCAAGGTCCCCCAGATGAACAGGGACTGGCCGAAGAAGGGCGCCAGCAGCCGGGCCGCCGCGAACTCGATGCCGAGGCTGGCCAGCCCGCCGGTGAAGGCCAGGGGGAGCAGCAGCTGCCGCTGCCAGGCCGCCCGCGCCTCCGCCAGCTGTGGCAGGCGGGTCAATTCCGGATCGAACTCAGGACGCAAGGTCGGTCTCAGAATACGCACACGGTCGTCACAACCGCCGAGTTCGGCTGTAACGAGGGCCGGTCGCTCATATGCGCCAAGCAAGGCGAGACGTTTTAGTAAGCAGGTCATCGATTTCATTCACAGGAGGACCTGATAAGAATGTTTGCGATTACGGCGAAGGTGAAGATTGCGGCCGGTATCGCCGCTGGCGCGCTCACGTTGGGCGCTGCCGGCGCGTATGCCGCCACCGCGAACAACACCATCACGATCGACCCGACCAAGTCAGTGTCGTTGAGCAACGGGCAGACCACACTGAAGCTGGTTGCGCTCAATGGCGCGACCACGAACCTGACGCTGCCCACCAGCTTCACGAACCTGGGCCAATGCGTTTCCTGGTTCGCGACCAAGCGCAACTACGCGGCAGCCCCGACGAGCGGGACGACCGTGTCGAAGAACTACCACGGCAAGCTGATCGGCACTATCAAGGCTTTCTGCCAGCCGCTGGTGAAGTCAACGAAGACAGACGCCGTCGAGACCGAGACGCCGGATGCGACCCAGTCGACCGCGCCGGAGACTGACGCGACCGATTCGCAGTCAGGCGCATCGAATGGCCATGGCCACGGCCACGGTCACGGCAAGCACGCGACCGAGACTAACTAGGCAGTCCTTTGAAGGGAGCCCCCGCGGGGGCTCCCTTTTTTATTTGGTGGCCAGATGACCAACCAGCGGCGCGGTGTAATCGTGGTGCCAGATGAGGGTGGCCAGATCGTGGCCGTCCGGCTCGATGGCAACGGCCTGCTCGTAGACGTAGAAGTAGACGTTGTCGAACGTCCAGCTGCCCAGCTCACGCTCGCCGAAGCTCGCCTGGAGCCGGCCATCATTCTCGCCGGTGGCGTAGAGCGCCGCGGCCGAGTCGTAGATCGCCTTGAGGATTCGGAGCTGAGCCTCCAGCTCCTCGATGATGGTCACCGATGCGCGCTCGAACTTCAGTTTCGCGATCCGGCGGCGCAAATCGTTGATCTCGAGCAGGTACTCGTCCATGCATTAAGTCTATTCACAATTCGGGTATGCAAGCCTCCGGGCCGGCCGCTCGCCGCCCACGATCTCAGGATTACGTGGCTCGGCTCGCGACCGCACCTCTGGCCCGCATCCCCGACTCGAATAAGTCTTAGTGCACCAATGAGTTCGTAGCGATCATCGGGGCGATCAGGATGGCGATGATGTTGACCACCTTGATCATCGGGTTGATCGCCGGGCCGGCGGTGTCTTTGTTCGGGTCCCCCACCGTATCGCCGGTGACGGCCGCGGCGTGGGTCTCCGTCCCTTTGCCGCCGTAGTGGCCGTCCTCGATGTACTTCTTGGCGTTGTCCCAGGCGCCGCCACCGGAGGTCATCATGATCGCCAGGAAGATGCCGGTGACGATGCTGCCGATCAGCAGGCCGCCGAGCGCCTTCGGGCCCAGCACGAATCCGACGAGTAACGGCGCCGCCACCGGGATCAAGCCCGGCAGGATCATCTCCCGCTGCGCCGAGCGAGTAACGAGGTCGACGGCTCGCCCGTATTCCGGCTGCGCCGTGCCTTCCATGAGACCCTTGATTTCCCGAAACTGCCGGCGGACCTCCACCACGACCTGGCCCGCGGCCCGGCCCACCGCCAGCATGCTGAGCGAGCCGAAGAGGAATGGCAGGATGCCGCCGAAGAACAGGCCCACGATCACCAGTGGATCCGTCAGGTCAAATCGGAATGGTGCCCATTCGCCGCGCCCGACTTCCTGCGTATATGACGAGAACAAGACCAGGGCGGCGAGACCCGCCGAGCCGATCGCGTAACCCTTGGTCACGGCTTTGGTCGTGTTCCCAACGGCGTCGAGGGGATCCGTCACGTTTCGAACGGATTCCGGCAGCTTGGCCATCTCCGCAATGCCGCCGGCATTGTCAGTGATCGGGCCGTAGGCGTCAATGGCCACGATGATGCCGGTCATCGACAGCATCGCCATGGCGGCGATGGCGACCCCATAGAGCCCGAATTCGCCGGTGGACGGGTGCTGGTTCAGAAAGTACGAAACCAGGATCCCGGTCCCGATTACCAGCACCGGCAGCGCCGTGGCGAGCATGCCGATAGCCTGGCCCGCGATGATGTTCGTCGCGGCGCCGGTCGTCGAGGCACGCGCAATCAGCCGCACCGGCCGATAGTCGGCACTGGTGAAATACTCGGTGATCGCGACCAGGGCGATCGTCACGAGGACGCCGACCACCGCCGCCCAGAACAGGTTGAGGCTCAGGCCGATCAGCAGCGTCACCGCCAGGAAACCGGCCAGGGCCAGCACGGCGCTGACCGCCAGACCCCGGTACAGCGCACCCATGATCCAGGTGCTGCGACCGAGGCGAACGAACCAGGTGCCAATCACCGTCGCGATGATGGAGATGGCGCCCAGGATCAGCGGGTAGATCACGAACCGCACCTGGTTCGGAAACAGCAGGCTGCCGAGCAACATGGCGGCGATCGCCGTGACCGCGTAGGTTTCGAACAGGTCGGCGGCCATCCCGGCGCAGTCCCCGACGTTATCCCCGACGTTGTCCGCAATCACGGCGGGATTGCGCGGATCGTCTTCCGGAATGCCAGCCTCGACCTTACCGACCAGGTCGGCGCCGACATCCGCGGCTTTCGTATAGATGCCGCCGCCAAGGCGGGCAAAGACGCTGATCAGGCTGGCCCCAAACGCGAGGCCGATCAGCGCCTCCGGCTTCTTGAAAACCCAGTAGGCAATCGTGACGCCCAGCAGGCCGAGACCGACGACGAACAGGCCGGTGACGGCGCCGCCGCGAAACGCGAGGCGCAAGGCCCGGTCGAGGCCGCCGGTCGCTGCCTCCGCCGTGCGGACGTTCGCCCGGACCGAGACGTTCATCCCCACATAACCGGCAAGGGCGGAACACCCCGCCCCGACGACGTACAGCAGCCCGGTTTGCCAGTTGATCGCGACGGTGATCACCAGTGCCAGCACGATCCCGATCACGGCAATGACTCGGTATTGCCGGTTGAGGTACGCCGCGGCACCCTCCTGGATGGCGCGAGCGATCCGCACCATCGTCTCGTTGCCGGGGCTGGCGGCCAGCACCAGGCGAGTCAGGACTCCGCCGTAGGCCAACGCGATCAAGGCGGCCAGACTTACCAGGGCAAGGATCGCGGTCGCGCTGGAGTCGTCGATGCTAATCGCGGCGAGGACGAACAGGTCTAGCTTCTCTCCCTTCCTGTTTGTGGGCCGTTCACGGCCCGCCGTATTGTACTGGTCGCGTCCGTTGACTAGGTCCGGGGATGGCCGAAGAGCGCCAGCACCTGGTCGCGAATCCACTGCGGTGGCGGCTTTCCGCCCGGTTGCAGACGGTCGGGTCGGGCCACCACCACGTCCTCCGCCGGAGCGGCGGATGGCACCTCGCGCTTCGGTGGCGTGACAAATCCGACGCCCAGCGTCTCGGCAAGGTCGCGGATCCGGGCGAAGAACCCGGAGGTGTGCGGCGAGCGGTCGAGCTGCAGGCCCGTGAAGTCGTAATGATGCACCCATTCGTGCAGCAGGGTCTCGAGAAAGACCTTTGGCGCGAGCACCTGCTGGCGGATGGCGGTCAGGTTGTAGATCCGGATGGTACCGCGCTGCGGCGACGATTCCCAGGCGATCCGGTAATAGCCGTAGGTCTTCAACTCCAGCTTCCCCGCGCGGGTGCGATGGCGCTGCGGGCGGTCGGCCACGGTGAGCTTGCAGGGCGGCAGCCCGGCGGCTTCATCCAAAACGTCGAGCAAGCGCTGGCCTTTTTGCTGCCGGCCGGCCGCGCTGGATTCGTCCAGGATGGACAGCGCGATCCCCTTGCCGAGCGGAAACTCACGCCAGGTGACCGATTCAACGCCCTTGCTACGTTCGTATGCGGATCTGGGCACGCGTCATTATTATGGGGCGCGTGCCGCAGTCGAGCATCATCGTGGTGGGCAACGAGATCCTGCGCGGCTTCACCGTCGACACGAACTCCAACTGGCTGGCGTCGCGCCTTTTTCAATGCGGCTTTCCGGTCCGGCTGATCACGACGGTGGGCGACGTCGATGACGACATCGTGTCCGCCATCCACCAGCACGTCGATCGTGCCGAGCTCTTGCGGATCTTCGTGTGCGGCGGACTCGGGCCGACGCCCGACGATCGAACCTACGTCGCCCTCGCCCGAGCGTTGAATCAGCCGCTAGTCTACCGGCGCGACGTCGGGGCCCAAATGCAAAACCTGATGTTCCTCCTGAACATGGCGGCGCGCCGTGGGACGGCGGCGCTGAACGCCGGGAATCGGAAGATGGCCATGCTGCCGGCGAGTGCGATCCTGGTGCGCAACGGCGCCGGCATGGCGCCCGGCCTGGCCTTCGAGCTTGGCCAGGGCCGCTACCTCTTCGCGCTGCCCGGCGTGCCGCACGAGCTTCGCGCCGTCTATGACGACATCGAGCGGTCATATCTCTCGGGCGAGCGAGCCGACGTGGTCCGGGAGCTGCACTACCGGCTGGCGCCGGAAAGCATGTTCCACGACGTGATGCAGACGCTGGAAGCCGAGTACCCGGACGTCTCGCTCGGCTCCTACCCGCAGACCGAGACCCGGGAGCTGATCCTGCGGGCGAGCGGGCCGAACCCGGAACGCGTCGACGCGGTGATCGCCGCCATTCGCGAGCGGATCACGCAATACCAACCGGTGGCGTAAATAGCAACGGCGGCCAACCGGGCCGCCGTTGCTTGGAGGCGAATGCCTTTAGTCTTTTTCGGCAGCCTCGCTCACGGCAGCGCCGTGATTGTCCTGCTTCTTGCCGTTCGCCTGCGCCGCGGTCGCCTCGCCCTTGGCCACCGCACTCACGGCGTCGCCGTGCGCATCCTTGTCGGTCTCGGTTGCGGTACTGGCCGCCGCATCGGCAGCCTCGTCGTTCACATCGCTAGCGTCCTCATCGTTCGCCTCCACGTCGGTGTCAGCTGCTTTGGCTGCGGCGTCTGCCGTCGCCTCGGCCCTGGCCGCCCCAGACGTGGTGTCGCCTTTGGCGCTCGCTGCGGCGCTGATCGCGTTGCCCTTCGCGTCGCCCTTGAGCGTGGTGCTGGTAGCCAGCGTGCTCACGGCCTTCCCGTGCGAGTTGGCCGCCACGGCGGTCAGTGCACCAACGGCCAGCAGCATGGCTGCTCCCGCGGCAATCCAGATCGATCGAAGCATGAAGAAATCCTCCTCGGTTCGAGAGTCCTGATCGTTAAAACGCGAGGAGCCCGAGCCACGTACTGGCGGCCGGTGTTTCTTTACTTTCCTTTGAAGTCCGGTTGCTGTTTTTGGACAAAGGACATGATGCCAACCATCGCGTCCTCGGTCATGGCCGCCCGTCCGAAGTTCTCCGCTTCGACTTCGTATCCCTTTCCGGGGGGCCGTTCCAGGCCGGCGAGCAGGGCCTCTTTGGCCAGCCGCAAGGCGATCGGCGCCGCCTTCGCCAGCCGCTGGGCACGCTCCAGCACCGCATCGTGGAACCCTTCTTGCGGCAGCGCCGTATTGATGAGCCCGATGGCGGCCGCCTGGGGCGCCTTGAGCCGGCGGGACTCAAAGATCAGCTCGGTGGCCCGAGCGCGCCCGATCAGCCGGGGGAGCCGCTGCGTTCCGCCGGCGCCCGGAATCAGGCCCAGGTTGGTTTCCGTCTGCCCGATCGTCGATCGCGAGTCGTCGATCATCAACCGGTAGTCGCACGCCAGCGCCAGCTCGCAGCCGCCGCCGAGGGCGTGGCCGTTGATGGCCGCGATCAAGGGCTTGGGAAAGTGCTCGACCTCGGTGAACGCCGCCTGGCTTCGCCGCGACATCTGGGCCACACGCTCGAGGGTCGCCGGGTTTTCCCGGTCGAAGCCTCCCTCACCGCCCATCGCCTTGATGTCCGCTCCGGCCATGAAATAGCGATCGATGGCACTGGTCAGCACGACGACCCGGGTCGCGTCGTCGTCCTTGAGCCGTTTGAGGGCGTCGACCAACTCCTCCTGAAGTTCTGCCACCAGCGCGTTGACCGGCGGCCGGTTCATCCGGATGGTGGTCACGAAGTCGCTGGTCGAAATTTCGAGCGAGCCCACAGTTAGAACGTAAAGAGATCGAGGCCGCCCGTCACGGGGAGGGCGACGCCGGTGATGTAGCCGGCGGCGGGCGAGCAGAGGAAGGTGATCGCGTTGGCGATGTCCTCCGGCTCACCGGGGCGGCGCAGGGCCACGCGTTTGATCATGCGTTCATTCATGTCCGGGCGACCCATCTTGAAGGCTTCGGTGCCGATAATCCCGGGCACGATGGCATTGACAGTGATGTTGTACCGCGCTCCCTCGAGTGCCAGCGTCCGGGCGAGGCCCGTAAGTCCGGCTTTGGTCGTCGAGTAGCTCGCCTGGCCAAAACCGCCGAGGCTCCCCGCGATCGATGACATCATGATGATTCGGCCCCAGTTGCGCTGCTTCATGTACGGCCAGACGGCCTTGGAGCAGTTGTAGGCGCCGGTGAGGTTGACCTTCAGGTCCCGGTCCCACAGCGCATCCACCTGATTCTCGACGGCCGCCATGTGGTCCAGGGTGCCGGCATTGTTGATGAGGATATCCAGGCTGCCGAACTCCTTCACCACCTGGTCGACCACGGCCTTGACCTGCTCACGGTTGGTCACATCCATCTTCATTGCGACGGAGCGGCGACCCATGTCGCGGATCTCGCTGGAAGTCTTTTCCGAGTAGACCGCCTTCTGTGAGGCCATGACCTGGGATAGCGCGCTGCCCGACGCCTCGGCGGCTTTTTCGAGCTCGGGGTCACTCTCGATGAGAATGTCCGTCACGACGACGTCGGCGCCGGCGCGGGCCAGCGCCAGGCAATCGGCGCGTCCAAGCCCGCGCGATCCACCCGTCACGAGGGCAACTTTCCCCTTGAGGTCGATCATGGCTCAGCTCGCCTTCCGAATCTGCGGCTTCGGTTGCTCGCGGGTCAGCGGACGCCGTTCGCCGGAGATCGCCCGCGAAATGACCAGCCGCTGGATCTCGGAGGTCCCCTCCCAGATCTGGTAGATCTTCGCGTCGCGCATCCATTTCTCGACCGGGTACTCGCGGATGTAGCCGTAGCCACCCAGCACCTGCACGGCGTCGAGCGTGACCTGCATCGCCATGTCGGCGGAAAAGGCCTTGGCCATGCTGCCCTCGGCGCGGGTGAAGAGCATGTCGTTCTGGGCCATCCAGCCGGCGCGCCAGGTCAGCAGCCGGGCCGCATCGATGTTTATCGCCATCTCCGCAAGCTTGAAGCCGATGCCCTCGTGCTTGATGATCGGCTTGCCGAAGGCGACGCGCTGCTGCGCGTAGTCCAGGGCGAACTCGTAGGCCGCCCGGGCGATGCCGATCGATCCGGCGGCGACCGCCGGCCGTGAATATTCGAGCATCTGCAGCGCGCCCAGCGCGCCGGGGCCGGCATCGGGATCGCCTGGCTCGCCACCAAGCCGGTTCTCCGTCGGCACGAAGCAATCCTGGAGCATTACCTGGGCGGTGTGGGAGGCGCGCACCCCGAGTTTCTTTTCTTTCCGGCCCATGCTGAGCCCTTTGTTCCCCTTCTCAACGACGAATCCCGCGATGCCCGCCGCGCCGGCGCTGGGATCGGTGTTGGCAAAGATCACGTGCAGGTCGGCGATGCCGCCGTTGGTGATGAACTGTTTCGCGCCGTTGATCAGGTAGCCTCCGTCGACTTTCTTCGCCGCCGTGGCGATCGCCATTGCATCGGAGCCGGTACCCGGTTCGGTGAGGCCCATCGCTCCCACCACCGGCGTTTTCGCATTGCAGAACTCGCCGATCCACTTCTGTTTCTGGGCTTCATTGCCCATTGCCAGGATGGCCGTCGCCGCCAGACCGGTGCCGGTAATCGCCACCGCGATGCCGGCGCATCCCCAGTGCAGCTCCTCGGCGATCAGCATGTTGGCGATGATGTCCAGGCCGCCTCCGCCGTAGGCTTCCGGCATCACGGCCACCGGCGTCAGCCCGACCTCATGAGCCTTCTTCAAGACCGGCCACGGAAATTCCTCGGTCTCGTCGTAATGGGGGGCCACCGGCCGGATCTCTCGCTCGGCAAACTCGTGGGCCAGGGCCTTGATCTCCTCTTGCTCCGGGGTCAGCGTGAAATCAAGCGGCATGCGTCTCGCTCCTTTGTGGCGGGAACTCTGCCTCCGCCACGCCTTTGTTCAGCACTTTCTCGCCACGCTGGTTAACGGCGACGAAGTTGATCACGACCCGTCTGGTTTGCGCGTCTTTCGAGGCGACCGTTCCGGAGCAGGTCACGTCGTCGCCGGGCAGGACCATCCCGGCGAACCGTCCTTGCATGCGCTTCAACAGCGAGCGGTCGCCCAGCCAGTCGGTAACCATCTGGTTCGCGAACGCCATGGTCAGCATGCCGTGGGCGATCGCGCCGGGCAGTCCGGCCGAGCGGGCGAAGGCTTCATCCAGGTGGATGGGATTCCGGTCGCCCGATGCGTCCGCGTACTGACGAATCTGTTCCACCGTGACGTGCTTGATCAGCGACGGGAGCGACTGGCCGGACTGTACATTTTCGAAGTCCTGCGCCGCGGTGACCGTCTTCATGGCGTGCGGATGATGAAGAGCGCCTGACCGTCGGAGACGGGACGGTCCTCGTCATCCCTCGCAGTCAACTCGAACGTCACCAACTCCATGTCGCCCCGAGTATTGATCGCGGTCAGCCGGCCGGTGGTGCGGATTCGGTCCCCCGGCTTGACCGGGCGATGAAATCGAAACTGTTGCTCGCCGTGGACCAGGTGCGCCACGTCGAGCGCGACCTCCTGGTCGGTCCAGAGCTGCCAGTAGGCGTCAAATCCGTAGACCATCGCGTAGGTCGGCGGGGCGATCAGCTCGGCGCCGTCACGCGTGTCGCCCACCGCCGCCATGTAATCTCGGATCGACTGCTCCGTGACCTCATAAGGCGCGGTCTCGTAGCTGCGGCCGACCCAACGCGGATCGGTCACTACTGCAACAACCCCTGCAGCTTCATCGCCAGGCCCATGTCGCCTTTCACCTTCAGCTTCTGTTGCATGAACGCCGTCACCGGATTGAGCTTGCCGGTGGCGATGTTCATCCAGTCGTCGGTGGTGGCGATCAGCGTCGTGTTGGGGCTCTGCGCCGGCCCCGGGCTGACGCTGGCCGCCCCGTCGGCGATCTTCAACGTCCAGGACTCGCCGCTGAGATCGAACTGGTAGGTGGCGTTCATTCCCGCGGCTTTCTCCGGCTTGGCCTTGATCCGGCTCTCGATTTCCGAAAAAACTTGTTTGGCGTCAGGCATGAGGGCCTCCTTCCGATGTTGATGGGCTTGGGATCGATGGGGCGCCGTGTAGAAAAAGGCACGCGCAGGCACGTGCCAGGGTCGACGGATTCATGGCGGGCGGCTGCTGGCGCTGGTAGTGCTGCCAGTAGGCGGCCTGGGCGGCCATCCCGATGAGGGCGGCCGCGGCCATTTCCGGGCTGCGGACGCCAAGCTCGGTCAGGGTCGGGGCGAACCCACCAGCCAGCGTCTCATACAGCTGGGCCTGGCGGGCTTCGAAACTCTCATCGATGCCGAGCCCCTCGAGCGCCAGGCGGCGATTCCAGGCTCGGTATTCGTCATAGAACTCGAAGTAGGCCTTCAAACCGACCTCGAGCCGCTGCGCCGGATCGCGCTCGTCGCGCGTCGCCCAGTAGATCCGCCGGCGCAGAAACGTCGCCATCTCCTCCTGGAGGGCGGCGAACACGGCTTTCTTGTCCGGGAAATAGAGGTAAAACGCGCCCTGGGAAAGGCCGGCCGCCTGCACAATCGCACTAACGGTCGCGGCATGGTAGCCGTCACGCTCGAAGACTCGCCGCGCCGCCTCGAGCAACTCGCCCCGGCGTACCCACTGCCGCTGGGTCATGGGTAACTCGTACGTCGCCCGGCCACTGACTGACACGTCAGTCACTATGGTACCAGCCGTCGGGCAGACCGGGCTACTGGATCTCGAGGAAGAAGCGCTCGGAGAGCCGGTCGGACTGCGTTTTTGACGTCAGCATGAATGCCCGCAGCGGTTGAAGGTTGGGTGCGACGTCTTTGTCATAGCCGGCCCGCGCGTCAGCAGGCAGCTGGCCCCGAAGCGCCGCGGCGGCGTTCTTGATCGCGAGGTACAGGGCCGAATCCGGATTTTGATCGACCTCCCTCAGGGCCGCGGCATATGCAGCATTCGTGGTGATCGAATTCTGGGGATTGCCCGCTTTGATGACCGCGAACACCTGGTCGGGGGTGGTACCGATAGTGCCAAGCTTCGGGCTCACCGCCCATGATGGCGCGTAGCCCATCTGGGACAGCTCGGGAGCGTCCACGGTCATCACGTCGATGCCATCGTAGTTGCGCACCCGAACTCTCCCCCCGCTGGTCAGTGGCCCGCCCTGGAACGCTGCGGCGACGGTGTTCCGAACGAAGGTGTCAAAGCTTCCGAGATTGTCGGTCGACAGGATCAGTGCCCCACCGGGCGCGGGTGAGGATGGGTCTGGCCCGAGCTCGATAGCGCCAGGTCCGCTCAGGTACCCCAGGGCCCCGCCCTGGCCGGTCAATCCGAGCTGCTGCAGGGCGGTCTTCGCGTCCGGGCTGGCACTCCCGAGTTGATCCGCGATGGACTGCACGATCTGCCGCATCGCCGTGGTGGCGACGAAGCCGTACGCGGTGTTGGGGACGTGAGCGAGGACGTGGGCCAGGCTGGTGTGCTGCGTGAGGGCGGTCCGGGTCGTGGGGTCGAGCTTTGCGGGGTCGAGGCGAAGCTGCAGGTCAGCCGCGAGACCATTCGCGTGTGCCGCCAGGGCGAAACCCAGACTGCGAAAGGCATCGATCTGATTCAGGCTGGCTGTCGGGACCTGAGCGCCACTCGTCCCCCGCCGGATCGCGTCTTTGACACGTTGATCGATCCGCCCGCCGTCGACGTACGCGAGCAGCAGGCGGTCGCTGGGCAAGAGGCTGAGCGTCGCCTTGTACCCCGACGACTCGGCGAGCCTCCCCTTGGCGCCGCGGTCGGCATCGATCGCCTCTCGCACCATCGCCTCGTCGTTGCCGATCAGGACCGTGTGGTCGACGTAGGCGTAGACGGCCGGTTGCGATCCGTCGCCAGGAGTTCCGACCGACAGGCTCTGCCCCTGGTAGGTCTTGTCGCTCCAGTGCAGCACCTTTCCCGAACTGCTATTCCGCAGCTTGGCGAGGGCGGCCTTTGCCCTGGCGTCGTCCTTCGAGTCGACCAGGACCAGGCCCGCCGTGCGCTCACCAACGGTCGCGGCAACCGCCAGCCTTGATCCAAGCCACGGCTTGATGTCCCGATCGAAGGAAAGGCCGGCGTCCTTGAACGCCTGGTTGAGCCCATCGTCGACCCGCCGGCTGAGCGCCTGGTCGTTTTTGAGGTTGGGGAACTTGTGCGACAGGCTCAGGAGGTTGGCTTTCTGACTGATCGAGGGGTCGAGGTCGGCGACGACCAGGACGTCGGCGCTCTGGGGCACCAGCTTGTCGATGGCGGCGCTGTGGCGGAGCAGCAGGAACCAGACCGCGACCGCCACCGCGGCCACGACCAGCACCGCAAGGATAGCCGCGACCGCGACTCGCGGTCTGACGGGCCAGCGGCGACCTGCCTGCCCTTGGCTCGAAACGGCCGGCGCCGCCTCGCCCACGCTCATGGTTCTTTCTTACGGCATGCGTGGACGATTGCGGAAGGCTTGGATTTTAGAACCGGTCGCCGACCTTACTTGATGGCGACGAAGAAGCGCTCGAGGGCGCCGCCCGTCTGGCTGGTGGCCGTGAGCATGAAGGCCTTGAGGGGCGCCAGGTAGGCGACCGCCTTCGTGTCCATGGCCGAGCTGGTAGGCAGCTTTTCGAGGGCGCTTACGACTCGCGCGATATTCACGTACATGATGCCGGACGGCCGCGCCAGGGACGCGGCACTGACGGCCTGGTAGGTGGGGTCCGTGGTGATGGTGGACCCGCTCAGGTGGGCATCGATCAACGCCTTCACCTCAGCCTGGCTCGACCCGAGGATGGCCATGCCATCCAGCGCCGCGAACGACGGTGCCAGGCCTGGCACCTGGCTTAACGACGGACTGGCCCAGGAGGTGATCACCGCGCCGCGGTAGGTGACCCGGGTGACGCCCGTGCCCTGGGTCTGCTGGGTCGCCTCGCCGGCGAGCAGCAGCAGCTTGCCGAAGAATGCATTCATCGCCGCCGTATCGTTCGTGCCGATCAGCACCGCACCGCTGGGAATCGAGTTGTTCCCCAGCTCGACCTCGAGGCCGAGGTCGCCGGTCAGGTGCGGCAGGATGCCCTGAGACCCGGTAAGGCCAAGCGCGTCGCTGCCGGCCTTGATGCTCGGATCGGTACTGTACTGGTCGAGCAGGGTTTTGATGCTCTTGTCGACGTTGGCGATGGCCAGAAAGCCGTCGCTGGTTTTCGGGATCCAGCGCAGGACGGCGTCCGGCCGGCCGGTCGCGCTGAAGGCCTGACGGGTCGCCGGCGACAGCTTGTTCTTATCGAGCTTCACGGCAAGGTCGAACGCGATCCCGGTGCCCGTGGCCGAGAGCGCGCCGCCGATACCCTGGAGGGCATTGAGGTCGTCCACAGTCTTGAGCGCCGGCAGGCCCAGGGTCGACGGCTTGGTCATCTGTTGCTTGACGCCGGCGACCAGGGATTTCCCCGCGAGATAGCCCATCCCGACCCGGTCCGACGGCAGCAGGGCCATGGTGGCCTTGTAGTCCGAGGAATCCACCAGCCGGGCGCCGCGGCCCTGGTCGGTATCGATGACTTCGTGGATCACGGCCACCGAGCTTGCCACCACGACGACATGGTCGACATAGCTGTAGGCGACCGGCTTTTCCGATGCGGTCGCGGTCGGCGTGCCCGATGCGATGCTGATCCCGTTGTAGGTTTCGTCGCGCCAGGTGTACTTCTTGCCGACCGTGCCGGACCGTAGCTTCGCCAGCGCCGCCTTCGCTTTCGCGTCATCGCGTGAGGTCGCGAACAGGGCGAATGGAGAGTCGCCACCATTCGCAAGGTTCATTTTGCCGCTGACCCCAACCTCTCCAGCGAGCCACGACTGCACGTCGCTGCTGAACGAAAGGCCGGTGTCCTTGAAGGCCTCGTCGAGTTTCTTCGAGATGGCGGAGTCCGTGGTGGTGTCGGGGAAACTGTGCACCGCGCGCAACAGGTTGACTTTCTGGGCGAGCGATGGATTGAGGTTGGCGATGACCAGGACGTCGTGTGTTGCCGGGACCAGTTTCTCGACGGTGGGGTTCGGCTGCGACAGCAGCAGGACGGCCGCGACCGCTACCGCGCCCACCACCACGGCGCCGGCGGCTGAAACCACGGCGATCCGGTAGCGGGCAAACCACGACGGGGACGCAATCGGCG
>VBDZ01000130.1 GCA_005881215.1 Chloroflexota bacterium | reverse complement strand
GGCGCAGACCTACTCGGTCTATCGCGGCACCACGACCTCCAATGCCGTTCTCATCAAATCCGGCCTTACCCCGACCAGCTTCTCGGATGCTCCGGGCAGCGGCACCTATTACTACTACGTCGTTGCCGTGGGCTCAACCGGCCTGCCAAGCGCAGCGTCGAACACGATCAGCGCCAGCGTGCAGTAACGCCGGGCTCGGCGTCACCGCCCCTCAGCCCTTCAGGTAGCGGTCGAAGAAGGCAACCGATCGCGCCATCGCCAGGGAGAATCCCTGGGCGATGTTGTGGTCGCTACCGGCGTAGGTGAACAGCTGGGCATTCTTCCCGTCCGCGCTCAATTGCTGCGCCAGTTTCTGGGAAAACTGCAGCGGCACCTCGATGTCGGCCGTGCCGTGGTCGATCTGGATGGGCGCGGTGATATCGGCCAGGTATGACATCGGGGAGATCGAGCCCCAGAACGCCGGATCTTGCTCGGGCGTCCCGTAGCGGGCCACCCAATCCTGCCGCCAGTTGCGGGTCACCGATGGTGGCGGTCCGCTGCCCGGCGGTGGATGCCAGTTCTCCAGCAAGTCCTGGTAGGTCGCGGTCACGCCGGCCCAGATGACGGCCGCCTTGATCCGCGGGTCGATGACGAGCGCGCGCAGCGTGAGGTTGCCGCCCATCGAGTGACCCCACATGCCGATGCGGTTCGGGTCGGCGTCGGGATAGCGCTGCAAGGTCGTCACGGCGTTCAGGACGTCGACGGTGTAATCCGGGGAGCCGTAGGCGCTGGACGGCTGGCCGGCCGAGCTGCCGTGTCCCCGGTAGTCGGACTTGAAGACGATGTAGCCGTTGCGCGCGAATCCATCAACATAGGCGACGTACCGCTCCGTCGTCCGGTACTGCGCCGGGGGGATGTAACCGTGGTTGAACACGATCACCGGCCATCCTCTGGCCGGGCGGTTGCCGTTGGGCACCGTCAGCAACCCGAAGATCTTCAGGCCGTCGGACCGGTAGGAGGCGATGTAGCGGCGGTAGTTGCTGCCCGGAGCAAGCGTTTGCTCGATGACCAGATCGCTGCCCGGGTAGTCGCGCTGCCGCATGGCGTCGATCGCGAGCGGGTTGAGGGTTGGGCCGGCGGCCGCCGGCGTCGCCGCCAGTCGAGTTGGCGACGGCGTAACGGCAGAGGTCGCTGGTCCGGCGCCGCTGCAGCCAGCCAGCGACACGGCCGCAATGGTGGCGGCAACACTCGGCCATCGACGCGGACGGAGCCATGCCATCGGACGAGGATAACTAGGTAGTCCCGTGACAGGGCCGCAACGAATGGCGAATGGCTGGACATGCCCGGCCGTCCGGCGCGTTGTAGGAAGCAGAGGAACCATGGGACTTCCCTCCGCCGTTCGCCGATTGCTCGACCTGCTCACCCGTGACGAGGGGCAGGGCATGGTCGAATATGCCCTCATTCTGGTGCTGATCGCCGTAGTCGTGATCGTCGTCCTGATCGTCCTGGGCAACCAGGTGCAGAACGTGTTCTGCAACATCAGCGGCGGACTCGGGATGTAGGTCCGAGCCGTCGACCGGGTCCGCTATCCGTGGGCCTCGTCGTCGACCGGCTCGACATGGACCACCGCGTCGCTGACCACCGGCAGCTCGGTCCGGATTCGCTGCGCCACCGCGTGACCGACCTCGTGCGCCTGGGCCAGGGTTAGCGCGCCGTCGACGTGCACCGACACGTCCAGCATCACGTGCTTGCCCGCCTGCCGCGCCCGTAGGCTGTGATAGCCGTGCAGCCGCGAATCACTCTCGAGGATCCGCTCGATGGCGCGCAGCGTCGGCCGGTCGGGCATCGCGTCCAGCAGCACCTGGGTGGTGCGCCGGCCCTGCTCGATGGCGGTGGTGCCGATGATGATCGCCACCGCAATCCCCGCCAGCGGGTCGGCGACGCTGAAGCCGAAGACCGCCACCAGCGTGATGCCGACCAGCACCGCGAACGAGGCCCACAGGTCAGAGGCGAAATGCAGCGCGTCCGCCTCCAGCGCCGCGCTGCCCCCCTGGCTGCGCGAGACGCGACCCAGGTAGCGGCTGACCACGATGTCGGCCGCCATCGCGGCGAGCACCACGGCGAAGGAGTACCAGGCGACCCTGACGTGCGCGGCGACCACCAGTCGGCGCACCGACTCGATGACGATCGCGATGCAGGTGGCGCCCAGCAGGAACATCTGGATCAGGCTCGAGATGTTCTCGGCCTTGGCGTGGCCCCAGGCGTGGTCCTCGTCGGCGGGCTTGGCTGCCGTCCGGATGCCGGCGTAGGCAAAGATGCTGGCCGACAGGTCGAGGAAGGAGTGGGCCGCATCGGCGAGGATGGCGACGCTGCCAGTGAGCAGGCCGACCAGCAGTTTGGCTCCGATCAGAAGCAGGTTGACCAGGACCGAATAGAGCGCCGCGGTGGCTTTCGGATCGGCCCGATGGGTTGGCGCAGCCTGAACGTGATCCATGGCGCCCATCAATATATGTAAGGTATGCCCCCCAACCCGGCGCCCGAACCCCGGCCGGCGATCAGCCGGATGCACCCGTACGAGTGGGAGCCGCCCAGCGCCAGCATCGCCCGGCAGGCCGGGGTACCGGAAGACCAGGTGGTCCGCTTCGATACCAATACCTTTCCCTGGCCAGGCGCCGACCTCGGCCGGCTGCCGGCGATGCCGATCAACGAGTACCCGGACACCAGCTACCGCGCCCTGACCGAAGCCATCGCCCAGTACACCGACGCGCCCCTGGATTGGATCACGGTCGGGGCCGGTGCCGACGAAGTCCTGGACATGATCGCGAAGTCATTCATCGATGGCTCCCGCTCGGGTCTGCTGTCGCGCCCGACCTATCCGATGTTCCGCATCCTGACCGAGATGGCGGGCGGCGCGGTCGATGAAGTCCCGGCGATCGACCTCCGGCTCGATCGGCAGGCGTTCCTGGCGCAGGCGCGCAGCGCTGCGGTGACCTGGCTTGCCAATCCCAACAACCCGACCGGCGAGCTGCTCCCGCTCAGCTTTGTCGAGGAGCTGGCCGGCGTCGCCGGGGGCGTGGTGGCGATCGACGAGGCCTACGTCGAACTGTCGGGTGTGACCGCGCTGCCGCTGATCGATCGAATGCCGAATGTCGTCCTCATCCGAACCCTCAGCAAGGCGTTTGGCCTGGCTGGCGTCCGGGTCGGCTATGCGCTCGCCGGCCCGGGGATCAGCGCCGTGCTGCGGCGGGTTCGACCACCCGGCAGCATCAGCGTGGTCTCCGCGGCGCTGGGGGCCCAGGCATTGAGCGATCTCGGCGGCATGTGGCAGCGCGTCCAGCGGATCATCGAGGAGCGAACCCGCTTGCAGGCTGAGCTGGGGTCCCTCGGCCTGGAGGTCCGAGAGTCGGCGGCCAACTTCCTGCTGGTTGGAACCGGTCGTGAGGCGGGCCCGCGCCTGCTGAAGGACGGGCTGGTGGTGCGCACCTTTCCGCCGACCTCGCCGCTGGCCGAGTACATCCGGATCACGGTGCGCCGGCCGGAGGAGAATGCGCGACTCGTGGCCGCGCTCAGGGCAACGCTGGCGACCAGCGGCTCAACGGGTCGCTGAAGCCAGCAGGGTTACACCAGCCACCAGCACGCTGTCGCCGTCCCGCATTCGCTCGAGCGCCGAGCGAATCGCCTTCTGAAACGCCTCGCGTTGTTCCGCACTCGCGTTGTTGACGGCCGCGCGCGACATCGGCGAGTCCAGCCGGTTGGCGAGCGCGACATCCGCCGGCATGCGCGTCTGGAATCCCACCCGCTCCACCTTCACCTCGTCAAACCCTGTCGTCACCAGTTGCTGGCGCAGCCGTTGTCCGTCGCCCAGTGAGAAGGGCGCCGCCGCCGCCGACACGGGTGGCCATCCAAGCTGCTTGGGGATCTCGACCGGCAGCGCCATGAACGGATTCTCCGTTGTGCGTCCCCACACCACGAAGCTCAAACGGCCGCCGGGTCGTAGCACCTGGTGAAAACCGGTGAGGGGAGCCGGCCAATCATCGAGAAACTGCACCGAGTGACGCCCAATGACCGCGTCGACACTCCCCGGCTCGAGCGCCAGCTTGCCACCGTCCATCTGCCGGAACTCGATGTGATCCAGTCCGGACGCTCGGGCCGATTCGGCGGCGACGTTCAGCATCTCGGCCGACGCATCGATGGCGATTACCCGCCCGGTGGGGCCCACCCGCTCAGCGGCCAGTACGGCCGTGTCACCGGTACCGGTGCCGACATCCAGGACCTGGCTTTTGGGTCCGATCCGAGCCGCGTCCAGCATTCGGTCTGTGACCGGCGCGAGAAACCGTGCCCGCTGTGCAGCACCACGCCGCCAGGCTGCCGCGGCCTCGGCGGTGCCAAAGAGGTCCAGCCCCACGCCGGTCAGCCTAGCAACCGCCGACCTGGTTTTGCCCACACCGGCGATATCAGGACCAACCCAGCCGCCGCTGGTTGACTCGGAAGACTCGGGCCCGCAGAATGACCCGGCCCATGACCAGCGTCCTTCGCCGGCTGTTCCCCTTGGCCGCCGTGGCGTCGATCGGCGCCGCCCTGCTGGCGAACCAGGTTGCTGCGCTGGCTTACGCGCCGGGGTCGACCGGCTACGACATCAGTTTTCCGCAGTGCGGGGGCGCCTATCCCGGCGGTGCCTTCGGAATCGTCGGGGTCAACGGCGGCTACCCCTTCGTTCACTACAACCCCTGCCTCGCCGACCAGTACGCCCGGACTCCGAATGCCGGGCTCTACATCAATACCGGCTATGACCCGCTCTACACCCATGTCGATGGCAAACACACCACGCTCGAGTGCTTCGTGCAATCGATCTTCGTCAGGGGTTCGTCCGCCCAGAAAGCCGCCTGGGGCGCCGGCTGCAGCGAAGCGACCCGCTCGATGTCTTACGCCACGTCGCAGGGCGCCGTCAAACCGAGCGGCTGGTGGCTGGACGTCGAGACCGACAACAGCTGGTCGTCCACCGACCTCAGCCTGAATCAGTTCACGATCCAGGGCATCGTCGACACCTTGCTCCGGCGCTCGCTCGCCCCCGTCGGGATTTACTCCACCCCTTATCAGTGGCGGACCATCGTCGGCTCGCTCCAGATTACCGGGGCGGCGGCCGACTGGGTCGCGACCGGGCATACCTCGATCGATGGCGTGCGGGCCGCGTGCGGCGCCGGTTTTTCGGGGGCTCCCGTCCGGCTGGTTCAGTACCTGCGGGACGGATTCGATGCCAACTACGGGTGCTGATCCGGACCTGATGGACTAGTCCGACCGGCGCGCCGCTGTAACTTTTCTACGGCTCAGGCCGTTGAGCCGAATGAAGGGTGGCGTCTGCCTGTCCTCGGTTCTTATCAATTTGCCATGTTGAATAGCGCATGATTCGTATCCAGTGATGGTTGGTCAGGGGACTGCAAGGCGTCGGCGTGCCTCGCGTTTGCATCCTGTGCGTCTCGCCGTGCTCACCATCCTCTGCCTGGCCCTCTCCGGGGTTGCCGGCGTCGCCGCCTACTTCTTCCCGGTGGTGGTCGCGGGGGTCGGGCAGACCGGCCAGACCGTCGTCGTGCCGCCCGTCAACATTCTGGGCGTGAAGACCACGCCGAAGCCGGCGGCTTCACCCGGGGCGCCATTCACTGTCTTGCTGCTCGGTTCCGACGACGATGGCAAGAACAAATCCCCATTGACGCAGTCGATGATCCTGGTGCGGGTCGAGCCGGCCAGTAAACACGTCACCATGCTCTCCATACCCCGCGACCTCTGGGTACCGCTCTCGACCGGCGGGAGCGCGAAGATCGATGCCGCCTACGCCTACGGCGGGGCGTCCGCCGCGATTGCCACGGTCGAGCGCAACTTCCACGTCCACATCGACGAGTACGCGTGGGTTGGGCTTACGGGTTTGATCAAGCTGATCGACCAGCTCGGCGGGATCGATCTCTTCGTGACCAATCCGGTGCTCGACGATTTCTACCCGGACGATATCGGTGGGGGCGATCTGTACGGCTACAAGCGCGTGGCCGTGTTGCCGGGCGCCCAGCACCTCGACGGCGCCAGCGCGCTGCAGTATGTCCGGTCCCGACACAACGACGTCAATGGTGACTTCGGGCGGTCCGCCCGTCAGCAGCAGGTGCTGCTGGCGATCAAAGCTAAGGCGAGCACGCTCAACGCCGCTGACCTGCCGGACATCGTCAACGCGCTCAGCGGGCGGTTCAAGACCAGCATGGGGCTCGATCGGGTGCGGAGCCTGCTCAGTGTCGCGAGTGCGTTCGACCTGGCCAACGTCAACCAGGTCGTGCTTTACGTCCCCAACTTCAGCAGCTACGGACAGATCAGTGGGCAGAGCGTTCTCCTTCCGCATTGGTCCCAGATCCTTGCGGTGACGAGGGCGAACTTCCCGTGATCCTGCGCCGGCTCGCCGCGCTGCTGTTCGTGCCATTGATGGTGGCATTCGGCTCGGGTGTCTATCTCTACCTGGGGACGCTCAAGAGCAAGGTGGTCAAGGAGCGGCCGCAGCTCCCGACCGTGACGAAGCCAAAGTTCATCCTCCCCGGCACGATGTTCGTCGTCCAGGACGGCCGGCTGTTCAAGCTGAATGCAGGGAGTTTTACGGAGATTGGCCGGGCAGGCGACTGGTCGCAGCCTGCGCTGACCCCGGACCATAAGCGGCTGGTTGCCGTCTTGCGAGCCGGCGCCTCCAGCGATCTTTACCTGCTCGACCTCAATGGTCAGGTCGTCAAGCGACTGACGAAAGACGATTCCAAAATCCTGGACGCCAATCACTGGGCCTACTATCCCCGCGTGTCTCCCGACGGTGCCAGCCTGTTCTACAGTTTCGACAGCCCGAAGCTGCGGTCGAACGCGCCGGGCGTCGACCTCTCGGTCTGGAGCATGCCCCTGAACGGCGCGCAGTCACAGGCGCGGCGTTGGACCGATCCCTACTGGTACACGGGCGGTGACGTCAGTCCGATTCCGCTCGCCGGCGGAGCGATTCTCTACGTGCGGCACTCGATCGACAACTCGACCGCGGTGCACGCGCAGATCTTCTACCAGAGCCGGCTGCTGAGCGTGGGCAAGCCGCTGACCAGTGCCGCCGACGACTGCAGCCAGCCCGCCCTGTCACCGGATGGCACGCAGGTGGCGATGGTGTGCTCGCATGGGAAGCAGACCGCCAGCCTGGAAATCGCGCCATTCAATGGCAGCGCCCTCGGTCCGGCATCGGTGGTGCTGGAGGGCGGTCTCTATGCCTCACCAGCGTGGTCGCCCGACGGCAAAGCGCTGGCTTACCTCGCGCCCGCGGGCGCCGCCGGACATTTTCAGTTGTGGTACCTGGCGCTGCCGCAGCCGGCGCCTTCGCCGACGGCGACCAGCTCACCATCGGTCGCGGCCTCGCCCGGCTCCACGCCGCGGCCCACCCCGCGTCCGACGCCAACGCCCGGCCCGCCCGCTCCCGTGCAGGTGACCCAGGGCGTCGACCTCACCGCGACCTCCCCGCCCGCCTGGTTCTGAACCGGCTGGGGTAAGCTCGGCAGAGGAGCGGGATGCTGAGCAAGCCGGTGACCTGGTGGTCGTTGTCGCTGGTGACCGCGGTCGTTCTGGTGGCACTGGTGGCGGTGAGAGTGATGTCGCCCCGCCTGCCGGGCACCGCCGGCGCCAGCGCGTCGCCGACCGGTCTCGCCGCCGACATCGTCATCCCGCCCAAGACGATGCCCGCGCCGGACTTCACCCTTTCTGACCAGGACGGCAAGCCGGTTTCCGTTTCCACGCTGCGGGGCCGCGTCCTGGCGATCACCTTCCTCGACTCGCATTGCAAGCAGCTGTGCCCGCTCGAGGCTGAGCAGCTTGGCCAGGTGCAACGATCGCTGGGTGCCGAGGCGAAGCTGTCGTTGCTGGTGGTGAGCGTGGCGCCGGCGACCGACACGCCGGCGAGCGAGCGAGCCTTCGCGGCCACCCACCGCTGGAGTGGCGACTGGCACTGGCTGGTCGGACCTCCGGATCAGCTCGCCTCGGTATGGAAGGCCTACAGCATCGCGGTGCAGAACGCGCCGGACAACGTGCTCCACAGTAGCGTCCTGTATCTCGTCGACCGGGATGGGTACGAGCGCGCCGGCTGGGCCGCCGGCCTCCAGCCGGATCTCGTGACCCACGACGTGCGCCTGCTGTTATCGTGACAACCAAAGGGGAATGCAGGCGGCCGCTCGCCCGGTGGCAAGACGGTGAGTTCCATGGTGGGCGCGTCAACGATGGTCTTGGCGCCGCCCGCTTCCAAACGCACCCGCATTCTCCTGATTGACGACGAGCAGCGGATCCTCGATTTCGTCTCGCGCGGGCTGGAGGCGGAGGGTTACTCGGTGGAGGTCGCGGCCGCTGGGGACGCCGGGCTCCGGGCCGCGCTTGACCAGGCCCATGACCTGGTCATCCTCGATCTGCTGCTTCCCGACCGTGGTGGGCATGACGTGCTTCGCGAGCTGGTCCGGCAGCGTCCAGGTGAGCCGGTAATCGTGCTCTCAGCCTTGAGCGACACTGCCTCGAAAGTAAGCTCCCTGGAGCTAGGTGCGGAAGATTATCTGGCCAAGCCCTTTTCGTTCGAGGAGCTGCTCGCGCGGGTTCGAGCCCGGTTGCGCGACGCCCGGTCCCGGCCAACGATGCTGGCGGTGGGCGGCCTGAGCCTGGATCTGATCACTCGCCAGGCGCGGAATGAATCCGGCCGGGTCCAGCTTGCGGAGCGCGAGTTTCTCCTATTGCGGGAGTTGATGAGCCGAGCAGGGGACACGCTGAGCAAGGATTGGCTATTGGCCGCCGTATGGGGCTACCGGTTCGATCCCGGCTCGAACGTCGTCGATGTCTACGTCCGCCGGCTGCGCGCCAAGATTGGTGGCGACGCGATCAAGACGGTTCGGGGTGAGGGGTATCGGATTGACTCGGCCTAACCGCTGGGCGTGGCCGGTACGTGGGCTGCTGTGGGTGGACATCGCCTGGGCAATCTTCGCGATCATCAACCTCCTTGGGATGCTGGTCTTCGCGACGTGGGAAACCGTTCCCTTTCACTTCATCTGGGTTAGCCTCACCCTCCTTTACGGCTTCCGAGTCTGGCGGCTAACGCCGACACTGTCAGTGCTGGGCGCGATCATTTTGGTTACGGCGGCGATCTTGATCGTCGACATTGAGCGCGGGACGCAACCGCTCGACGAGCTCACTGAGGTCCCATTGATGTCTGCCATGTTCCTCGCCATGGTCTGGCATGCACGGCGCCGCCTCGTCGCCATTGAGGAGATGCGACGGGTCTCCAACGAGAACCTGCGGCTGCTCGAGCGTGAGCGTCGATTCATTCAGAACGCCTCGCACGAATTGCGAACACCGATCACCGTCGCGATCGGTCACGCCGAGCTATTACAGCGGGCGACCAATCCTGCCCGGATGCGGACCGACGCCCGAGTTGTGGTCGAGGAGCTGAATCGGTTGCGCCGCCTGTCCGACCGCCTGCTCCTGCTGGCGGCGGCGGAGGATCCGGACTTCCTCCACTTAAAACCGATCGAGGTCGAGCCGTTGCTGGTCAGCGCGCTCCATCGCTGGGCACCGACGCTCCGGCAATGGCGGTTGGGCGCGACGGATGAGGTGATGGTCGACGCCGACGCCGATCGGCTCTCGCTGGCCATCGATGCCCTGGTCGAGAACGCCGTCAAGCACACCCGTCCGGATGATTGGATCGAGCTGTCGGTTCGCCGGAATCACGGCGTCGAGATCATCGTGGCGGACTCAGGCGCCGGCATTCTGGCCGAAGACCTGGACCGGATCTTCGAGCGATTCGGACGCTCCGACGCCAGTCGCAAAGGTGGTGTGGATGGGGTGGGCCTCGGGCTGGCGATCGTCAAAACGATCGTGGAAGCGCACGGCGGAACACTCAGCGTGCGCAGCACGATCGGCAAAGGCACGGAGTTCGACATCCTGCTGGCTGAGGCCGGTACGGCTTCGTCCTTGCGCTCGCCGGTCGGGCTCGGGAGCGGCTTAGGGACTCGCTGAAGCGGAGGCCGCCGCCGATGCTGAGGCCGCCGGCGTCGGGGTCACCGAGGGCGCCGTGCCGACCGAGGCCGGCTGGTCGAACCCAAACCAGTGGAGCTCGGCGAGTCCATAGAACAACACGACGATTACGGCGATCAAGACAATGACCGTGATGATGACCGCCGCCGGCCCAGCACCGGGTTCGGGCTCCTCCTCCGTCACGGCCATGCCCGGATTGTGGCACGGACGGCTGAACCGAAACAACCGGCACGGATCAGCCGCACGCTCTTTCTGACAGTTTTGTAATCCTTTACGCCTTTTAAAGTCTTCACCATACCCTCAGACTTAGTGAAGGGGACGTGCTTTTCGGCTGCCCAGGTGTTGAGGTGTGACGGATGATTCGCAGGTTATCGTTCACCGCGGCAGGCGTTGTCGTCGTCATTGTGCTGGTGGTTGCCTTCGTCGGACTGTTCATGCTCCGGAAGCCAGGCCCGCTGGAAGGCACGACCACGAAGCTCCACCTCGAGACTGTCGCCGCGGTTGGACAAGCGAACGAGTGGCCCCGACCCAACGACCCCCATCCCGACTGGGTGGGCTACCTGCCAACGACCACCTGGAAGGTTCCTGCCAATTCGACGATTCAAGTCCAGATCGACCAGGAAGACGGGGCCAGCGGCCTGCGCAACCCGTTCTGGGGCAAGGTCTTCGGCACCGAAGGCGGCAACATGCATGTCACCTACTTCGACGACAAGGGCAACCCGCAGGAAGGCGACATGACCTCGATCGACCCGACCCAGGCCGCCCACACCTTCGCCATTCCTGATCTCGGCGTCTTCGTCCCGTTGCTTGGCGTCGGCGACAATGCTCCGCCCGGTACGCAGAACACCATCACGTTTTCCTTCAAGACCAGGGGCCCCGGCATCTACCGCTGGCAGTGCTTCGTACCCTGCGCAGCAGGCACACTCTTCGGTAACGGCGGACCCATGCAGACGATCGGCTACATGGGCGGCACCCTGATCGTCACCTGACCATGGGAGTCTTTCGCATCGAGGAAGCCGACCGGCCGCACCTGCTTCGGCTGCTGATCATCTGGGTGGTCCTTTCGATCGTCGGGATCCTGGCCGCCCTGCAGATCCACTATCCCCCGTATGACCAATCGGTTCAAGGCCTGGACCAGAGCCGGACGCTGGCGCTGCTCACCGTCCTCGCCACGCCGGTATTCATCGGCGTCGTAATCATGGTTCTCTACTCGGCGATCTACTTCCGGCGGACGACGACGGAGCTGGTTGATGGACCGCCGATGCTCGGCAACACGCCGGTCCAGATCGCCTGGATCGCCATCAGCGCCGTCCTGGTGCTCTTCCTGGCGGTCTTTGGCATCGTCACCCTCGCCAGCTCCAATGTTGCTCAGGCGGTCGGCACGCCCGGGCGGTCCATCGGGCAGTCCGGTGGGCAAACAGGTAGCGGTACGATCGGCGGCACCGGCCCCGAGCTCCAGGTGCAGGTCGTTGCGCAGCAATGGTATTTCACCTACCGCTACGCGGACTACGGTGGGGTCGAGACCACCCATCTCTATCTGCCGGTCGACCGTCCGGTCGAGTTGCACGTGACCTCGCTCGACATCATCCACTCCTTCTGGGCGTACCAGCTTGGCGTGAAGGCCGACGCCAACCCGGGCGTCGACAACATCTTCCATGTCACTGCGCAAAAGACCGGCAGCTTCCAGGTGCGCTGCGCCGAGCTCTGTGGGCTGTGGCACGGCCATATGGCGGATTCCGAGGGCCAGGTGGTGAGCCAGAGTGAGTTCGACACCTGGATCGCCCAGCAGCAGAAAGACTACGAGGTCATTTCCAAGGCGGTGCCGAGCTACGCGCCCTTTTACTTCCCCGAACCACTCCTAAAGGCGGGCTAACCATGGTAGTTCCGGAACGCGTGTCCGAGCGACGGCTGTCGATCCCGAACAATGCCATCACCGGGATCCTGTTCGCCATCCCTGGCTACTTTGCCGGCGTCTGGCTGGGCACCTTGTTTGGCCTGAACGATGACCAGAACACCGGGGTCATCCTCGGGTACATCTTCGCCACGGTGGCCTTCCTCGCCGGGGTCGGCTTCCTGAACTACCCCTTCGAGCGGCTCTTCGGCTGGCGCGTGAGCCCGCTCACCGACCCGGACGAAAATCGCGGGGTGGGTCGCTTCTTCCGGCTGAGCCTGGACCACAAAGTCATCGGCCTGCAATACCTCGTGACCATCTTGATCATGCTGCTCTTCGGCGGCATCGGGGCGATGATGATCCGCACCAGCCTCCTGGTGCCTGACTCGAGCATCACGCCTTCCGGTAACTACATCTCATTGATCGGTCTGCACAGCGTGATGATGATCTTCATCACCAGCGCGGTCATCGTCGGTCCATTCGGCAACTACCTCGTGCCGCTGATGATCGGGGCTCGGCGCATGGCGTTTCCCCGGCTGGAGGCGCTGTCCTTCTGGGTGGTGCCGCCGGCGGCCGTGATTCTCGCGGCCGCCACCTTCTGGGGCGGCTTCCCCACCGGCTGGACCGGCTACCCGCCGCTCTCCGAGCAGGCCAGCCAGGCCATGGACAGCTACATCGTCGGCTTCGCGTTGATCGCCGTCGCCCTCGTGACGTCGGCGATCAATATGCTGGCCACGATCATCGGACTGCGGGCGCCCGGCATGACCTGGACGCGTCTGCCGATGTTCGTTTGGGGCATCTTTACCACGTCGATCCTTGGTCTCCTCGCCGCTCCCGTCCTGGCCGCCGCCCTGTTCATGCTGACCCTGGATCGCACCACGCAGACGTCATTCTTCCTGGCATCCAACGGTGGCAGTAACTACCTCTGGGAAAACCTGTTCTGGTTCTTCGGCCACCCGGAGGTCTACATCTTCATCCTGCCGGCCTTCGGCATCATCATGGAGATCGTTCCGCATTTTGCCCGCAAACCGTTGTGGGGCTACCGGACCGGCGTGGTGGGCCTCTTCGGGGTCATGCTGCTGAGCTTCTTCGTCTGGCAGCACCACCTCTTCGTTAGCGGCATCGCCCCGGTGCTTCGCCCCTTCTACATGCTGTCGACGGAGTTGATCTCGATCCCGACCGGGATCATCTTCCTGGTTACGCTCGGGACCCTGTGGCGGGCGCGGGTCTGGTTCACCGTTCCCATGCTGTTCTGCATGGGCTTCCTGTTCAACTTCCTGATCGGCGGCGTCTCGGGCGTCTACCTCTCCGATGTCCCGACCGATGTGACGCTGCACGGCAGCTACTTCTCCATGGCGCATTTTCACTACACCATCATGGGCGGCGAGATCTTCGCGCTGATGGCGGCCGCCTACTACTGGCTCCCGAAGATGACGGGGAAGATGCTGAGCCCGACCATCGGGCGCATCCACTTCTGGTGGATGTTCATCGCCTTCAATTCCACCTTCTTCCCATTGTTCATCGTCGGCTTGCTGAATATGCCACGCCGCGTCTCCTCGTATGACCCCGCCCTGGTGGGGCTCAACCGATGGGTCACGATTTCCGCCTACTTTCTGTTCGGCTCGATGGTGCTGTTCGCCGCCAACCTGATTTACTCCTGGTTCTTTGTCGCCCGTCCGGCGCTCGCCAATCCGTGGCATGCGCGATCCCTCGAGTGGCAGGTGCCGACGCCGGTGCCGGCGCGGAATTTCGAGCGGGTCCCCCTGGTAGTGGCCGGGCCCTACGACTACGGGATCCCGAACGCGCGGCCGGTGGCCGATCTGGGTGGCGTGGTGGGAGCGACCGGTGGCGGTTAGGACGCGCGCCTACGAGGCCGACGCGGCCGCGGTGGCGGCGCTCGATACGCGGCTGGTTGGGATCGGCACCTGGCTGGCCCTGGCGGCCGACATCTTCTTCTTCGCTGCCTGGTGGTTCGCTTTCTTCTACCTGCGGGCGCTGAACAACAACCAGGCCTGGAAAGCTCAGGGCGTCGCGCCGCCCAGCAGGGGTTACGGCGCCGTCGTGGTGGTGCTGGCGCTGGCCACCGCGGTCGCTTACTTTGTCGGCTCGCGCCCGGCGGCCGGGGCGTTCCTCTTTCGTCTGCTGACGCCGGTCGCGCTCGTCTTCGGTCTCGCCACGTGTCTCTTTCAGGGATACGAGTTGTGGCACCTCGGTTTCGGGTTGACCGAAGGGGGTTACCCGAGCGTCTTTGCCGGTCTGAGCACGGCCTGGGTGATCCAGTTCGGGCTCGCCACGGCGTGGCTGGCCAGCATCGTCACGCAAGCCGGCCCCGCGGGTGACACTGTCGCGCGGCGGCAACCAGCGTCATTCTTTGCCTGGATCCTCTTGTTCCTCGCCGCGATCGGCATCGTCAACTACATCCTCCTGTACCTCGTCGCCTAGCTATGGCGGCCAATCTCCCTCCCCCCTTGTGGGGGAGGGTCGGGGTGGGGGGTACCCCGTGAGCTGGCTGAATCCGCTGACCTGGCCCATCGAACCATGGGTGCTGCTGGGAGTGGAAGTGACCGCGATCCTCTACCTCTGGGGTCGGACTAATCACCCTCCCCCCTTGTGGGGGAGGGTCGGGGTGAGGGGTTGGAGCGCTGCGCGTTGGCGCGCCATCGCATTTTGGTCCGGTCTCGGCATCATCGTCCTTGCCCTCGATACGCCGCTCGAAACGCTCGCCCGCCAACTGTTCTGGGCCCACATGACCCAGCACCTGCTCCTGATCATGGTCGCCGCTCCGCTGCTGGTGGTCGCCTCACCCTGGCTGCAGATCTGGCGAGGCCTGCCGCTTTCGGTCCGCCGCCCGGTGGCGAAGGCCGTCGTCAAGCATCCGGCCTTTGCTGGACTCCGCAGGGTCTTTGCAGTCGTCGCCACGCCGGCGGCCGCGTGGATCATTTCAAGCGCCAACCTCTGGTTCTGGCACTGGCCGGCGGCGTATGACCTGACGTTGCGAAACCATCTCGTGCATCACATCGAGCACGGCCTGTTTCTTGGCCTCGGGATTCTCTTCTGGGCCCAGGTGATCGATCCCTATCCATTTCGCGCCCGCTTATCCCAGCTCAAGCGCGTGGTCTATGTGTTCACCGCGATGATCCAGGCGTGGGCGCTGGCCGCCTTGCTCGCCTTCGCCACGGTGCCGTTCTATGCCTACGCGTTGCTTACCACGCGGCCGGGCGGAATCTCAGCCCTCACCGACCAGCAGTTCGGCGCCGGCATCATGTGGGTGCCGGGCTCGATCACGTATTCGATCGTCTTCATCACCTGTCTCTATCTGTGGTTCAACGAGGAAGACGCCCGGGCCCGGACATTTAGCGCGCAGACTGCCGAGGTTCTGCGGTGATTGCCGCACCGCGGCAGCCTCACCAAACCGCGCATCCTTCTGCTCCTGCTGATCACAGAGCTGGGGGCGATGATCGCCGCCGCCCGAGGATGGCCAGGGACGTCGCTCACGCTGGCTGCCCTCGCCGGCGGCGCTCTCTCCGCGGGAGGCGCTGCGGCCATCAACTGCTGGTTCGACCGCGACATCGACGCCGTCATGGCCCGCACCTGCACGCGGCCGGTTCCGTCGGGGCGGATCGCCCCCGCGAATGCCCTGGCCTTTGGCATCGGGCTGGGGCTTGCCGGCTTCCTGCTGCTCGCCGTGGCGACGAATCTGCTCGCCGCCACGTTGGCGCTCATGGGCGGATTGTTCTACGTCCTGATCTACACCGTGTGGCTGAAGCGGTCCACCAGGCAAAACATCGTGATCGGCGGCGCCGCCGGCGCCTTCCCGCCGCTCGTCGGTTGGGCGGTGGTAACCGGATCCCGGCGCCTTCCCGCCGCTCGTCGGTTGGGCGGTGGTAACCGGATCCCTGAGCCTTCCCGCCGTGGCGCTGTTCGCGGTCATCTTTTTCTGGACGCCACCGCACTTCTGGTCGCTGGCCCTCTTGCTCCGGCGCCAGTATCGCGAGGTCGGGGTCCCGATGCTGCCGGCGGTCGCCAGCGATGCTGACACCCGACAGTCAATCCTCACGTACGTCGTGGTGTTGCTGGCGGTAAGCCTCGTCCCCGGCATCTGGCTCGGTCCGGTGTACACCGCGGGCGCGGCGGTGCTGGGTGGCGTATTTTTCTGGCTGGCGTTGCGCGGCCTGTCCACGACCGGACTTCGCTGGGCGTCCCGCCTGTTCCATTTTTCCCTGGCGTACCTCGCCCTGCTCTTCGGCTTCGCGGCGGTGGGCGGCATTTTGTCACACTGAACGCCACCATCAACACGCGGTCTTATCCGGGACTTCCCTGGGCGTTGCGCTTCAGGATTCTGGGGGTCTTGCTCCTCGCCGGCGTGCTGATCGTGTTCATCGCGACTCAGTTTCTCGGCCGCCCGGCGCCGATCAATGTGACGGTCCAGGGGGGCCGCGCCACCGTCGGAGCGACCGCCCCGGATTTCACGACCCAGACCCTCGATGGAACTCCCGTTCGTCTCAGCCAGTACCGCAGCAAGCCGGTTGTCCTTAACTTCTGGGCCACCTGGTGCGTGCCCTGCCAGGACGAGATGCCGCTGATTCAACGTGCCAGCGACATCTATAAAGGGCAGGGACTGATCGTCCTGGCGGTGAACTACCAGCAGACGAGCACCAGCTCGATGAAGGCGTTTCTACGCAAAGTCGACGTCAAATTTCCGGCCGTCTACGACCCCGCCGGCCAGATCGCTGCGGCGTATGGTGTAAACGTGGGGTTGCCGGTGACGGTCTTCATCGATCGGTTCGGAAAGGTGAACTTCATTCAAGTCGGCCAGATGTCCAACGTGATCCTCCAGCAGCATCTCCAGCCGATCCTCTAGCCATGGCGGCGATCGTTTGCGTCTTACTCGCCGGGTGCTACTGGTTGGGCGGCCGCCGGCCAGTTCACGTCATCGATGCCCGGCCCCGCTGGGGCGTGAGGCACTGGCGGGCCACCGCCTTCCTCGGCGGCCTGACGGTCATCGCCGTCGGCCTGTCCGAGCCCGTCGATGCCATCGTGCGCCGGACGTTCTGGATGCAAACGGTGCAGCTGATCCTGGTAGTGATGGTCGCGGCACCCCTGCTGGTGCTCGGCGCACCCACGCCGCGCTTTCAGCGGCTGCTCGGGAATTCAATCCGTGGGCCGCAGCGACCATCTCGCCGGGGGGCCCTGCTTGCATTCGTCCTCTTCAATTCCGCCCTGCCACTCGCCTACCTTCCGGCGATCTATGCGGCGACCGCCGCCGCCGGCTGGATTCGCCAGCTCGCCCAGCTCGCGATGGCGGCGCTTGGCTTTTTCTTCTGGTCCGAAGTCATTGCCCAGCCTCCGCGTCGCTGCGCGCTGTCGCACGTCGAACGAGTCTTCTACCTGTTTCTCTCGTCCGCGCAGATCCGGATCGTGGGGCTCATCCTGGGATTCGCCTCAACCTCCTTTTACACCGCACCCCTGTTCCAGCAACAGCTTGCCGCCGGCATCCTGCTGGTCCCCGGAGTCCTGACGGACCTGATCGTGCTGACGGTCTGTCTCTATCTCTGGCTCGGCGATGATCGGCCGGAGACGGGTCGGCTCATTCGTCAACCTCATCCCTTAACCGAACGTTCTTCATTTCTTGCACACGATCGCGTATAAAAGTACTGGTAGCCATCGAGCCCACCAAGGGAGGAGGGAAGCTCATGAACGTACGGGTGCGCATCGTCGTGCCGGCGGCACTGGTGTCGTTGCTGGCGCTAACTGCGATACCGGCCGCTGGATCCGGAGCTGATCAGGGGCAATCGCAGCTCAGCAGCATCAACCACATCGTGGTGATCTACGAAGAGAACCACAGCTTCGACAACCTCTACGGTGGATGGGAAGGCGTCAACGGTCTGCGGGACGCATCGCGGGCGAGCACCATCCAGGTCAACCAGGGCGGGGTGCCGTACAGGTGTTTGCTCCAGAACGACGTCAATCTCACCTCGCCGCCGCTATCGGCGAGATGCACCGATACCACCACTGGCACGGCGTTCGCCAGCCATTTCAAGAACGCCCCGTTCTCAATTGAAGCCTACCTTCCGAGGGATGCCCGCACTTGCCCCCAACCCGGCGTTTTCGCCCCGCATGGGTTGACTCCGAGCCCGGCGAACTTGCCTGGCGGCTGCACCGAGGACATCGTTCACCGCTTCTATCAGGAGCAGTACCAGCTGAATAACGGGAAGCAGAATCTCTACACGACTGGCAGTGATGCGGTCGGCTTAACGCAGGGCTACTACGACACCCGGACCCTGCCCATCTACCAGTATCTCCACGGAGAAGACCATCAGAATTATGCGATCGCGGACAATTTCTTCCAGGCCGCTTTCGGCGGCTCCTTCCTGAACCACCAATGGCTGATCGCGGCGGCGACCCCAACCTACCCGGGCGCCCCGGCCACGCTCCACTCGATCATCGACGCCAATGGAATGCCGAACAACTATCCCCTCTACCACGCGACAGGCCCGGTACGAGACGGGCCACTGACGCAGGCGCTTCCTTCAGCAGGTCGTGCCTACGGCGACTACGCGATCAACACCATTCAGCCGACCTATCAGCCAACTAGTTCTAATCCCAACAAGTTGCCACCGCAAACGGGAACGACCATCGGCGATGAGCTGTCGCATGCCGGGGTCAGCTGGGCCTGGTACTCAGGCGGCTGGTCGAATGCCGACGGCGACGTCGGCGCGCCCGGCTGGACAAACGGTATGGTCGCCGGCGTTTGCGGAGACCCCGACTCAACACCGAATCCCGCGTGGCCGAACTGCCCGAACAAGGTTTTCCAGTTCCATCACCAGCCGTTCAACTATTACGCCGCCTACGCGCCCGGTACGCCTGGCCGCACTCACCTTCAGGATGAGCAGGCCTTCATCGAACTGGCTCAGTCGTCCAAAAAGACGTGCCCCCTCAATGCCGTAAGTTTCGTCAAGCCGATCGGGCTGGAGAATGAGCATCCCGGGTATACGAGCGAGAGCCGGGGCAGCGACCACCTCGTCGACCTGCTCAAAGACATTCAGGGCAGCGCCTGCCGGAAGGACACGATGGTCGTGGTCACCTACGACGAGTTTGGCGGCCAGTGGGACCATGTGGCCCCGCCCGGCCAGGGCACCATCGCTGGTCCGCATGATCAGTGGGGTCCGGGTACCAGGATTCCAGCGCTGATTCTGGCGCCGCACCTACAGACTGACTTCGTGGTCGACAGCGCGCAGTACGACACTACCTCGATTTTGGCGACCATCGAGCATCGCTGGGGCCTGGCTCCGCTGGGTACTCGGGATGCCGCC
>VBDZ01000129.1 GCA_005881215.1 Chloroflexota bacterium | reverse complement strand
GAAGATGAAGCAGCCGTTGCGTGCGCTCACGGTTCGGGCGGAGGGCGATCGTCAGGCGGATTGGCCGAAGGCCTTCACCGAGATCCGCTTGCTCTACGAGATTTCCGGCGACGGCGACTTCGATGAGGCGCTCGTCCGCAAGGCCACGGAGCTCTCCACCAAACGGTACTGCGCCGTCGGCGGGACGATCGAGCTCGGCCAGGGCGGTTGCCGCATACTGTTCAATCACCGGATCGTCCCGGCCTGACGGTCTCGGCCGGCAACTGCGTGGGAGCTAGCTCAGGCTGCGA
>VBDZ01000128.1 GCA_005881215.1 Chloroflexota bacterium | reverse complement strand
GGCTGACGTTCCCGGATCGCCGGCAAGAGTCTCGCGGACAGCGCGGGCAAGACCGTCGTCGGTCACGAGACCAAGATCGAGCTCCGCGACTTCGGGCACCGACCTCACAGCCTGGGCGACGCGCCGAGCCTGGGCATCATCCGTCGCGTAGCCGCGCAGCCGAACCCGCTGGTCCTGGACATCAATGCTCAGCGCCCGCGTCAGGGCCTGCAGCGTCGGGTCGCCCGTCAGCTGTTGCAGCAAAGACTGCCGGATCTCCCAGTCAGTGGCGAACGGCTGCAGCGTTGACCACTCGGCGGCTTTAACGGTGGTCGTGATGCGGTCGGAACCGGCAGCGATAACCCGATCGATGGCCAGCAGCCGCCGGCTCGGTTTCCCGCGGCCGGCGATAACCAGGCCGGTGACCGCCCGGGAGGTTTCGTCAAAACACACCAGCCGTAGCTTGCCGAGGCGCTTGCCGTCGGCACTCATAACCGTGGCGTTCTCTCGCAGCGTCGCGGCCTCGGTCGGCGGAGCATCCGATGCCGAATCCGGCCAGCCGTCGGCGAGCTGCAGCACCTGCCCGTCCGCCGAGAGGATCGCGGTGGCCGGCACCTGAGCCTCCTCGAGGCCGCTGGCCAGCGCCACGTCGTCGAGTTGCCGGCTGTCTGGCCTGAGTTGCACGCCGCGGACGCGTCCACGAAAGTTGCCAAAGACCTCCGCCACGCCGCCCAGCAGGATCTCATCGCGGCGGCCGGTCGCTCCGGAGCCGCCGGCCGCGGCTGGCGCAAGCCGGACCAAAACCCCGCCCGGCCGCAGGACCATCACCAGCCCGGCGGCGGCGATGGCGATCACCCATCCGCCCATGATGATGACGGCCGCGAGCGTCAGATCCACGACTCAGGAATTATGACGGAGAAGCGGCTCGGCTTCGAAGATGGCGGTCAGAAAGTGAATGATCAGCCAGGCCGTCGTCATCGCGGTGGCCAGGTCGGCCTGTGCCGCGCTGGTCTCGACGATGTCGAAGCCCACAATCCGGCCTTTCGTGGCAATCGAAGCCAGTAGCTCGCGTAGTTGCCGGTA
>VBDZ01000187.1 GCA_005881215.1 Chloroflexota bacterium | reverse complement strand
GCGAGCCCGGCGGCGACCACGCCGCCGATCGCGGCGGAGAGGAGCCCGAGCGTCAGTACCAGGCCGATCGCGCCCGGATTGAAGCCGTGCCCTTCCAGCACCAGGCCGATCAGTACCGCGGACATGCCGAAGCCGAATGCCCGCAGCAGGCGAGCAATGATGATGAGGCCGAAGTCGCGGTCGATCAGTCTGGCGACGCTACGCGGCTCTGACACCAGGCATAGAGCGCGTCATACATCGGGGTTTCCAGCTGGATCTTCTCGTGGTCGTTGGCGCCGTGGACCAGCGCGAAGCCGTGGGCAATCGCGCTCAACCCGGCCGACTCGGGCGTGATGCCGACGTCCTGACTCACATCGGCGCCGTGGACGATGCGCGCCATTTCGGCGAGAGCGGGGTCGGTCAGCCTGTACTTTTGCACGATCGACTCGAAGCTGCAGCGTCCATCGACGTGGCCCAGCTCGACGTTGGGCACGTCGTAGGGAATCGCGTGCTCGCGGGCGGCGGTTGCCATCACCTCGGCAGCCGGCACGAAGAGGAACTCGGCCTCGGGGTCCACGAAACGCCTGATCAGCCACGGGCACGCGATCCGATCGACATTCGCATTTGCGCGCGTGATCCACTTCATCTCGTTATTTCTAACTGATTGCCCCGACCCGCGCGTGCGGAGAGGCAGAATATGGGGATGGCCCAGAGCTACGCCGTGGAAACCCACGGCCTGAGCAAGCGATACGCAACCGGCGTGCTGGCGGTCAACAACCTCGACCTGCGGGTACGCACCGGCGAGGTTTACGGCTTCCTCGGTCCGAACGGCGCCGGCAAGACGACCACCCTGCGGATGCTCTCGGGGCTGCTGCGTCCGACCTCGGGTACGGCCACCGTCGCCGGCGGCGCGCCCGGCAGTCCAGCCAGCCTGGCGCAACTGGGCGCCATGGTCGAGACGCCCGCTTTCTATCCATATCTTTCGGGACGCGACAACTTGCGGGTGATGGCGCGCTACTCCAGCGTCCAAAAGTCGCGCATCGAGCCGGTGTTGCAGCAGGTTGACATGACCGACCGGGCACGCCACAAATTCAAGACCTATTCAACCGGGATGAAGCAGCGTCTCGGGGTCGCGTCGGCGCTCCTGAAGGACCCGCAGTTGCTGATCCTCGACGAGCCGACCAGCGGGCTCGACCCGCAGGGCACGGTGGAGATGCGCGAGCTGATCAAGGACCTGCGACAGGGCGGCCGCACCGTCCTGCTGTCCAGCCATCTGCTCAACGAGGTGGAGCTGACCTGCGATCGGGTGGGCGTCATCGCCCGGGGGAGCCTGGTGGCGGAGGGCACGGTCGATGAGCTGCGCGCGCGCAGCGGCGGGCAGGCGTTGTTGGTTCGCGCCAGCCCGATCGACCAGGCCCGGCGGATGCTCGAGTCGCTGCTCAAGCCTGATCAGGTGCAACTCCGCGACGGCCTGTTCACGCTCGCCGTCGGGCCCTCGCAAGCCGCAGCCATCAACCGGCGATTGGTGGCGGATGGGGTCGATGTCACGGAGCTGCGCGTCGCCGAGCAGTCGCTCGAGGATGTGTTCCTGCAGTTGACGGAGAAGCAACCATGATCGCCAGCCTGCGCGCCGACGGGTTGAAGATGCGCAAGCGCTGGGCCAACTGGATCATGGTCGCCATCCTGCTGGCCTGGCTGGTGCTCCTCGTGTACGCCTTGCTCTACCTGGTGGTCAAGACGCAGCCGGCGAGCTTGCGGGGGAGTCAGGTGCCGGCGTCGGTCCTTATTCGCCAGATCTTTCCCGAAAACTTCATCCCCACCGTCCTCAGCACGGCAGCCAGTATCGGGGCGGCGATCATGATCATCTTCGGCGCCCTGAGCACCGCCAGCGAGTATGGCTGGTCGACGGTTCAGACGATCCTGATCCAAAAGCCCGGCCGCACCGCGGTGCTTGGCGGCAAGGGTCTGGCCCTGTTCGTGGCGACCGTCCTGATCAGCATCGCGGCGCTGGCGGTCAGCGCCCTTTCGGCCTACGTCGTCGTCACGGTCGATGGCAGCTCGAGCAGCTGGCCGGCGGCCACCGAGATCGTGAAGGGCTTCGGCGCGCTCATCCTGCAGCTCGCCGTCTGGGCGGCCTTCGGTGCCTTCCTCGGTATCGCCTTCCGCAGCACAGCGGCGGCGATCGGTGGCGGCCTGGTCTATCTGTTCGTCGGGGAGGCGCTGCTCGGCAGTCTGTTTCGCACTGCCCCGGTGATCAAGGACGTCTTGAAGTTGCTTCCGGGGATCAATGCCAGCGGGGTCAACGGTGCGTTTCGCCTCACCTACACCAATCCGAGTAACCAGGTCCCGCTAGTCGATCCCACCCACGGGGTGATCACCCTGCTCGTCTACCTGGTGGCGTTCACGGTGCTCTCGCTGCTGATCTTTCGCCGGCGCGATGTGGGCGGCGGTTAGGCCGCTTTCGGCGGGCGATTCAAGAGCAGCCAGTACATGCCGAGCGTCCGGGCCGACTCCTTGAACTGGTCGAAATCGACCGGCTTCACGATGTAGCTGTTGACTCCGAGCCGATAGCTCTCCACCAGGTCGCGTTCTTCCCGGGACGAGGTGAGCATCACAACCGGGATCGTTCGGGTGCGGTCATCCTTCTTGATCCGGCTCAGCACCTCGAGCCCGTCGACGAACGGCAATTTGATATCGAGCAGGATCACACTGGGCTGATCGGTGATCTGCCGGTCCGCGTAGCGCCCGGTACAGAAGACGTAGTCGAGGGCCTCCTGGCCATCGCGCACGACATGGATCCGATTGGCCAGGTGGTACTTGCGGAGCTCGTGGAGCGTCAGCTCCTCGTCATTCGGGTTGTCCTCGACCATGAGGATGTCTACGCGGCCATCGGTGTCTGCCATTCCTGCGCTCCTTTCAACGTGAAGTAGAACGTCGCTCCCTGGTCAATCTTTGCCTCGGCCCAAACCCGGCCGCCATGGCGTTCGACGATCCTCTGAACGATGGCGAGTCCGACCCCCGTTCCTTCGTACTCCTGGCTCTTATGCAACCGCTGGAAGACCCCGAAGAGCTTGTCCGCGTACTGCATATCGAAGCCGGCGCCGTTGTCGCGAACGAAGAAGATCGGGCCCCCACCCCGACCCTCCCCAGCAAGCGAGGGAGTGAGATCTCCTTCCGAAGTCAGGGCTCCGATCTCGATGCGCGCGGCCGGCTTGTTCTTCGAATACTTGAACGCGTTGCTCAGCAGGTTGACGAAGACCTGCTCCAGCAGGTTGGGGTCGGCGTCGCAGTCCGGTAGGTCGCCAATGGTCAGCGCGTCCGTCCGCTTGTCGATGGACGGCGCAATCACGGCGAGGGCGCGGTCGACCACGGCGCGGGTGCTGATCTTCTGGGTGCGCAGCGCCTGACGTCCCAGCCGCGAGAAAGCCAGCAAGTCGTCCACCAGCTGGCCCATGTAGTCCCCGTTGTCCTTGACCCGCTTGAGATAGCCAGTGGCCTCCTGGGGGAGACTGTCTGCGTATTCCTCGAACAGGATGCTGGTGAACCCGTTGATGGCCCGCAAGGGCGCCCGTAGATCGTGCGAGATCGTATAGGAGAAGGCTTCCAGCTCCCGGTTGGCGACCTCGAGCTCCCGAGTCCGTTCGTTTACCTCGCGGACTCTCTCTTCCAACTCGGCGTTGGCCTCCTTCACGGCCTCGACCAATCGCTCACGGTCGAGTCCGGTGCTGACCAGCGTCGCGTACTGCTGGAGCCAGGCCTCCTCGTCGCTCCCGAACAGCGGGGTGAACGGCCCACCGACCAGGACCATCGACGCGGTGGTCCCGGGCACCGCCGCGATCAGCGCGGTCCGCGGCGGCGTGCCCCCCAGGGGAAAGACGTGCCGAGCGCCCGCTGTGGCAAGGCTCGCCTGGATGGCCCAGGCGTCGGCCTCGGCCATCCGGTGCGTGGCCAGCATGGTCGTCGCGTCCGCGAGAAAGTACCCGGAATCGGCACCCGACAGGCGCACGGCCCAATCGAGCGCGCGGCGCGCCAGGGTGGCCTGGTCCGGAGAAAACATCACGATGTCGTGGGTCGCCTGCTGGAATTTCGTCTCCTCACCCTGGCGCCAGATGCGGCGGAGCCAGGTCGGCGGGGCGAAGCCGGCGTACAGGGGCGGCACGATCGCGAGGGTGGCCAGCGCCACGCCGATCTGTACGGCTGGCTGCGAGGCCAGGGATTGGACGCCAACCGCTACCAGCAGGATGGCCACGATTCCCAGGTAGCCGAGACTGAGGGCGCGCATCCGGGCGCG
>VBDZ01000186.1 GCA_005881215.1 Chloroflexota bacterium | reverse complement strand
GTGCTCGAAACGCCCGGCGAGGAGATGCTGGAGGGGTTGGAAAACTTGAATCGGTTGCGCTCACTGCTGTGAGCCAGCCGATCGAGGCCGTGCTGCTGGACTACGGGCATACGCTGATCTATTTCGATGAGCGTCCGCACTCGGCACTGGTGGACGCCTACGAAAAGGTCAACCAGCTGTTGGCCACGACGGTGGAACGCGAGATACCCGCGGCCCAGGTCCTGATCGAGCGCGTCTCCCGGGTGGTCGACGACGAAATCCAGCGGGACTACGCCGCCGGCCGGCCGGAAGAGGTTGAGATCGCGGCCATCTATGACACGGCGTTGCAAGGCCTCGGGTTGAAGCTGGATCCCGACACGATCGAGCGGGTCATGGAGCTGGAGCAGGAGGGCTGGCTCAAGAGCGTGCACGTCGGCCCGGACGTGATGGAAACCCTGAAGACCCTGCGCGAGCGCGGCCTGCGCCTCGGACTGGTCTCCAACGCCGCCTACCGGCCGCGCCTGATGACGCAGCAGCTGGCCGCGCTCGGACTATTGTCCTCCTTCGACGGGGTCACGTTCTCCTCGGAGGTTGGGGTGCGCAAGCCGCACCCCGAGATCTTCACCGACGCACTCCGCAAAGTCGGCGTCGACGCGGGGCGCGCGGTCTTCGTCGGCGACCGGGTGCGAGAGGACGTGCAGGGCCCGCAGCGGCTCGGCATGCGGGCGGTGCTGACCCGCGAATGGCGCCAGGAGGATGACCCCGGAGCGGCCGACGCCGTCATCCAGCGGTTGGGTGAGCTGCCGGCGGTGGTCGACCGGTTGGCCGCTGGAGCGCAGGCAGCCGATACCTATAATGAGGTGACGTCGCGCGAGTAATTTCGCGGATGGGTTCTGGAGGTAGGGGCGGTGGACTTCCGCGAGTATCTGAAGCGCAAGTGTCGCGAGCAGAACATATCCCTGCACCGGCTTGCGGTCCGCTGCGACCTGAACCAGATCTACTTCTACCAGGCCGTTAACAAGAACAAGGAGAACCCGCCACCCTGGGTGCTCCGGCGGGCGGCGCCGCATCTGGGGGTGACCTACGTCGAGCTGATGATCGCGGCCGGGCACCTGACGGAGGACGACCTCCGCGAATACAACGGCCAGCCCACCAAGCCCCCGGAGAAAGAGCGGGAGCGCGAACGGGAGAAGGTCGGGGTCTAGGCCGAGGCGGGACCGCCGCCCTTGACGAAGTCCGAGAAGTGGTAGATCACACCCCAGGTGAACTGGGTGGTGCTGACGTCGATCTTCATCTGGTGGATGTATGAGTCGCTGGCGGAGATCCAGACCTCGACCTCGATCCCCGCGTTGCCCAGCACCGCCTCGTCTTCGGGGGTGACGCCGCTCGACGGGTCGGCCTTGAGCTGCTGGATGTATTTGGCGGGGTCGACGGCCAGGGCGAAGTGGTGGACCTGGATGTGGTCCATCGTGATGTCGCCCAGGTCCTGCGACGCTCGGAAGGCGCGGGCGAACTCGAGGTTGGCGATGGGATCCATGCCGGGCGCGATCTGACCCTTGGAGTTGCCGGTCACGTCGTTCCAGGCCGGGCTCTGCGACGGGACCTGGAGGTACTCGTGGCCATTCTCGATCCGCTCGTTCATCGCCAGAATCGCGGTCTGGTCATTCGCGGCGGGCACTTGCAGCTGCAGGCTCAGATTCTCTTTGTGGGGGTAGATCAGGTCACCGGAGCCAGTGATGTGAACGCCCGCGACCCCGGCCAGAACGAGCGTCCCGGTGAGGGAGAGGTGCACGCTTTTGAGCGTTTGCATGGCGTCCCCGCTCTTGGTGATGACGGGACCCGCGTCCAGCGAAGGCGATGACGTCGACTGCTGGGGGAGCACCGAGTTGATGGCTCCGCTCTTCCAGATCAGCAAGCAGGAGGCGACTGCCACCGCGATTGTGACCAGCCGGCCCATCGAGCACGCAACGAGACGGCCTGGCCTTCCTTGCTAGAGGCAAGCGCGGCCCGCCGGAAGGAGGGGTTAGCGTTGGATCAGAAGAGGGGGGACGGGAATCAGGGACGCCGGCGGGCCTAGCCAGCGCCGGGATCATATCAACGCAGTTTGCCCGCGACACGTCATATACCCGGTTGTTACGGCCCTGTTACAGTGGCCGCCGAGCGGGGCTAGACTGGCGACCATGGCCCGAGTGGTCATGCACGTCGACCTCGATGCCTTCTACGCCTCGGTGGAACAGCTGCGCCGCCCCGAGCTTCGTGGGAAGCCGGTGATTGTTGGCGGCGCCGGGGTGCCCGGGGAACGCGGCGTGGTGGCCGCCGCCTCGTACGAGGCGCGCCCCTTCGGGGTGCGGTCGGCGATGCCCCTCAGCCGGGCCCGCCGCCTCTGCCCCACCGCGATCTTCGTGCCCTGCGACTTCACCGCCTATCGCGAGGCCTCGAAGGCGGTCTTCGGGATCCTCGACCGCTACTCGCCGTTCATCGAGCCGATCGCGCTGGACGAGGCCTACCTGGACCTGACCGGCCAGGAAGCGCTGATGGGGCCGCCGCAGACGGTGGCGCTCCGACTCCGGGACGAGGTCAAGACGGGCTGCGGCCTAGACCTCAGTATCGGGGTGGCCAGCTGCAAGCTGGTCGCCAAGGTCGCTTCCGAGCTGCGCAAACCGCGCGGCCTGGTCGTAGTCCCGGCGGGCGAGGAACCGGGATTCCTGGCGCCCTTGCCGCTGGCCAAGCTCCCGGGTTGCGGCCCGGCCACCGCGCTCCGCCTCGAGCGCGTTGGCGTGCGCACGATCGGCGACCTGGCGGCGCTGCCCGATCCATTGCTCGGAGAACTCTTCGGTCAGTACGGCCGCCTGCTCGGCGCGCACGCCCGCGGTATCGATCTCAGCCCGGTCATGCCGCCCGGGGATCCGAAGAGCATCTCGCGGGAGATCACCTTCGACCGCGACCAGCAGGATGTGGGAAAAGTGCGCGAGACCGCGCTCGGGCTGCTGCAGGATGTGGGCCGGAGCCTACGGGTGCACGCGCTTTCAGCCCGCACGGTGGTGCTAAAAATTCGCTACCAGCCGTTTGACACGCAGTCGCGGCAGGCGACTCTGCCGTTCCCTACCGATCGCGATGACCAGCTGGCCGAAGCCCTGCGGCATCTTTTCGAGACGCAGGTCGATCGCCGCCGGCCGATCCGCCTGATCGGCGCCGGGGTCAGCAACCTCGAGCCGTGCGCGACGCAGTTGAGTTTGCTGGAGACGCGCTCCTCACGGCTGGCGAATCTCGACGAGCGGCTCGACGACCTGCGCGCGCGCTACGGCGATCATGTGATCGCCCGCGGGGCGGCGGGACCCGCACATCAGAAGGATGTTCGGCGCGACGACCTCGATACGCTCAGAGAGTCCGGTTGATGAGCGCCTCCAGGCTGACCCACATCGATGACCAGGGCGAGGCGCGGATGGTGGACATCTCTGAAAAACCGGTGACGGTTCGGGAGGCGCGCGCCCGCGGCGCCGTGCGCATGAGCGCCGAGGCGCTGGCGGCGATCGTCGCCGGCAACCTGCCGAAGGGTGAGGTGATCGCGACCGCGCGGATCGCCGGCATCCAGGCCGCCAAACGCACCAGCGAGCTGATCCCGATGTGTCATCCGCTGGCCTTGACCCTGATCGATGTTGAGTGTGTCGATGACACGACGCTGCCTGGCATTCGGATCGAGTCGGTGGTCCGCTGCGAGGGAAAGACCGGCGCCGAGATGGAAGCCCTGACCGCCGTGGTGGTAGCGGCCCTGACGGTAGTCGACATGGCGAAGAGCGCCGACCGCTGGATGACGATCGAGGACGTGACGCTAGTCGAAAAGCAGGGTGGGAAGAGCGGAACGCAGCGCCGGCCGGCCTAGCTCTTGATCGTTTTCATCGCCGCGTCGTAGGTCTTCTGCATCGGGCCGAAGGTCTTGCTCGCGTAGTCGGCCGGTAAGGTCTCGGCCGGACTCGACATCGCCTTCAGCGCCGCATTCCCGAGATCCGTGTACTTCTTGATGTCGGCGGCGTTCTT
>VBDZ01000208.1 GCA_005881215.1 Chloroflexota bacterium | reverse complement strand
GATATCGACACCTATATCTATATGCGCCTGACGGCCGGCTGACCCGTCAGCTGACCCATGGCGACTGGCCGGCCGAAGCGACGGTGGCGCTCGATACCAAAAGGCGCCAGCTGTACTTCGTCGGCTGGCAGAAGAGTCCCGTGGAGCGTCACCTCTTCCGGGTCTCGCTCGACGGTGGTGACCCCGAGCAACTGACACGGGATCCGGGAACGCATGGCGCCAGGATCGCCCCGGACTTCTCCAGCTTTGTCGATGTCTCGGACAGCCTGAAACGGCCACCGAGTGTCAGGGTGCGAGGGATGGACGGCGACGTCCGTCACGTCATCCACGAACCCGTCCCGATCGACCTCGACCTGACCCCGCCGGAACTGCACCAATTTCGAACGGCTAGTGGCGTCGAGCTGCATGCCGCCGTCTATCGGCCACGAGCGGAAAGCAAGGCGCCGGTAATCGTGTCGACCTATGGCGGACCGGGCGCGCAGATGGTCAACGACAGCTGGGGGCAAACGGTCGATTTGCGCGCGCAGATGCTGGCCGAGCACGGCTTCGTGGTGGTGAAGATCGATAATCGCGGCTCCGACCGCCGCGGCCTGGCATTCGAGGCCCCGATCAAAGGGGCACTCGGCGACATCGAACTCGATGATCAGACCGAAGGACTGCGCTGGCTCGGCAGCCTCGGCTACGCAGATCTGTCAAGGGTCGGCATCTACGGGTGGAGCTATGGCGGCTACATGACGCTGATGGCGCTGCTGACCAGGCCCGAGGTCTTCAAGGCGGGCGTGGCGGGAGCGCCCGTCACCTTCTGGGAAGGCTACGAGACGGCGTACACCGAGAAATACCTGGGGACGCCGCAGGACAATCCGGAGGGATACCGGCGGAGCTCCGTCCTCAGCTACGTCGACCAGCTACGGGGGAAGCTCTTGCTCGTCCACGGCATGATCGACGAAAACGTGCACTTCCGGCATACGGCGCGGGCGATGCAGGCGCTGATCGACGCCGGGAAGCCGTTCGAGACGCTGATCTATCCGAACGAGCGGCACACGCCGCGCTCGGAGCGCGATCGCGCGGACATGGAGCGGCGCCTCCTCGAGTTCTTCCAGCGGAATTTGTGAAGATCCGGGCGCTGGTCTTCGATTTCGACGGGCTGATCGTTGATACCGAGGGACCGATCTTCCGAGCGTGGCAACGGATCTACCGGGAACGCGGTCACGAGCTGCCGCGCGAGCAATGGCTGACCATCATCGGGACCTCAACTGGACCGTTCGATCCGCTGATGGACCTCGGTGAACGAACCGGCGAACCGCTTGATCGCGATGAGCTCGATGCCCTGGAGCGCCTGTATTACCGGGAGGCGACGGCGATGCAGCAGCTGCTGCCCGGGGTTGAGCGCTACCTGGCCGAAGCCCGCCGGCTCGGGCTGAAGACGGCCATCGCCTCCAGCTCGCGGTCGACCTGGGTGATGGAGCATCTCGAACGCTTTGGCATTCACGAGCATTTTGATGCCATCCTGTGTAGTGAGGACGTGAGCCGGACCAAGCCCGACCCCGAGCTCTATCAGAAGGCGCTCGAGCGGCTGTCGGTCAGCGCGGTCGAGACCATCGCCTTCGAAGACTCCACCAACGGCATCCGGGCGGCCAAGGCGGCGGGGTTGTTTTGCGTCGCGGTGCCGAACCCGCTGACCGCCGGCCTTGATCTGAGTAACGCCGATTTGCGGCTCGAGTCGCTCGAAGCGGTGACGTTGCCGGCCCTGGTCAGGCGGGTCGAGGCCGCGCGGCCACAATGAAACGCTGGACCAACCTGGCGCTGTTCGTGCTGCTCGGCCTTGCCTTCGTGACCGGCTGGGTGGCCTTTTTCTACGCGACGGCGCCGTCGCGGGCGTCGTTGATCGTGCACGCGGTCAGCGGCTACGCCATCGTCGCCCTCACCCCCTGGAAGAGCGTGATCGCGAGTCACGGCATCAGACGGCGGCGCTCGGGATGGTGGGCATCGGTCGTCCTGACCGCGCTGGTGCTGGTGTCGGTGGTGGCCGGCATCCTGCACTCGACCGGGCTGCTGGTATCGGTCGGCGTCATCAGTGCGATGGAAGTGCACGTGGGTGCCGCCCTGGTTGCAGTTCCGTTCGTCATCTGGCACGTCGTCGCTCGGCGCTTGCCAGTCCGTGCCGTCGATCTCTCGCGCCGAAGCCTGCTGCGGGCTGGTGCTCTGCTCGCCGGCGCCGGTCTGGTTTACGGCGCGGGCGAAGGCGTCGTCCGGGCGCTAACCCTGCCTGGCTGGAGGCGGCGGTTCACTGGTTCATACGAGTACGGCTCGCTCGACGCGGCGCTGCTCCCGGCGACGCAATGGATGTTCGACTCGGTCCCGACGATCGATCCGGCGAGCTGGCGGCTGGTCCTGCGGGCGGGGAGCTCCGTTCGCCAGTGGACCTACGACGAGTTGCTGGCGTTCGACGATCGGGTGCGGGCGACGCTCGATTGCACCGGTGGGTTTTACTCGACCCAGGACTGGTCCGGAGTCTGGCTGAGCCGGTTACTTGCGTGTTTCCAAACCGATGGAGGACCTCTCCCTCCCCCTTGTGGGGAGGGCCGGGGAGGGGGTCCGGTCGCGGTCGCGGCTGCCGGCAGCGTTCATGTCCGGTCGCTCACCGGGTACGACCGGCGATTCTCGATCGAGTCGGCCGGCCGGCTGCTGATCGCCACCCGGCTCGGTGACCAGCCGCTGGACCCGGGCCATGGATTCCCGGTGCGGTTGGTCGCGCCGGACCGCCGCGGTTACTGGTGGGTCAAGTGGGTGACCGCGATCACCATCGACGAGCTGCCGTCGTGGTGGCAGCTGCCGTTTCCGATGCAGTAGTCAGACGACGCGCGTCGGGTGATGCATGATGTCGGGAAGGATCTCGAACGTGTAGTACACGGCCAGCAGGCCGCAGACGATGATCACCGCGATCGGGCTGAGCTGCGCCAGGGGAATGCAGGCCAGGTACACGACGTTCCCGACGGAGTAGCGGGGCCAGGCCCGGATCGCGGCCTGGCGGTCGATCTCGGGCGCGAGCAGCGGCGGATGCATCACCGAATAGGTCCAGACGGCACCGAAGCCGATGGCGATGACGAACGCATTGATGGCGTAAAGCGTGGCGGCCGTCCTCGCGTCCTGGGGAACCAGGATGTTCGAGCCGAGCTGCGCCGTCGAGAAGGGGAGGAAGACGATCACCATCAGGAGCAGCAGGTTCAGGAAGATCAGCGGGCGATCGATCCGCACCAGCCGCGAGAACATGCCGTGGTGATTCATCCACATCACGCCGATGGTGAGGAAGCTGGCGACGTACGCCGCGTACTTCGGCCAGGCGTTCAGCAGGGCGTGCAGTAACCCACCGGGGGCCGTCTTGTCGATCTGGATGTTGAAGATCAGCAGCGTGATCGCGACCGCGAAGACGCCGTCGCTGAAGGCCTCGACCCGCCCCTTGCTCATGGCGCTTCGAGAATACCCCGAGTCTCCCTCCCCCTTGTGGGGAGGGTTGGGGAGGGGGTCCTTCTAGCGGGAGAGGACGCGGAAGCGGCCAGCCTCCATCCAGGCGACGGCGATGCCAAGCGGGACGAGCAACAGCTCGACCGGGATCGCGGTGGTCAGCGCCCTGCCAGGCGTGATGGTTGGAAGCTGCTCGCCCATCATCAGCGCGATCGACAGCGACAGCCCGGCCGCAGCCAGCCCAGCCAGGGCGGCGATCGCCGCGACGGGCGCTTCGTAGCCATGCTGGGCGGCGATCGGTCCGCCGAGGCGCCGCCGCCCGACCTCGATGGCGCCCAGGAGCAGCACGATGCCGAGGACGAGCTCGGTGTATTTGGTGACCGAGGCAAAGAGCGCGATATTCGGCAGGACCAGCTGCTGGATGAGCGACGAGAGCAGTCCGTTGTAGGTTCCCGGGCTGGCACGAACAAACGCGTTGAAATTGTGGACGAAGTTCGGATCGGCGAATTTGTTGAGCCCCGAAAGCAAGAACTCAATCCCCAGCGCCGCCTGGATCAGGGCCGACGCCGCGAGGGCGGCGTTTCCACTCGCCGGAATACGACGAACGCGGGCAGTTGGTGCCACAGCGGGCCTTGTGCGTGCGGTGGTGTTCATCACTCTTATTAATGCCTCCTCTGCTCTTATTAATCCCCATCCAGGAATCGCCCAAGACCCGATAAACCCGGCGCGGCCACCGGATCACGAGCGGGGCGTTGAAATTCGAAGGCGTAAGGTTGATGCGGGCTCAGGCATGACATCGACGATTCGACTGGGACGGGTATTCGGCATCGAGATCGGCCTCAACTGGAGCCTGATCTTCGTCTTTGCCCTGGTTTCCTGGAGCCTGGCCGTTACGGTCCTCCCCCAAGGCGTCCCGGATCAATCGCCCGCGGCGTACTGGACGACGGCAGTGATCGGCGCCATCGTGTTCTACGGGTGTCTGCTGGCGCACGAGTTGTCGCACTCGGTGGTCGCCCGACGAAACGGTGTGCAGGTGTCGGAGATCACCCTCTGGCTGTTTGGGGGCGTCTCGAAGCTGGCTGGAGAACCCCGGAGCGCGGGCGTCGAGGCGCTGATCACGGTCGTCGGCCCGCTGACCAGCATCCTCGTGGCCGCGGTCGCCCTCGGACTCGCGTTCCTCGTTTCGGCGGCAGGCGCCTCAGCGCTGGTTTCGGACCTGCTGGTCTGGCTGGCCGTCTTGAACCTCAGCCTCGGCGTCTTCAACCTGATTCCGGCGTTTCCGCTGGACGGCGGCCGGCTGCTGAGCTCGTTCTTCTGGTGGCGGTCGGGGACCCGGCAGCGCGGCGTGCACGTTGCGGTCCAGGTCGGCCGGATCTTCGCCTTCCTCATGATCGGGTTCGGCGCCCTCGAGCTCTTTCGCGGTGATGGGTTCAACGGCATCTGGTTGGCCTTCCTCGGCTGGTTCCTACTCTCGGCCGGCTCGGCGGAAGAGTCGTCAACGGTGACGAAGGCGCTGCTCGAGTCGGTACCGGTATCGGCCGCCATGAGCGCGCCCGTCATCACCGTCCCCGATGGGCTGACGGTCGATCAGTTCCTTGCGTCGGAGGCCGTCCACCACCACTTCACGACCTATCCATTGCGCGATCTGGCCGGTGAATTGACCGGCGTGGTTCGCTTGAATGAAATCGTGCGCGAGGCTTCCCGAGGCGGGCACGACAGAAGGCTGCGCGACCTGGCCGTCCCCATGTCGCAGATCCCAACTGCGCAGCCCCGGGAAGATCTCGAGGCGCTGCTCGAGCGGCTCGGTTCGGGGCTCGACCGGCGGGTGCTGGTGATGGACGGCGACAAGCTGGTCGGCATCCTCTCGCCGACCGATGTGGCCCGGATCCTCACGGTGCGGCAGGCGCTGGGCACCCGTACCGGCGTCGCGGTTTAACGCACGGTTTCGTGCTCGCCTCGCCTGCCGCGAAAGGCGAGGTAGAGCGTCCCATCGTAGACCAGCTTGAGCCCGCCAGCCAGGTAGAACGGTAGCCCGAGCGCCGCGCCCTGGATGGCGGCGCCGGCAAGCAGTGGACCTGCCGCCTGGCCGAGGCCACGAACGAGTCCCGTGAACGCCACCGCTCCCGCGCGTTCCGCCGGCGGGACGATGGAGACGACGAACGCTTGCCGGGCCGGCACGTCCATCTGCGAGAGGCTGAAGCGCGCCAGCAACAGTCCAATCGCCCAGGGGAGCGTGGGACTCAGCGGCACCAGCAGCAGGAAGAGGTTGCTGGGCACATGGGTGAAGACCATGGTGCGGATCAAGCCGATCCGGTTGGCGAGCCGGCCGGAAAGTTCGTACGAGGCCGCCTGCAGCAGCGCGATGCCGGCGAAGGCCGGGCCGAGGACGCTGGCCCCCGCCCCGAATCGAACATGGAGCCAGTAGGCGATCACCGCCGTGGCAACCAATCCGCCACCCACGGCGTCGATCGCGAATAACGCCGATAGCGGCGTGAGCGCGCGAATCTGCGCGCGAGAGAGCGCGGCACTCTTGACCGGTGCCTCGGCACGCGGCGACAGGCGAAGTGCGAGGGCGGCAGTGAGCAGGCCGATGACGGCGTATCCGGCGAACAGCATCCGACCGCGATCGATGCTGGTTGCGGAGCCGGCGACCAGCGCGCCGGCAGCGCCCGCGAGTCCACCGGTCAGTGAGTACCGAGCAAAGGCGAGGTTCCGCCGGCGCGGTTCGGCCGACTCGGCGAGCGCGGCCTGTTCGATCGAGGCGTACGCGCCGAAGTCGACATTGGCGGCGCCCAGCATTCCGGTGAGTGCGGCCAGCGCGACCAGGATCGGTGAAGTGGCGAGGCTCAGGTCGGCCCCGGTGATCGCCATCAATAGTCCGGCGCCCGCGAGCGTCCACCGGCGCCCGATTCGGGAGGCGAGCCCGGCGGCGACCACGCCGCCGATCGCGGCGGAGAGGAGCCCGAGCGTCAGTACCAGGCCGATCGCGCCCGGATTGAAGCCGTGCCCTTCCAGCA
>VBDZ01000127.1 GCA_005881215.1 Chloroflexota bacterium | reverse complement strand
CCTCGGCGCCGTTCAAGACCTGCGCTCCATCACGTCGGCCGTTCACATCCGCAATCTCGCTGGCCCGCTGGCGAAAGCGTTCTGGCGTCAGGCCCTGGGCGATCTGCAGCGATTGGGTGTGGTCCGTCATGACGAGGTAGGCGTAGCCGCGCTCCCTGGCGGCCCGGGCCATCACCGAGATCTCGTAGCGGCCATCGCTCCAACTGCTGTGGGTATGGAGGTCGCCCCGTAAGTCCCGCTGCTGGACGAGCGCCGGCAGCGCTCCATTCGCCGCCAGCTCAACCTCGCCCCAGCCCTCGCGCAGCTCGGGCGGAATCCAGGCACACCCGACCGCGCCGTAGACTTCCTCCTCGGTGGCGCCCGCGATTCGGCGGCCGTCCGTCCCGAACACGCCAGACTCGTCGACGCGCTTCCCCAGCTGTTCCGCCCGCGACTGGAGTTGGGCGAGGTGGGCCGGCGAGCCGGTGAACTGCTGCCAGGCGGCGCCAAAGCTTTCCGGTTTGACGGCCCGTAAGTCGACCTGCATCCCCGAACGCACTCGAATCGTGATCGTGGTGGGCGCCTGCGAGATCACCTCGTTGACCTGTGGGAGACGGGCGAACTCACTGCCCGTCGCCTCCGGGTCGTTGCTCGCCACCAGCAGGTCGAGATCCCGGACCGTCTCCCTCGCGCGTCGCACGCTGCCGGTGATCTCGGCGCGCACTACGCCCGGCAAGGCGCGCAACGTCGCGAGGAACGAGTCGGCCAGGATCCAGGCTTCCGGAAAAAAGATGCGGCTCTCGGTTCGCTTCAACTGGGCGATGCCTTTGAGGATGTTCTCCTCGGTTCTGGCCTTGATGCCGCGAACCTGCAGCAGCCGGTGCGAGAGCGCTGCCGCTTCCAACTCCTCGAGGCTGAGGATGCCCAGGGTGTCGTAGACGTCCTTGGCCGTCCGGGGCCCGAGTCCAGGGACCCGGGTCAGCTCGAGCAGCGCAGGCGGAATCTCGGCCTCGAGGCGGGCCAGGAATTCGAGTTGCCCGGTGGTCACGTACTCGTCGATCTTCTGCTCGATTGCCGCACCAATCCCCGGAACGTCCTTCAGCTTTCCCTCGTGGATCAGCTCCTCGACCTCGGTCGTCAGGTTGTCGAGCTGGCGCACTGCTTCGCGATAGGCGCGAATCTTGAAGAAGTTCTCGCCTTTGATCTCGAGCAGGTCGGCCACCCGGTTCAACATGGCCGCCACCTCGGCATTCCGCACGTCGCTACGCTAGCAGGGGCATGACGCTCACCGGTGTCCGCGTTCTCGATCTGTCGAGGCTGCTCCCGGGCGGGTACTGCGCCCAGCTGCTGCAGGCGCAGGGAGCGCGGGTGACGAAGATCGAATCGCCCGCCGGCGATCCGATTCGGGGGCTACCGGCCGGCGAGGCCTACTTCGACGCGCTGCACCGCGACCAGCAGCTGCTGACTCTCGACCTGCGCACCGACGCCGGTCGCGAGTCGCTGCGTGGGCGCGTCGTCGACGCCGACGTCCTGGTCGAGGGCTTCCGCCCCGGTGTCATGGAACGCCTGGAGCTGGGGTATGCGTCGCTGTCGGTAATCAATCCGGCCCTGGTCTATTGCGGTATCACCGGCTACGGCTCGAGCGGCCCCCTGGCGCACCGGGCCGGGCATGACCTCAATTACCTGGCGCGGAGCGGCGCCCTGTCGCTGATGCCGCTCGCCGGCGACCGGCCCGCGATCCCCGGCCTTCAGATTGCCGACCTGGCGGGTGGCCTGCAGGCAGCCTTCCTGATCGCCACGGCCCTGGCCGAACGGGAGCAAACCGGGCGTGGCTCTCGCGTCGAGGTATCGATGACCGACGTGATGCGCAGCTGGACGAGCCTGCCGCGGGCGGCCCGGCGGGCCGGCCTCGCCAGCTTACCCCTGACCGGCCAGGTCCCCTGCTACCACGTGTACAAGGTGGCCGACGGCTACCTGACGGTGGCCGCGCTCGAGCCCGATTTCTGGACGGAGTTCTGTCGCGTGATCGATCACGCTGATCTGGCATCGCGCCAGTTCGATCCCTCGGCCGTCGGTGAGGTGCAGCGGGTGCTGGCATCCGGGACTCGCGCAGAGTGGATGGCCCGGGTTGGGGATCGGGATGTGTGCGTCGAGCCAGTCCTCGGGCTGGAGGAAAGCTGAGGCGGCCTTGCGGCCGCCTCAGCTTTTAGGCGTGGTTCAGCCGCCGGCTTTGGTGATCGTGCCGAAAAGACCGTCGTTCTCGTGATTGATTCCGGCGGTGAAGTACACGGCGTTCGGGTCTCCGCTGTTGGCCGTGCCGCCGCCGTTCCCGACCCGCAGGGACCAGAGGCCGTCAATCGTGATCGGGGCGCCGTCTGTACCACGGAGCTCCCCTTTGAAGTCGCCCTCGTCCAGCGCGTAGGCGTTGACGTGCCCATCGCCGAAGTTGCCGACCAAGAGGGTGCCGGCCAATGAACCGAAACTTGCCGGAGCGATGGCCAGACCCCAGGGCGAATTGAGCCGCCCCCGCGACACCAATCGGTCGAGCAGGTGTCCATTAAGGTCGAAGGCATCGACGAAGCCGTGGCCACGCCCGGCGACGTCATCATGCTTGTCGGCGTCCTGCTTGGCGAACGTTACGTAGAGAACGCCTCCCAGATTCTGGACGTTGAACGGCGCGTACCCGTCCGGGACCTTGGGATCAGTGAACGAACCTGCCGGGCTGTAGTCGGCGTTGAAGACATCGACCCGGTCAAAGCGGAAGTTTGCGGCGTAGAGATGATCGGCGAGACCGTCGAATCCGATGGCAAGACCTTTGTAGACCGGCCCCGTGTCGGGGCTGCCGTTAGGGACCTCGGTGGTCGCCAGCGTTCCATCCGACGGCTTCCAGCCGGCAATCGTACCGTCCTCGGTGGCGAACAGGAAGAAGTCACCCCGGAACTCCGCGCTGTTGCTGTTAAAGACGGTGCCGGTTGGACTTCCCTGGGTCCCGCCGGCCGCAGGAGGGATGACCACCGTCAGCGGAACTTTCGACCCGTCGCCGCGGTAGAGCGTCGTGACCCCGGCGTTGTTGTCAGAGACCCACATCGGGCTACTTTGGCTCGACGAGATGCCCCACGGATTTTTCAGGCTGGTGTCGGTGAACCTCGCCTGCGCCCGCGCCTGATCGTCGGTCACGAGGTTGGTCTGCCGGAACGAGGTCCCGGGCTGATCCGCGCTGGTGCTGACCGCCGGAACGGCCAGGATGGCCCCGGTCGCTAACGTGATCGCAACCGTCAGGAGTCTGCGATGCCGCATTGAGCGCCTCCTTGAATCCCCTTGGAGGGCCGAAAGACCCCGCCTGTACAGGCTTATACCGAGACTGGTTACGCGCTTTGGGGGACCGGTACGGAGAGATTTACAGAATCCTGTCGAGCCTCTCATGGTCTTTTCATCTGGGGTGGCGATCATGAAGGGTAAATGCCCCTGGAAGGAGTCGTGAAGGGATGAAGCTCAATCGCTGGTATGCGCTGCCGGCCGCCGTGCTGGCCGCCGTCATCATCGGCGTCATCGCCGTCGAGGCTGCGCCGTCGCCCTCGGCTTCCCCGACCACGTCCAAAAACTACGCCCAGGTCTTCGTCGACAAGCTGGCGGCCATCCTCCACCTGACGCCGACCCAGACCCAGGATGCGCTCAAGCAGGCGGAGCTGCAGACCGTCGACCAGATGCTCAAGGACGGCCAGATCACCAAGCAGCAGGCCGATGCCCTGAAAGCGAAGATCAATGCCGGCCAGGGCCTGGGCCCGATCGGTAGATTTGGCTTCCGTCATGGTGGCGGCTTCAAAGCCGGTGCCGCCGTGATGCGGGACCTGACGACCGCGGAACTCAACGCCGCCGCGTCAGCACTGCATATGAGCGCGGCGGACTTTCAGAGTGCGCTGCGGTCGGGGAAGTCGCTGGCTGACCTCGAGACCCAGCAGAAGGTCAGCGACAGCGCCGTCAAGGCCGCGATGAAGAGCGCGGCCAAGGGCGTCCTCGACAAGGCGGTCAAGGCTGGCACCATAACCCAGAGCCAGGAAGACGCGATCCTGTCCCGAGTGGGCTCCGGCTTGAACTTCCGCTTCGGGCACAAGGGGTTCCCCGGCTCGGCGCCGGGAGCGGCGCCCAGTGGATCGCCCGCGGCGACGCCAGCTGCCTATTACTCGTCGATCTAACGAGCGGCGCCACGAGCCCACGACAAGGCAGGCACAATTCGGCGACGGTCCTCGCTCCGCCTTCGCGTCGTAGTGTTGCGCGCCTAATCTGATAGCGGAGGAGTGGCTGTCGAAGCCACGGAATTTGAACTGGCTTCAGTTCGCGGTGGCCGCGCTGGTGTTGCCGCCGAATCCCAGAGAGCGACATTTCTGGGGTCGCCTGGCGGTGCTGCAGCTGATCTATTCCCTCGCCGGGCTGCTGGTGGGTTTCGCCTGCATCGTGGGTGGGATCGTGCTGTTCTTCCACGGGGTGGTCGGGTCCAGTAGCTGGGTCGGCCAGTTCATCGGCGTGCAAAGCAAGCTGTCCGATGCCGCCCCTGGAACCGTGCTCTTCGTGGTCGGACTGGCGGTGGTCTGGCTGACGCGATTCTCGGTCCGGGTGCGGCAACCGATCGAGATCGATCTGCGAAACCCCGGCCACCCATCCGAGGGGCACGCCCTTCCGGAGCGCCGGCGCAAGGCGAGTTAGTCTTCGCTCGCGTAGTGACGAAGGATCGCTTCGACCTGTCGCCGAGTCTCCGCCGGGGTGCCGCGGTTGTCGATCACGTGGTCGGCGAGCCGGCGCTTTTCATCAAGCGGCATCTGGGCCGCGATCCGCTGATGAGCTTCCTCTTCCGTTAGCCCGCCGCGCTCGATCAGGCGGCGCATCTGCGTCTGAGGGTCGACCCAGACCACGATCACCTTCTCGACCACGCCAGTCCGCAGGTTCTCGAAGAGCAGCGGGATGTCGACGATCAGCACCCCCGCGCGATCGCGGCGTGCCGCGATCGCCGCGTCCATACGCTCCCGGATCCGAGGATGGGTGATGGCGTTGAGCCGGGCGCGCGCCGAGGCGTCCGCAAAGACGATGGCGGCCAGCGTGCGCCGGTCGAGCCGGCCGTCGGGAAGCAGGATGTCGCGGCCGAAGCTCGTGACGATCTCGTCCAGAGCCGGTTGGCCGGGCTCGACCACCTCGCGGGCCATCTGGTCCGCGTCGATGAGCTCCGCGCCGAGCTCGGTAAACATGGCGCCGACCATGGTTTTGCCCGAGCCGATTCCGCCGGTGAGTCCCAGGACTCTCATGTCTGCCAGACCGTACGATTACAAGAGATGACGCTGGCCAAGTCGATCGCGGTCCTGGCAGTCCTATTGGCAGCCATCGCGTACTTCACCATTCGGGCGCGCCAGCTCTATCGCATGTTGCGCCTGGGTCCCAACGAAAATCGCATCGATCGCCTCCCGGAGCGCGTCCGAGGTGTCCTCAGCTACGTAGGGGCCCATACCCGAATGTTCCGCAACGTCTATTCTGGGGTTCTTCACTTCTTCATCTTCTACGGCTTCGTCGTCCTCCTTACGGCGATCATCCAGGCCTTTGGGCAAGGTATCGTTCCGGCGTTCAGCCTGGCGGTGATCGGCGGCGACACCTGGATCGCGTTCCTGCAGGACCTCTTCGGCGTGCTCGTCCTGGTCGGGGTCGGGATGGCGTTGATCAACCGGCTGATCATCCGGCCGCGCCAGTTCCACGAGAGCAATGAAGTCGATGCCCTCATCATCCTCGGGCTGATCGCGACCATCATGCTCGGCATGCTCGGGCAGAATGCCGCGCGGATCGCCCAGGGTGGCGATCCCTCGATGGCATGGCGGCCGTTCTCATCGGCGATCGCCCGGGTGTTCGCAGGGCTCGGTTGGCAGGGGAGCGCGGCCATTGCGCCTCACGAAGTCTTCTACTGGATCCACATCCTCGGCGTCCTGGCCTTTCTCGCGTACATTCCGAGCTCGAAGCACCTGCACATCATCGTCGCCATCCCCAACATCTTCTTCCGCAAGCTGCCCCCCAGGATCGGCGCCCAGCTGTCGCCGATCGATCTCGAGCACGCCGAGCACTACGGCGTGAGCGCCGTCACCCAGTGGTCGTGGAAGAACCTGCTCGACCTCTATTCCTGCACCGAGTGCGGCCGCTGCCAGGAGCAATGCCCGGCCTTTTTGACCGGTAAGCCGCTCAATCCAAAGATGATCATCGTCGACGCTCGCGAAAACCTCTATCAGACGGTGCGCGACGCACCCGCCGAGCAGCGGCGCGAAGCTCCGGCAACCCAGAAACTGATCGGCGACGCGATCAAGGAGGACGAGATCTGGGCCTGCGTCACCTGCGGCGCCTGCCAGCAGGAATGCCCGGTGCTGATCGAGCACGTTCCAAAGATCGTCGACATGCGCCGCAGCCTGGTGCTGGAAGAGAGCCGTTTCCCGAAGGAAGCCCAGGGGGCGCTGCGCAGCATCGAAACCCAGGGCAACCCGTACGGCCTGCCGCGGGCGCAACGTGGCGACTGGGCGCAAGGCCTCGATGTCAAGACCATCGAGGAGAAGCCCGATGCTGAGTACCTGTACTTCGTCGGTTGCGCTGCCTCCTACGACGAGGCCAACCGGGCGGTGGCCCGAGCCTTCGTCGGCTTGCTGCAGAAAGCCGGGGTGGACTTCGCCATCCTTGGCGCGCACGAGACCTGCAACGGCGATCCAGCTCGACGGATCGGCAACGAGTACCTGTACCAGACCCAGGCGCAGGCGAACATCGAGGCCATGAATGGGGCCAGGGTGAAGAAGGTGATCGCCACCTGCCCCCACTGCTTCAACACCATCAAGAATGAGTATCCCCAGTTTGGCGGTGCGTTCGAGGTCATCCACCACACCCAGCTCCTGGCCAGCCTGATCAAGGACGGCCGGCTGCGGCCGACCAGGCCCATCGATGGCAAGCTCACCTACCACGACTCGTGCTACCTGGGCCGCTGGAACGATATCTACGATCCGCCGCGGGCTGTGGTCGAAGCCATCCCGGGAGCCGAGCTGGTGGAGATCGAGCGCCATCGTAAACGCGGCTTCTGCTGCGGGGCGGGCGGGGGCCGGATGTGGATGGAGGAAAAGATCGGCAAGCGGATCAACCACGAGCGCGTGGAGCAAACGCTTCGCACCCAGGCGCCCCGCGTCGCGACCGCCTGTCCCTTTTGCCTGACGATGTTCCGCGACGGGATTTCCGCCAAGGGGGCCGAGAGTCAACTGCAGGTGAGAGACCTCGCCCAGTACCTGGCCGAGTCCGTCAATGGAGCAACGCCGGCGCTACCGACCGGCTCAGACGTTCCGGCGCATTGACTTCACCCGAACGAGGGCGTAGTGTACGGAGGCTATGAGGCGGCGGATTCTCGCCAGCGGGCTCGCGACCTTCAAGGGCGGAGCCTGCCAATTCCGGGCCTCACATCATTGAGATCGATCTAGCTTAGACCCCGTTTCGAGCGCGTTTGACCGTGAGGCCCATCGGCCCACGGTTTTTTGTTGTCCAGCGCAATCTATCCAGGAGTTGACATCATGGCGATCCACGAAAGCGAACTGAATCGCACGGCGGTCGAGGTCGAGGGGATCTCGAAGCGCTTCGGAGAGGCCGTCCGGCCACATCGCCTGATGCCCTGGCGGAAGGCGAAGAAGCCAAAGCTGGCCCTTGACCAGGTGTCGATGCACGTCGAGACGGGGAGGATCACCGGCATCCTGGGGGCGAACGGAAGCGGCAAATCGACGCTGATCCGCATCCTGGCCACGCTACTGACGCCTGACGCCGGCACCGCCTCCGTGTTCGGATACGACGTGGTGCGTCATCCCGCGCAGGTGCGGCGGCACATTAACCGGGTGTCGGTGGAGGCGTCCTTCTTCAAGGAGATGAGCCCCTGGGAAAACATGCTCTACGCCGCGCGCCTCTACGGCAGCGGCGGCGATGGCACCCGCGATCGGGTGGAAGCGATGCTGGACCGGCTGGGGTTGCCGCTGGACACGCTCGATAAGCCGATGAAGCAGCTGTCGCGCGGCCAGCAGCAAAAGGTGGCGATCGCGCGCAGCTTCCTGACCTCGCCGTCGCTGCTGCTGATGGACGAACCGACCACCGGCCTGGATCCGCGCTCCAAGCGCGAGGTGCAGGAGCTGGTCCGCTCGATCCGCCGGGACCGGGCGGCGACGGTGTTGCTCTGCACCCACGACCTGCAGGAAGCCGAGGTGCTCTGCGACCGGGTGCTGGTGATCGATCAGGGCCGCGTCCTGGCCGAGGGCGCGCCGGCGGAGCTGGTTCGCAGCCACGCCGACGTGGGCGGCAGCCTCGAGGACGCCTTCATGCGCCTGACCGGCAAGCGGCTCGAAGAAGACGAGGAGGAGAAAGAGGAATGATGGGCAATACGCTCCGCTGGGAGATGAATGCCTTCGTCGGCTTCATCGAGCGGCAGAAGAACCTCTACCGGCGCTACTGGGCCTGGGAGGCCGTGTGGCTGCTGTACAACCTGGTCTCCGTCCTCAGCATCGGCTACCTGGCCGCCGGGTTATCCACGCTCGGCGTCGAGAGGTCGAGCGTCAACCTTCAGCAGACCGAGCTCTACTTGCTGATCGGGGCATTGCTCTGGACCTACCTCTCGATGGTGTTCTTCGAGGTTTCCTTCGCGATCACCTGGGAACGCTGGGAAGGGACCATCGAGTACACCTTCATGGCGCCCATCAAGCGCCTGACGCACCTGCTGGGCATGTGCGCCGCCTCGCTGATCTACGGCATCCTGCGGGCGGCGATCATCGGCCTGGCGGTCGTTGCTCTCTTCCGGCTCGATCTATCGCACGCCAACTGGCTGACGGCGCTGGCGCTCTTTGCGGCCGCGACCTTGCCGCTGCTCGGCCTGGGCATCTTCACTTCGATCTTGCCGCTGCTCTCGCCGGAGAAGGGTGAGCAGATGGCGTTCGCGGTGCAGGGTGTGCTGTTGCTGATCTCGGGGGTCTACTACCCGATCACCGTGCTGCCGGGGCCGCTCCGCGTGGTGGGGATGGTGTCGCCGCTGACGTACACGCTGGACGGCGTTCGCCAGGCCCTCCTGCATGGCCTCTCGCTCGCCGCGGCGCTGCCCGACATCGGCATCTTGTTGCTCATGGGCGTCGTGCTGGTGCCGGCCTCGGTCTGGTGTTTCGGCCGCGCCGAGGTGCGGGCCAAGCGCCTCGGCCTGTTGAAGCGGAGCGGCTAGCCCGCCAGGGAGGTCAATAGATGAACCCGAGGATGCCGGCCATCGACGACACGGTTCGGTAGTCGACGCGGCCCCAACCGCCGCCGGGGACGCCCCACCAGTTCATCTCCGAGACCAGGAAGGATCCGTTCGGGTTGACGCTCTCGACGTAGGCGACATGGCCCTGCGGTGACGTGCCGCTATATCCCATCACCATGATCGCGCCGGCCCGCGGTGCTGAGCCTTCGGCATACCCGAACGGACGCGCGTTCCACCACCACTGTGCGGCATTCCCGCGCCACGGGACGTAGCGCTTGTGCGCCACCCACCAGGTGCAGTAGCCATAGGTGAAGCCGTTGCCCGCTCCGGATACGGAGCCAACCGCCCAGGCCGGGCCGGCCGGAGCCCGCGCCGCCGCTGCCCGTTGGACGGCGGGTCGAGCGGTCGCCCTGGCCGGTGTCGGGCTCGCCTCGGCGGTCGCCTCCGTGTAGATGATCACGGCGGTCCGCGTCGGGCGAGGTACGACTCGGTCGTCGTCGTAGCTGACCGGGCTGCGTTGCGGAACAACCGCCGAGGCCGCCGATAACGCAACGAGTTGATGTGGTCCGGCGGAGAACGCGCCGAACCCGAGCGCGAAGATCACCCCTCCACCTGCCGTGCGGCGCAGCGTTAGGCCAACGGTGCGATTCACGGTCCAACCTCCTTCCCTCAGTTGGATCAGATGCGCCGTCTAAACTGGCCGTTTAGAACCCTGAGTGCAAAGAAGGAGTCGAACCGTAACGTGACTGACCGTGTTCGACCCTACCACAAAGGGTGCACACCCTGTCAAGTCGCGGAACTCGACGGGGAGGGTGGTCCGGCGCCGGGTGCGCCCGGCCGCCACACCTACAATCAACCCATGCTGGGCCGGATCGATCACGTCGGAATCGCGGTTCGCGATCTCGACCAGGCGATCCAGGTGTACGAGCGCCGGCTCGGGTTGCGCGCGACCGGACGGGAGCGTCTCGAGGCCGAGGGGATCGAGGTCGCGATGATCCCGATTGGGGAGAGCCGCATCGAGCTGATCACCCCGCTGAGCTCGGAGTCTAAGGTCGAAAAATTCTTGCAGGATCGGGGCGAGGCGGTGCATCACGTGGCATATGCCAGCGACGATGTCGGGGCGTCCCTGGCGCAGGCGGGAGCGGCCGGCGCCCAACTGCTGGATGAGGCCGCCCGACCCGGCGCGCACGGGACGCGCATCGGCTTCGTGCACCCGAAAAGCCTCTGTGGCGTCCTGACCGAGTTCGTGGAGGCGGATGGCCAGCACGGCGCCTGAGCCAACGCCGGAACCGTCGCCGAGGCCGACCACAGATAGCGGGCTCCCCCTGAAGCCGGTCTATCGGGCGGCTGACGCGCGGGCGGAGGCGGCGCCGCCGGGCGAGTATCCGTTCACGCGTGGCATCTATCCGGAGATGTACCGCCGCCGGCCCTGGACGATCCGGCAGTATGCGGGGTTCGGGAGCGCCGCCGAGACGAACCGCCGCTTCCGTTACCTGCTGGGCCACGGGCAGACCGGCCTCTCGGTCGCGTTTGACCTCCCGACCCAGATGGGCCACGACGCCGATTCGCCGATGGCCCGTGGCGAAGTGGGCAAAGTCGGCGTGTCGATCTCGTCACTGAAGGACATGGAGACGCTGCTGGACGGCATCCCGCTGGCCGAGGTCAGCACCTCGATGACGATCAACGCGCCCGCCGCCCTCTTGCTCCTCCTCTACGAGCTGGTCGCCGAGCAGCAGGGCGTCTCCGGCGACCGGCTGAATGGCACCGTGCAGAACGACATCCTCAAGGAATATGCGGCGCGCGGTACCTATGTCTTTCCGCCGCGCCCGTCGATGCGCCTCACCACCGATGTCTTCGGGTATTGCAAGGAGCGGCTGCCGAACTGGAACACCATCTCCATTTCTGGCTATCACCTGCGCGAAGCGGGGGCCACGGCGGTCCAGGAGCTCGGCTTCACCATGGCGCACGCCATCGCCTACGTGGAGGCCGCTCGGGCGGCCGGCCTCGAGGTCGGGGCGTTTGCCCCTCGCCTCTCCTTCTTCTTCGCGGTTTTCTCCGATTTCTTCGAGGAGGTCGCCAAGTTCCGGGCCGCCCGCACCCTGTGGGCCCGGTTGCTGAAGGAGCGCTACGGCATCACCGACCCGCGGGCGCAGGCTTTGCGCTTCCATACCCAGACCGGCGGCAGCACCCTCACCGCCCAGCAGCCGCACAACAACATCGTGCGGGTGGCCCTGCAGGCGATGAGCGCGGTGCTCGGCGGCACCCAGAGCCTGCATGCCAATTCCTTCGACGAGGCGCTCGGGCTGCCCTCGGAAATGGCGGCCACCCTCTCGGTGCGGACCCAGCAGATCATCGCTCACGAGACCAACGTGGCGAGCGTTGCGGACCCGATGGGCGGCAGCTACCTGGTCGAGGCCCTGACCGCCCAGCTGGAGACCGGGGCGACGGCCCTGATCGAGGAGGTCGATCGCCGGGGGGGCGCCATCGCGGCCATCGAAACCGGGTTCACCCAGGACGCCGTCCAGGAGAGCGCCTACCGCTTCCAGCAGGCGGTCGAGACGGGCCGCCGTGTGGTGGTCGGGGTGAACCGCTTCCAGGGCGACCACGAAGCCGTCGAGATCGTCAAAATCAGCCCGAAGCACGAACGCGAGCAGGTCGAAGCGCTGAAGCGGCTGCGGGATGGGCGAGATGCCGCCCAGGTCGAGGCCCGGCTGGCCGAGGTCAGGCGGGCGGCCGAGGGCAACGCCAACCTGCTGCCGCCGATGCGGGAAGCGCTTCGACGCTATGCCACCATAGGAGAGGTGTGCGGCGTGTTGCGGCAGGTGTTCGGCGAGTACCGGCCGGGGACGCGTAGCTAACGCATGGCGACCCGCGCCACCAAGGATCCCGCGCCGTCACCCTCCGAACGGCAGATCAACATCCTGCGAAAACGCAAATACGACGCCATGCATCGGGGCGGCGATCCGGATGACAAGCAACATCCAAAGGGAAAGCTGACCGCTCGCGAGCGAATCGACCTGCTGGTGGATCCTGGTTCCTTCACCGAGCTCGACGCCTTCGCCGTCCATCGCACCGAGGCATTCGGGATGGGCGACAAGAAGATTGCCGGCGACGGCGTGGTCACCGGCTATGGGGCGGTCGACGGCCGCGAGATCTTCATCTTCGCGCACGACGCCAGCGTCTTCGGCGGATCGCTGGGCGAAGTCTTCGCCGAAAAGGTCTGCAAGGTGATGGACCTGGCGGTCCGGGCCGGACGCCCCTGCATCGGCATCAACGACTCCGGCGGTGCCCGGATCCAGGAAGGGGTGGTCAGCCTGGCCGGTTACGCGGACATCTTCTATCGCAACGTCCAGTCGTCGGGCGTTGTTCCGCAGATCTCGGTGATCGCGGGACCCGCGACCGGCGGTGCCGTCTACTCACCGGCCATCACCGATTTCATCTTCATGGTCGAGCACCTCGGCTACATGTTCATCACCGGTCCCGAGGTGGTCCGCGTCACCACCGGCGAGAAAGTCGGCTTCGACGAGCTGGGCGGTGCCGAGGTCCACAACATCAAGAGCGGGGTGGCCCACTTCCTCCACGACTCGGAGCCGGAGGCCTTCGGCGCGGTCCGCCGCCTGCTCGGGTACTTGCCCGGCAGCAACCGGGAGGCGCCCCCGACGGTGACTCCGAAAGATGACCCGGGACGCCGGGACGCCTCACTGCAGTCCCTCATCCCGGAAAACCCGAACCAGCCCTACGACATGAAGGTCGCCATCTCCGCGGTCGTCGACCAGCAGAGCTTCATCGAGGTCCAGGAGCATTTCGGCCAGAACCTGGTCGTCGGGTTCGCCCGGCTGGACGGTCAGGTCGTTGGCATCGTCGGCAACCAGCCCCGCATCCTGGCAGGCGCGCTCGACATCAACGCCTCGGTCAAGGGCGCCCGCTTCGTCCGCTTCTGTGATGCCTTCAACATTCCGCTGGTGACCTTCGTCGATGTCCCCGGGTTTCTGCCCGGGACAGCGCAGGAGTACAACGGCATCATCCGCCACGGCGCCAAGCTGCTCTACGCCTTCGCGGAAGCCACCGTGCCAAAGCTCACGGTCATCACCCGCAAGGCGTACGGCGGCGCCTACGACGTCATGTCCTCCAAGCACATCGGGGGCGACTTCAACTACGCCTGGCCCGCGGCGGAGATCGCGGTGATGGGTCCCCAGGCGGCGGTCAACATCATCTTCAAGCGCGAGATCGCGGCCGCGAAGGACCCGGCGAAAAAAGCCGAGCAATTGGTCGAGGACTACAAGGAAAAGTTCGCCAACCCGTACGTGGCGGCGGAGCGAGGGTTCCTCGACGATGTCATCGAACCGCAGGACACCCGCCCGACCCTGATCCGCTCCCTCCACCTGCTGAAGGACAAGCAGGTCGAACGGCCCCGGCGTCGACACGGAAACATTCCGCTGTGAAGTTCCTCGAGTACCAGGTCAAGGAGCGCTTCAAAGCCGCGGGCATCCCAGTGCCCGACGGGCGGCTGGCCCGAACCCCGGATGAGGCGGCGCTGGCAGCGGGCGCGCTTGGGCCGGTCGCGGTCAAGGCACAGGTCCCGGTCGGCGGTCGCGGCAAAGCCGGCGGCATCAAGCTGGCCCGGACGCCGATGGACGCCAAGCGCGCTGCCGGCGAGATTCTGGGCATGACGATCAAGGGCTACCCGGTCCGCGAGGTCTGGTGCGAGACGGCGCAGGAGATCACTCATGAGCTGTACCTCGGCCTCACCCTGGACCGGGATGCGCGCAAGCCCGTGCTGATCCTGAGTGCCCAGGGCGGCATGGAGATCGAAGAGGTGGCGGAACACCACCCGGAAGCGATCGCCAAATTGCACCCCGATCCCTGGCGTGGCCCGCTGCCGTTCGAGGTGCGCGACCTGATCTTTCGTGCTGGGCTGGGCCCGCTGCAGGCGCAGCTCGGCCCGCTGATCATCAAGCTCTACGCGCTCGCCCGCACCTACGACGCACTCACCCTCGAGGTCAACCCGCTGGCGCTGACCCGCGACGGCGGCCTGGTGGCGGCGGACGGCAAGCTGGAGATCGACGAGAACGCCATGTTCCGTCACAAGGACCTCCACGGCGCGGATGAATCCGATGAGGACCCGATCGAGGCGGAGGCCAAACGCCGGAAGCTGACTTACGTGCGGCTCGACGGGTCGATCGGCGTGATTGGCAACGGCGCCGGGTTGGTGATGAATACGCTCGACCTGGTGCAACGCGAAGGCGGCCGGGCGGCCAATTTTCTCGATATCGGCGGCGGGGCGAAGGCCGAGGTGGTGCACAGCGCGCTGGAACTGCTCGCCAGCGACCCGCAGGTCAAGGGCATCCTGATCAACATCTTCGGCGGGATCACCCGGGGCGACGAAGTGGCGCATGGCATCATCGACGCAGCGCGCGAGCTGAATCTCAAGCTGCCCCTGGTGGTGCGGATGACGGGCACTCGCGAGGAGGAGGGGCGGCGCCTCCTCCAGGAGGCAGGCATCACGCCCGAGGCCAGCGCCACCGCTGCGGCGCGCAAGGTCGTCGAGCTCGCCGCCACCGGTCAGCGGTGAGTATTCTCGTTTCCCGCGCCAGCCGGGTACTGGTCCAGGGCCTGACCGGGCGTGAGGGAAGTTTTCACACCGAGCAGATGAAGAGCTACGGGACGAACGTGGTCGCCGGCGTCAGTCCCGGCAAGGGCGGGACCACGCAGCTCGGGGTCCCCATCTACGACACCGTCGTCGATGCGCGGCGGGATACCCGCGCCGACGTCAGCGGCATTTTCGTGCCGGCGCCCTTCGCCGCCGACGCCATCATGGAAGCGGCGGCCGCTGGCATCGGGCTGATCGTCTGCATCACCGAGGGCATTCCCCTCTACGACATGGTCCGCGCGCGGGCGTTCGTTGAAGATGCTGGCGTCAGGCTGATCGGGCCGAATTGCCCGGGGATCGTCACTGCGGACGAGGCGAAGGTCGGCATCATCCCGAACCACATCAACCGAGCGGGATCGGTGGGCATCGTGTCGCGAAGCGGGACCCTCACCTACGAGGTGATTCAGGGTCTGAGCCAGGCTGGGGTCGGGCAGACCACCTCGGTCGGAATCGGCGGCGATCCGATCCTCGGCCTCTCGTTCAAGGAGGTGCTGGCCCTTTTCAAGGCGGACGGCGCGACCCGGGCGGTCATCCTGATTGGCGAGATCGGCGGCAGCGATGAGGAAGCGGCCGCCGAAGAGGTGCTTGGCCCCGGGTTCGGAAAGCCGGTGATCGGGTTCATCAGTGGGCGCACCGCCCCGCCGGGAAAGCGGATGGGCCACGCCGGCGCGATCATCTCGGGCAACATGGGAACTGCGACCTCGAAGGTGCAGGCGCTGCAGCGGGCGGGGGCGCAGGTGTGCGACACCATCGAGGAGGTGGTGGCGGCCGCCGGGGCCGCCCTGGGCCAACCGTCGAGCGCCGCTCACCGCTAGGGCGCCGTCGAAGCGTCGAAGCTTCCTCCGCGGTGCCGCCGCGCCGTCGCCGCGGGCGCTGGTGGCGACGGATCGGGCTTGGCCTGGTGGCGGTCATCGTGGTCTTGACCATCGTGGCCTACCTCCCGGCCGGCAGCCTCACCGCCGCGGTTCCGGCCGCTCGGACCGGCGTGAGCGACGGGGCGCTCTCCTGGCTGCGAACCGATCACGGCCGGATCGTCGACGCCTCCGGCCGGACGGTCCTGCTGCGCGGCTTCAATGTCGATGCGCTGGTGGCCTATCCAAAGGATCCCCCAGCGCCACTCGACGAGGCCGATGCCACCCTGATGCAGCGAGCCGGGTTCGACGTCGTCCGCCTGGGGATCGATTGGTCGCGGCTCGAACCGGTTCGCGGCCATTTCGACCAGTCATATCTCGATCGGGTCGCGAGCACGGTCGCGATGCTGAACCGGCACAACCTATACGTGGTGCTGGACATGCATTTCCGGCTGGGATGGAGCCCCCGCTTCGGCTACTCGGGAGCGCCCGGGTGGGCCACGATCGCCGCGCCGAACTGGAATCCGCTACCGCAATACTCCTGGAGCCCGTCGCTGATCCCCGCCGCCATCGCCTCGGACATGTATTTCTGGCTGTCGCCGGATTGGAAGGCCGACTTCTATCGCGCCTGGCACGTGGTGGCCGCCCGCTTCGCCAGCGACCCGGGCGTGGCGGGCTACGACATCTTCAACGAGGCCCACCCGTTGCCGATCCCGCCGCGCATCTTCGAAAAGTCATACCTGTGGCCCATGTTCAAGGACGCGATCGAGGCGATCGGGGCGGTGGATCCGAACCACCTTTTCTTCGTCCAGGGCATCCTCTTGCTGACCTTGAATACCGTCGTCGTCCACTTCAACGCGCCGAACGTCGTCTACGGGACCCACCTCTACGAGGGCTCGCTGATCCCGCCATTCTGGACCGGCGATCCAACCTTCCTGCGCCAGCGCTTCCAACAGCGCGTCAAGGAGGCGAGCGAGGTGCCGGCGCCGCTGTGGATCGGCGAGCTCGGCTATGACCTCACGCAGAAAGGAGCGCTGTCATACGCCGATGCCGCCCTCGATGAGGCGGATGACCTGGGCATCGGCTGGGCCTGGTGGCAATGGCGGGAGAATCGCTACTGGGGGATCGTGGACGCTACTGGCCAGATCGTCAACACGGAAGCGCTGCGCCATCTCGCACGGCCATACCTGGTCGCGGCGCCTAGCGGCATCCGGGCGGAGCGCGGTGACGGCGTTCGCGGCAAACTCAGGATCAACGTTAGCGTCTCCCATGCGGATCAGCCGGTGATGCTCAGCTGGTCTGCGCTGACCTTGCCACCTCCGGTGGCGAGCGGCACCTGCCTCAGCGGCTCGCATTGGGACGCCACCACCGCTCGGTTGACCCTCCAGCTCGAGCCGCGCGTGAGCTGCCAGCTGACCATTCGAACGAGTTGACGCCGTCGACCGGCGGCTTGTAACGGCGAGGGGTAATCTCAAGATGGAGGCGGGGATCGGTGTGCCCCCAGCTGCTCGGCGGTTCCCATACGGGGAGGAGATCACATGAAGCGACTGATCGTTGTTGCGCTCCTGACAATTGGCGCCCTGCTAATTCCGATGGGGGCGGCCGCCGAACGGTTGCAGGGGTCCGATCACGGTGGCGCGCCATTTACCGTCACGCTCGCACCGTCGGTGAGCGACAGCACCGGGAGCGGCAGCGCAAGGCTCACGATCAACCCGGGTCAGGAGGAGGTCTGCTGGGATATCCACGTTTCCGGCCTGACAACCCCGATCACCGCGTCGCACATACACAGGGGGAGTGCGGGAACCAACGGCCCGGTCGTCGTGCCGTTCTTCCAGTTCGCCCCGTCGTCGACGGCGACCGCATTCAGCGGCTGCGCCAGTCACAACGCGATCAATATCACGACCTCAGAGCGCGAGCTGTTGCACGCGATCATCGCCAATCCGTCGGGCTACTACGTCAACGTCCATACGACCAAACATCCAGCCGGAGAGGTCAGAGGCCAGCTCACCGGACCATAACCCGTGAGAAAGAGGGCCCTGCCAGCAGGCAAGGTCCTCTAACGCCGTCGGGGATCCGGTATGGCGCCATTGCTGGTCTAATCGCCTTCGGGTCGACGCTCGCCGCGAATCTGGCGATCCTCGTCTTCCGCCCGGTGGACCTCTGTCGCGCTGGCCCCGTTAGCGTCGTTCTCTTTGGCCTCGCCGGGTGGCTTGTTTTCCTCATCCTCGCCGGGGCGGCAGGCATCGCGGTCGGTCGCGCCGATGACTCGGTGCCTGCCGCGGCGCTCACCGGGGTGTTGGTTGGCGTGATCAGCGGGTGCGCCCTGGTGGCCCTGATACCGTTTGGACCGGCCGTGATGCATCGCTTGCTCGAGCTCAACGCCCTATGTCCCACTTCGAGCTCCGGTGGCGGGGCAATCTTTTCATTTGGCGTCGGCGGAACTCCGCCGCCCGGGTTCGTCCCACCCACACCCCCGCCCGGCTTTCTCGGGGCCTCGCCGCCGCCGGGCGCGTTCGAGTTCGACTTTTCATCCGGTCCCGCGGGGCCGGTGCTGCGCGCGATCAGCACGCTGATGACCGTCGCCGCTGGGATCGGGTTCGCCACCGGCGCGGCGGCGCTGGGAGGCCTGATTGGCGCCGCGACTCGACCGCGAGAGCCGGCCGGCTAGGCCGTCGGTCGGTAGGCCGCCTCAAAGACGCGGGCGATCGCCGCATAGCCGAGGCCGTTGGGATGGAAGCCATCTGAGCTCAGCCACTCGGGATGTTGCGCCAGCAGGCCGTCACCGGCATGAAGGTCCACCAGCGTCGCCCCTTCCTCTTTCACCACCTGCGCGATGGCGGCGTTGTAGGCGTTGACCGCGGCCGCCAGCTCGTCGGGTGACGGCACGAGCCCGGTTGGGAGCAGGCACTCGGGCGCCTTCGCTGGCGCGTTTGGGAGGCAGGCCTTGTAGGCCGGCAGTTGACCCAGGTCCGGCGTGTTCGCGACCAGCACCCGAGTCTGACCATTGCGGCGCATGGCATGGAGGAGCTGGCGTAGCTGGCCCGCGTAATCCTTGGCCGAGACCCCCTGGATCAGGTCGTTGACGTTGAGCCAGACGGTCACGACACTCGGGTGAACGGCGAGCGCCGCCGGTACTTCGTCGCGCAGCGCTGCGGCGGTGGTCGCCCCCGGGATGCCGAAGTTGTAGAAGATGGCGGACGCCGGTAGGACATCGTGGAAGAAGACCTGCGGCCAGGCTTCGCGATATCGATCGCTGGCGCCGATCCCGTAGGTCTCGCTGGCACCAATGGCGGCATAGACGGCGGCCGGTTGCGCTGGAGCGGTCGCCGCTGGTGAGCTCCTGGTGGCACTCGAGCACCCGGTCATCACCAGAGCAAACAACGAGCTGACGACGAGCCACACCGACGATCGCCGTCTCATATCAAAATCCGCCCACAAAACTACGGATTCTCATCGGGTTCTCATGGGGAGGTGATCCTCGCCCATTCCCCTCCGACGATTTCCCAGAGATAGTCGGCGATGGCACGGTGCTGCCACGGGCCTGGATGAAGTCCGTCCGCGGCGAGCCACCCATCGCCACGATCGCGTTCGCGGCTGAGGCCGCTGATGTCGGCGAAGTGAAAACCGCGAGAGTCAGCCTCGGTCTGGGCGATGCGATTGAAGGCGTCGACCCGGGCGCGAAGCTGGCCGGCAGTTCCAAATGGTGCGGCGCCGGGTAAGCCGGAAAAGTCCGGGATGGAAATCGACAGCATGCGGCCCGCGGGCAATCCGAGCTCGCCGACGGACGCGTAGATCGCTTGCAGCCGGCGGCGGTACGAACCTTCGTCGGATCCCTGCACGATATCGTTGGCGCCGATCAGGACGGACACAATCTCGGGTGACGAAGCCCGCGCCACGGGCAGCTCCTCGCGGATCAAGTCGGCCGTGGTGTATCCATTGACGCCGAGGTTGACGACGGCGACGTCGATCCCGGTCGCCTGCGTCAGCCTGGTCGCGAGCAGGCTGGGGAAATTCTGCCCCTCCTGCTCGAGCCCGGTGCCGATCGTGTAGGAATCCCCAAGCGCGAGGTATCGGATAGATTCCACAGGGCGATGTTAGGGCGTCGACGCGGATGGGTCTCGGCGGTGCTTGTGGTGATGGTTTCGGGTTGCGTCGGAGGGTCCACCCAACCCGTGCCTCCCTCGAATCCGCCCGCTTATGGCGGCACGGCCCGAGCGGAGGCGTCCGGATGGCCGACCTACCACCGAGATCTCTCCCGCAGCGGGTCCGATGCGACGAGTCCATCCGGCATCACTCGACGGCCAGGTTTTCGCCGAGCCGCTCGTGAGCGGGTCACGGGTGTTCGTGGCCACCGAGGGCGACTCGGTTTACGCGCTCGACGCGAGGACCGGGCGCCAGCTGTGGCGGACCCACCTGGGCGAACCGGTGCCCCGCAGCCAACTCCCATGCGGCGATATCGATCCGCTCGGCATCACCGGAACGCCAGTCATCGATCCGTCGGCCGGCCGCCTCTGGGTGGTGGCCTCCGTTCAACCCGGGCGGCACGAGCTGGTGGCCCTCGACCTGGCCAATGGCTCGTTACGTTCGCGCCGATCGGTCGATCCGCCGCAAGCCGATCCGCGGGCGCTGCAGCAACGGGCGGCGCTGGCGCTGTCGCACGGCCTCGTCTACGTGGCGTTCGGCGGTTTGTTCGGCGACTGCGGAACCTATAACGGCTGGGTCGTCGGCGCCCGGACCGACGGCACCGGCTCGCTGCTGACCTACCGGGTCAATACCAACGGGCGCGCTGGCATCTGGGGACCATCCGGCCCTGCCGTCGACGCGTCGGGTGATCTCTATGTCTCGACCGGTAATGGCAACTCGACGAATACCTTCGACTTCGGCGATGCCGTCATCCGCCTCTCACCGGAGCTTGGGGTGCTCGATTGGTACGCCCCCGCCAACTGGGCGGACCTGAATGCCGGCGACACCGACCTGGGCTCGATGGGGCCGTCGCTGCTGGGCGGCAACCTGCTATTTCAAGCCGGGAAGGCAGGGGAGGGTTACCTGTTGCGGGCAGACCACCTGGGAGGCATCAACGGCCAGGCGTTTCAGGCAGGGGTGTGCGGCGGAGCCTGGGGTGGGACGGCCTACCTGCCGCCGCACCTTTACGTGGGCTGTTCGGACGGGCTGACGGCGCTGCGGCTCGGAAGCGGTGCGACGTTCACGGTTGCCTGGCGCGGTCCTCGGTTCTGGGCCGAGCCGCCGATCGTCGCCGGCGGTCTCGTCTGGACCGTCGATCGTGACGGGGCTCGGCTGATCGGCCTGGATCCGACGACCGGGACGGTCGCCTTCCAGCTATCACTCGGAGCGGGGTCGCATTTCGCCACGCCCGCGGCCGCGGATGGACGCATCTTCGTCGCGGCCGGCCGCACGATCGTCGCGGTCAGTGGTTCGTAGATGGGATAGATTCCACAGGGCGATGTTGGGTTCTGACGTGGCGCCGGTCGAGCGGTCATATGCCGCCCTTCTCCGGGTGCCCGGCTTCGCCCGCGTCGCGCTCGGGACATTGCTGGCGCGGCTGGGCGGGCAGATGTGGGAGATCGTCCTGGTGCTTTTTGTGCTGCAGCGATATCGGTCGGCCAGTCTGGCGGGCTTGACCGTGCTGCTCGCCATCCTGCCTGGGCTCGCCCTGAGTCCGGTCGTGGGTGCCTTGCTCGACCGCCAGGGACGGGTCCGGCTGATGGTTATCGACTACGCCGTGACGGCGGCGCTGATGACGACCATGGTGGTCCTCTCGGTCAACCATCGGTTGCCGCCCCCGCTACTGCTAGCGCTGGTCGCTGTCCTCGCCGTGAGCAACATCATGAGCATCACCGGCGCCCGCTCGCTCTTCCCGCTGATGCTGCCCCGGACCCTGTGGGACCGCGCCAATGGGCTCGACACCAGCAGCTATTCGCTGATGGCCATCATTGGTCCCGCGACCGCCGGCCTGGTGGTGGCGAGATTCGGACCCGAGGCTGGATTGCTCGCCATCGCGGGGGTGGCGGCGCTTGCCGCGCTCTCGCTGGTTGGAGTAGCCGAACCGATCGCGCGGGTCGCCGCCGTGAGCTCGCTGGCCGGTGACGCGTGGGCGGCGTTGCGGTACGTCGTCCAGCATCGAAGCTTGCGCGGCCTGGCGATCACCTTGTTCCTCGCCAACCTCGGGTTTGGCGTTCTGCCCGTCGGCATACCCGTGCTCGTCCTGCGGCAATTGCACGGGAGCGCGGCGACGGTGGGTCAGGTCTTCGCGGTCTTCGGCCTGGCCGGCCTGGTGTCGGGTTTGCTGATTGGCCGCCTCAATACCGAGGGGCGGGAACGCCTCTTGATCGCGGGCTGCATCGCGATCCAGGTTCCAGCCCTTGGCCTGCTGGCGTTGGCAACCAGCCTGCCGTTGGTGTTCGCGATCGGGGTGATCGCGGGCCTGGCCGGCTCCGCCATCAACGTGGGGATCTTTGCCCTGCGCCAGCGGCGGACCGACCCCTCCTGGTTCGGGCGCGCCTTTGCGGTGTCGATGAGCCTGAACTTTGCCGGGCAGCCGATCGGATCCGCGCTGTCCGGTCCGCTCCTCGAGGGTTCGATCGCCTTGCCGCTGCTGCTCGGCGCCGCCGTCAGTGCTCTCGCCGCGGTAGCGGCGCTGATCCTGATCCCTAAGGATCACCCCGAATCGCGAAGCGCGGTGCCCTAGACGGGGAAGACCCCGTGTTTGCGGTTGACCCGCGGGCGCTGGCTCGTCGCATACGCCGCGAACCGGTTGACCAGCTCGGCTCGCAGTTCGGTCGGTGCCAGCACCGCGTCGACGATCAGGTCCGAGGCCAGCCGGTAGAGGTCGATGTCTTCCCGATACTCCTCCTGCAGCTTCTTCACGTAGGCCGGACGCTCGGCCTCGGGCAGCTCCTGGATCTTGTTGTAAAAGACCGCGTTGACCGCGGCACTCGGCCCCATGACGCCGATCATCGCGGTGGGAAGGGCCAGCGTTGCGTTCGGCTCGTAGGCGGGGCCGGCCATCGCGTAGAGGCCCGCGCCGTACGCCTTACGCACGATGACGGAGATCTTGGGCACCGTCGATTCGGCGACGGCGGCGATCATCTTGGCGCCGTGGCGGATGATGCCCTGGCGCTCCACGGCCGTCCCGATCATGAACCCTGGCACGTCCGCCAGAAACAGGAGTGGAATGTTGAAGGCATCGCAGAGCCAGATGAATCGCGCCGCCTTGTCGGCCGAGTCCACGAACAGGATGCCGCCTTTGTGCATCGGTTGGTTGGCGACCACGCCGACCACCCGACCGTCGATGCGGGCGAGCCCGCAGATGATCTCCTTGGCGTAGAGCTGCTTGATCTCGAAGAAGCTACCGCCGTCGATCACCCCGTCGACCAGCTGCTGCATATTGAACGCCCGCCCTTCGTCCTCGGGGACGAGGGTATCCAGGGGCACCGATGGCCGGGCCTCGACGGCAGGCCGAGGGGATGGCGTCTCCTGCCAGTTCTGCGGGACGTATCCAAGGAAACGGCGGCCGGCTTCGATCGCTTCTTCTTCCGTGGCCACCAGCAGGTCGCCGCAGCCACTCACGGTGGCGTGCATCCGTGCGCCACCCATTTCCTCCAGCGTCACCTTCTCGCCGATCACCATCTCGGCCATCCGCGGTGACCCGAGGTACATGCTGGCGTTCCCCTCGACCATGATCGTGATGTCGCAGAAGGCGGGAATGTAGGCGCCGCCGGCGGCCGAGGGGCCGAACAGCAGGCAGATTTGCGGCACCACGCCGGAAAGCTGCACCTCCTTGAAGAAAATGCGGCCGGCATGTCGCCTGCCGGGGAACATCTCCACCTGGTCGGTGATCCGGGCCCCGGCGGAATCGACCAGGTAAAAGATCGGCACGCCCAGCCGCTCTGCCATCTCCTGGATCCGAATGATCTTTTCCACGGTGCGGGGTCCCCAGGATCCGGCCTTCACGGTGGGATCGTTGGCCATGACGCAGACCGGACGGCCCTCGATCTTTCCGACCACGGTGACCACGCCGTCGGCGCCATATCCTGGCTCATCGCTGTGCGCCAGCAGTCCGTCTTCCACAAGGAAGTCCGGATCGAGGAGGAGCTCCAGCCGGCGCCGCACCGGGAGCTTGTGTTCCTGCCGCAGCTTCTCGGCGTATTTCGCCGAACCGCCGGCCCGGGCGGCGTCCGAGCGTGCCTTCAAATCGTCGCCCGCCGGCTCCTTCTTGGGGTTCGTGGCACTCATGCGGAGACGGTCCCGGTCGCGGACGCTTGAATCGCGTGCACTTTGCCGGGGAGCCGTGCCCCGAGCGTCCGCTCGAGACTGCGGGCCACCTCGATCAGGTGATCGACGTCGATGCCGGTTTCGATCCCCATCGACGCCAGCATGGCGAGCGCGTCCTCGCTGCAGAGGTTGCCGGCCGCGCCGGGCGCGAACGGGCTGCCGCCGATCCCACCGACGGAACCCTCGAACAGGTTGACGCCGGTCTCCAGCGCCGAAAGCAGGTTGGCCATCGCCACCCCGCGGCTGTCATGGAAATGCGCTCCCCAGCGCGTCGTGGGCAGGGCGTCCTTCATCGCGGCGAAGAGGGTTTCGACCTGCGCCGGGTTGGCAACCCCGATGGTGTCCGCTAACGCAATCTCCTGGATGCCGGCATCGGCCAGCGCTCTCGCCACCTCGGCGACCCGCTCCGGCGACACCGGGCCCTCATACGGACAACCAAACGCCACGCTGACACTGGCATCGACCTCGATCCCGTCGCGACCGGCCAGGCCGGCGAGTTCCTCGATCTCGGCGAGCGTCTCCTTGACCGAGCGATTGAGGTTGTGCTGGTTGTAGCCGTCGGTCGCCGCCACGGTCACGGCAACGTTGCGCACGCCTTCCTGCTGGGCGCGTTCCAGCCCACGACGATTGGGGACCAGGACCCGCAGGTTCGCGATCCGGTCCTGGAGCGCCTCGAGCACGGCTTCAGCATCGGCGAGTTGGGGGACCCACTTGGGGTGAACCATCGAGGTGGCTTCGACGCGCCGAAAGCCGCATTCGAGCAGACCGGTGACCAGGCCGACCTTCACCGGCGTCGCGACCACGCTCGGCCAGCTTTGCAGCCCGTCGCGGGGTCCGACCTCGACCCAATCGACCGATGGCCGGGTCATCGGCCGGTGAATCGCGGTTCGCGCTTCTCGAAGAAGGCGGTGACCCCTTCTTTCAGGTCATCGCTCAGGCTGAGCAACGCCAGCTGGTCCTGCAGGTAGGCGATGGCGGAGGGAAAGCTCATGTCCTGCATCTTGTAGAAGGCCTCGAGGCCGAGCTTCATACCGATGGGGCTCTTCCGCGCGAGCTCCGCCGCCAGCGCATCGACCTCCGCATCCAGCCGATCGCCGGCGACGTGCCGGTTGATCAACCCCAGCCGGGCCGCCTCCGCGGCATCGATACGTTTGCCGGTGAGCATCAATTCCATCGCCGCCTTTCGCGGCAGGTTGCGAAAGACGATGGCCATGATCATCATCGGGAAGACCCCGACATTGACCTCGGGCATCCCGAATTGGGCCTCGCTGACCGCGATCGCCAGATCGCAGGCGGCGACCAGCCCGAATCCCCCGGCCAGGGCGTGTCCGTTGACCCGGGCCACGGTGGGCTTGCCGAGCTCGGTCATATCCACGAAGAGGTCCGCCAGCTGCCGCCGCTGGAAATAGCGGTCGAGCTCGGGCTGCTCGCTGCGAAAGCTGTTCAGGTCAGCGCCGGCGCAGAAGAGCGGGCCGGCGCCGGTGAGCACGATGACACGCACCGCGGCGTCGCGCTTGGCTTCCTGCAGGGCGGCGCGCAGCTCGACCACCACGTCGTGGCTGAGGGCGTTGCGGGCATCGGGGCGGTTGATCGTCACCGTGGCGACGGCGTCGCGCCGAGCGTAGAGGAGGTGCTTCAACTCCACGCAGGCAAGTATATGAAGCGCCCCTAGAATGAATTCGTGGAGGACGTCGTGCTGGTCGCGGCCGCCCGCACCCCATTTGGCAAGCTCGGGGGCGGCCTCTCGGCGCTCGCGGCGCCCGACCTCGGGGCGGTCGTCATCAAGGAAGTGCTCGACCGGGGCCACATCGACGGTGGCGAGGTCGACCAGGTGATCATGGGGACCGTCATCACTGCCGGCATGGGCCAGATCCCGGCGCGGCAGGCCGCCATCAAGGCCGGGCTCCCGACCAGCGTACCGGCGCTGAGCATCAACAAGGTTTGTGCCTCATCGCTCAAGGCGCTGAACCTGGCGGCCCTGCTGATTCGCAATGGCGACGCGGAGGTGGTGGTCGCCGGCGGGATGGAGAACATGAGCCTGGCTCCCTACCTGCTGGAGAAAGCGCGCTTCGGCTACCGGCTTGGGGATGGGCCGCTGGTCGACAGCATGGTTCGCGACGGGCTCACCGATCCGGCGAACGGTTGCCACATGGCGGTCGAGGGCAGCGATGTGGCGAAAGAATTCGAGGTCTCGCGCGAGCGCCAGGATGCCTACGCCTTCGGCAGCCAGCAGCGCTATGCCGCGGCGCTCAAGGCCGGCCGCTTCAACGACGAGCTCGTCCCGGTTGCGGTCGCGAATTCGAAAGGGACGACCACAATCTCGGCCGACGAGCAACCGCGACCGGACACGAGCCTCGAGGGACTGGCCCGCCTGAAGCCGGTCTTCAAGCCCGACGGCACCATCACCGCGGGCAATGCGCCCGGCGTCAACGATGGCGCGGCGGCGCTGCTGGTGATGAGCGGCGCGCAGGCAAAGCGCCGAGGGCTCCCGGTGCTCGCCGAGTGGCTGGCCTACGGAGAATCGGCGGCGGACACCCCCTACCTGGCGACGGTGCCGGCGTCGGCCATCCAGGCGGCCCTGAAAAAGCTCGGGTCGCGGGTCTCGGACATGAACCTGTTCGAGATCAACGAGGCGTTCGCCGCGGTGGCCTGCACCGCCATGGACCTGCTTGGCATCGATGAGCAACGGGTCAATGTCGACGGCGGGGCGCTGGCGGTCGGTCATCCGATCGGCGCCTCGGGGGCGCGGATCCTGATGCACCTGGCCTACGAGCTGCGCCGCCGTGGCGGTGGCTACGGCGCGGCCGGGATCTGCTCCGGGATGGCGCAGGGAGAAGCCACCATCATTCGCGTTCCCAGCACCTGAGGACATGGACCTCTCGCTGAGTCCGGAGCAGCAGGAGATTCGTCGACTGGTGCGGGAGTTCGCTGAGCGCGAGATCAAGCCGCGTGCGGCGGCGATCGATCACACCGATGATTTTCCTCGCGATCTGGTCGCGAAAGCCGCGCAGCTCGGATTGCTCGGGATCCTCGTCCCCGAAGCCTACAGCGGCGCGGGACTCGGTCACGTGGCCTTTGCGGTCTTCGTCGAGGAAGTGGCGCGCTACAGCGCCAGTACCGCCGGCATCCTGGACGTGCACGGCTCGGTCGGCACGGAGCCGATCGTCCTCTTTGGCAACGAGGAGCAGAAGCGCCGCTGGTTGCCCGACCTCGCGAATGGAAAGAAGCTCGCCGCCTTCGCGCTCACCGAGCCCGAGGCGGGCTCCGACGCGGCTCACCTCAAGACCATCGCCACCCATCAGAACGGGAAGTATGTCCTGCGCGGCACGAAGATCTTCATCACGAATGCCGGCGAGGCCCAGCTCTACGTGGTGATGGCGACCACCCATCCGGGATCCGGTGCCGAGGGGATTACCACCTTCCTGGTCGGCGGCGACAACCCCGGGCTCAAGGTTGGGCCGAAGTTAAAGAAGATGGGGTTGAACGGGTCGGCGATTGCGGAAGTGCATCTCGAAGATTGCGCCGTCGACGAAACCGATCGCCTCGGCAATGAAGGTGAGGGATTTCGGATCGCCATGCGGGCCCTGGACAGCGGCCGGATCGGCATCAGCGCCCAGGCGGTCGGCCTGGCCCAGGGCGCGCTCGATGACGCCATCGCCTACGCGAAGGAACGTAAACAGTTCGGCAAGCCGATCGCCGAGCTGCAGACCATCCAGAACAAGATCGCCGATATGACCGTCAAGGTATCCGCCGCCCGCTGGATGACCTGGAAGGCGGCCGCCCTCTGCGATGCCGGCCAACCATTCACCAAAGCGGCCTCGATGGCCAAGCTGTTTGCGACCGACGCGGCGATGGAGATCACGCTCGACGCCCTCCAGGTCTTTGGCGGGTATGGCTACCTCGAGGACTATCCGATGGCGCGCCGGGTCCGCGACGCGAAGGCGTGCCAGATCTACGAAGGCACCAACCAGGTGCAGCGGGTCGTGATCGCCCGCGAACTGATGCCGGCCTGATGGACTTCCAGCTCAACGACGAGCAGCGGCAGATACAGGAGATGGTCCACGATCTCTGCCTGGAACGGGTCGAGCCGCGGGCTCCGGAGATTGACGAGTCCGGTGAGTTTCCCTGGGACATCAAGGACCTCTTCGCCAAACACGACATCCTGGCGATTCCGTTCACCCCGGAGTACGGCGGGGTCAGCGGCAGCGCCCTGACGCTGATCATTGCGGTGGAAGAGATCAGCAAATTCTGTGTGACCTCGTCGCTCATCCTCAGCGTCCAGTCGCTCGGCAGCCTGCCGATCTGGCTGTCGGGCACCGAGTCGCAGAAACGCAAGTACCTGCCGCCGCTCGCCCGCGGGGAGCAGCTGGCAGCCTACGCGCTGACCGAGCCCGGGTCCGGGTCGGACGCGGGCGGGATGCGGACCCGCGCCATTAAGCACGGCGACACCTACGTGCTCAACGGCTCCAAGACCTTCATTACCGGCGGAAGCGTGGCCGATACGCTGGTGGTCTTCGCTCGCACCGACCAGGACGGCGACACGCCGGCTAAAAACATCTCGGCCTTCATCGTGGAGAAGACCATGCCGGGTTTCAAGGTTGGCAAGCTGGAGCGCAAGCTCGGCATCCGCGGCTCGCCCACCGCGCAGCTCTTCTTCGAGGACGTCGCGGTGCCGGCGGCCAACCGGCTGGGCGACGAGGGCCAAGGCTTCAAGCTGGCGATGCGGGTGCTGGATCATTCCCGGCCCGGGATCGCCGCCCAGGCGTTGGGGCTCGCCGAAGGCGCCTTCGACCTGGCCCGCCGGTATGCCCGCGACCGGCGACAGTTTGGCAAGCCGATCGCGGAGTTCCAGGGGATCCAGTTCATGCTGGCGGA
>VBDZ01000207.1 GCA_005881215.1 Chloroflexota bacterium | reverse complement strand
CACCACCGCCCCGACCAGCGGCGAGATGGAAGGCCGGCCGCGACTCCGGCGCGCGCGCGAAGGGGGGAACGCGCGCGCCGGAGGGGTCGGATCGGGCCGGCGGGGCCGCAATACTAATAGATGCCCAGGAGGGAGGGGTTCTACCATGCGGCCGCTCAGGTATTGACTTGTGGAAGGACATGGACGGGGTTCATAGTTTCTCCGCGACTCGCAATTTCGCTGACCGGGAGCGGGGGTTCTCCCGCACCTCGGCTTCCGAGGGAGTGATCGGCTTGCGCGTCACGACGCGCACCGAACGCTGGTGCCCACAGATGCAGACGGGCGCTTGGGGCGGACAGATACAGTCAGTTGCTTCGACGTTGAATAGGTTCTTTGCAATCTTGTCCTCAAGGGAGTGGAAAGAGACGACCCCTACGCGCCCACCGCTTGCAAGCACTTTGATGGCTGCCTTCAACCCTTTTTCGATCGCTTCCAGCTCGCGGTTGACCGCGATCCGGAAGGCCTGGAAGCTGCGGGTCGCGACGTGAATGTCACGTGGCCAGGCTCCCCGCGGGATGGCCCCGGCCACCACGTCGACCAGGTCCCTGGTGGTTTTGAACGGCTCGCGCCGGCGCCGCTCCACAATCCGCTGCGCGATCCGCGCCGCCCACCGCTCCTGGCCGTAGTCCTTGAGGATCCGCCGCAACTCGCTCTCCGATTCGCGGTTGAGCAGGTCGGCGGCGGTCCACGGTTCGCTGCGATCCAGGCGCATGTCGAGCGGTCCGTCCGCCTGGAAACTGAAACCCCGCTCCGGGTCGTCGAGCTGCAGCGAGGAAAGGCCGAGATCGAAGACGACACCCTGTGGTGGGCGGCCGATTCGCTCGGCCGCCCGATCGAGCTGCGCGAAGTTGGTGTGCTCCAGCATCACGATGATGTCGGAAGGCACCGGTTCCCGGGCGAATCGCTCGAGGGCAGAAGCATCGCGATCAAGGCCGAGCAGCACGCCGCCCGGTCGCAGGCGCTCGATCAGCGCCCGCGCGTAGCCACCGCCGCCGAGGGTGGCGTCGATGAACGCCTGCCCGGGGGCTGGTTGAAGGCTCGTTATAACGTCTTGTAAAAGTACGGGTCGGTGTCCGGACGTTCCGGACGGTCGATCGAGTCGAGGGCGGCCGCCTCGGTCACGTTCGTTGGGCACGTCGCCGCTCGGCCACCTGGTCCTGAATGCGCGTGTATTCTTCCGGCGTCGCGTCGCCGATCCGCCGCCACTGCTCGTCGTTCCAGATCTCGATCAGGTTGTTGACGCCAACGATCCAGGCGGTCGCGGTGATGCCCGCGTACTGCCGCTGGTCGGCCGACAGGACGATTCGTCCCTGGGCGTCGAACTCGCACTCGCGGGCGGCGCCGAACATCATGCGGGCGAGCCGCCGCTCCTCCGCCGGCGTGGTCGAGCCGAGCCGCAAGCCCTGCTCCTGCGCCCACTCCGTCGGGGGATAGACCTGCAGGCAGCCCTCCGCGCCCTTGGAAATCACGGTGCCACTCGGCAGCTGCTCGCGGAAGCGGGCGGGGATCGCGACGCGTCCCTTGGTATCGACCGAGTGCCGGTACGTTCCCAGGAACATCAGGCGCGGCCACTGGCCGTCTCACTCTCCCCACTTTTCCCCACTTTGTGCCACCCGCAGGCCGAACGCTACCACTGCGACAGGTGCCTGTCAACAAATTCGGACTAAATCTTGTGGGCTTGTGGCCGCATAGAAAAATGGGCCCTAGATATTGTGCCCGGCCCTTCTCCGGTGGTCTGGAGCAGAGGATCCTTGACACCCTGAGTCCGGCAATGTAGACATTTGTTCACAACCTATAAACCGCCGCCCTAAGGAGGGGATATGGCAACCAGCACCACGACCGTTGGCGCGCCCCCGAAATCCGGCGAGCTGCTCTCCGAGCGGATCGCCCCCGGCATCCTGCCCAAGGTGTTGGGCCGATTCGACATGATCGCGATCTTCGTCGCCATCGTTCTGTTCGCCGTTCAGGGCTCGGTCGTCCAACCGGCCGGCGCCTCGGCGTTTGTCTATTGGATCCTCGGCTTCGTCACCTTCCTCATCCCCGGCGCGATCGTCACCGGCCAGCTCGGCCTCATGTTCCCCGGAGAAGGGTCGATCTACGTCTGGACCAACAAGGCGCTCGGCTCCTTCTGGGGCTTCTTCGCCGGCTTCTGCGCCTGGTGGCCGGGCACGCTGGTGATGGTGGCGACCGCCGTATTGGTGGTCAACCTGCTCCAGTTCTTCCTGACGCTGCCGCCCTTCAACGTCGTCAATCCGTTGGGCGCGCTGTGGCAGCAGGGGATCATCATCCTGGCGGTCATCTGGTTCTCATCCGCGCTATCGATCCTCCGCTTCCGCGTCACACAGAACCTGGTAAACGGTGTCTTCGTCATCTACGGCGCCGCCATCCTCACGGTCGGCCTCGCCGGCCTCGCCTGGTTGCTGGGCGGCCATCCCGCGGCCAACGACTTCTCGCGGAGTGCGTTCGGCCTCAACTCCGGGAACGCCACCTTTTATGGTCTCGTGATCCTCGCCCTGCTCGGCATCGAGGTGCCCCTGAATATGGGGGTGGAAATCCGTGACCGCAAGGCGATCACCAGCTACCTGGTCTGGGGCTCGATCGTGGTCATGGTCGGCTACCTGGTGCTGACGTTCGGCGCCATGGTCACCGTACCAGTGAAGGGCGTCAACTCGACCACGGCCATCCTGAGCGCGGTCCAGACTTCGCTCGGCGCCTTCCTGGCCGGGGTCGTAACGCTGGTGATGGTCGCCTTCTTCATCTTCAACACCACCGTCTACAACTACTCCTTCGCCCGCCTGCTCTTCGTCAGTGGGCTCGACCGCCGGTTGCCGGCCTTCATCGGCCGTGTCAACCGCAACAAAGTGCCGCAGAATGCCGTACTGGTTCAGGCGGTGATCACCACGATCATCACGGCGATCGCCTACTTTCTCTTCGGCGGTAACACCAACATCTCGGTCGGAATCTACATCGCCCTGCAAGCAGCGGTCACGGTGATCTGGTGCCTGTCGATGGTGTTCCTCTTCACCGACGTCCTGGTCATCCGCTCGAAGTATCCAGAGGAGTTCAAGCGCGAACAGCTCGTTCCCGTTGGCGTGTTCTGGGCGGCGTCGATCGCCGGTGCGATCGCCAGCGCGGTCGGCGTGCTGGTGACCCTGACTGGCGGCTGGATCTTCACTGGCCACCTGCAGGGGTCCTGGAACCCGGCCGTCATCGACAACGGCCCCTGGATCTTGATCGTTGGCAGCGTCGGCATTGCATCGCTCGCGGTGGCGGTCGTCGTCTACCTGCTCGGGCTGAATACCGCGCGGCGCGCGGTCGCCGCCGCCACGGGTGCCGGCTCGCGAAGCTGAGCGTGATTTGATGGCGACCGCGGTGACCGACAGCTCGACCACCATCGACCTCGACGTCAAGCGTCAGGAGATTGTCGCGAAGGCGGAGGCGGCCGGCCTCCGCCTCGTGCGCTTCCTCTACTGCGACAACGACGGCATCATCCGCGGTAAGAGCTCGGGAATGTCCGGCCTCAGCGACCGCCTCGAGTCGGGCATCGGTCTGACCCTGGCGATGCAGGCCTTCACCATGCTCGACCACCTGGCGAGCGTCGACGGCATGGGCCCGGTAGGGGAAATTCGGCTGGTGCCCGATCCGACCACGTTCACGATCGCACCCTATGCCCCGCACACGGGGACTGTGCTGGTCGACATGCAGACGCTCGACGGCAAGCCCTACGCCGCCGACGGCCGCGCCTTCCTCAAGCGAATGGTCGTGCGGGCCGCCGAGCAACACGACCTGGCGCTGCTCGCCGCGTTCGAGCCCGAATGGTCGCTGGCGCGCAAAGAAGGCGAGCAGTTCGTCCCCATCGATGACAGCGGCTGCTTCACGTCGACCGGCATGAACATCGCCGCGCCGGTGATCGACGAGATCGTCGCCGCACTCGAGTCACAGGGCATGGTCGTCGAGCAGTACTATGCCGAGCTCGGCTGGGGCCAGCAGGAACTCTCGATTCGCTATGCCCCGGCGTTGCAGGCTGCCGACCACCACATCCTTTACCGCGAAACGGTCCGAGGCGTGGCCCTCAATCGCGGGCTATACGCCTCCTTCGCGCCGAAGCCCTGGGTCGACCAGGCGGGCAACGGCTGCCATCTGCACTTCTCCGGATGGAACCGCGACCAGACGGTGAACCGGTTCTACGACGCCAAAGGCGAGTACAACCTCTCAACCTTGGGGCGGCAGTTCATGGCCGGCATCCTCGACCACCTCCCGGCGCTGGTCGCACTCACCTGCGCCTCGGTCAATTCCTACCGGCGGCTGCAGCCGCAGATGTGGGCGTCGGCCTATCGGGCCTGGGGACCGGACAACCGCGAGGGCGCGCTCCGCGTCGCCTCGCCGTTCAAAGGCCACGAGGCGGAATCGGTCAACGTCGAGCTCAAGTCCTCGGACTCCAGTGCCAACCCATACGTCTCCCTGGCGGGGGTCATCGCCGCCGGCCTCGACGGCGTCGAGCGGAAGTTGACGCTGCCGCCCGCCGTTACCGTCGATCCGCACACGCTCGACGAGAGCGAGCGCGCGAAGATCGGCGCCGACCGGCTGCCCACGAGTCTCAAGGCCGCCATTCAGAACCTCAAGCAGGATGACACCTTGCTCAAGGCCATGGGAGAGCGGCTGGCCATCTCCTATATCGCGGTCAAGGAGCTCGACGTCGACGCCTTCGCGAATGCCGACGAGGCCTTCGAGTTCCGACAGCACATCTATAAATACTGACGTCGCCGCCGAGCTGCTCGAGGCGTGGGCTGACCAGCCCGCGATCGACCATCACTGCCATCCATTGCGGCGCTGGCCCTTTCAGCTGTCGCCCCTCGAGCTGCGCACCGCCTTCACCGAAGCGCTCGATCCTCAGCTGGCCGAGCGCGATGTCGTCCACTCGGTCGCTTACCGGGACGCCATCCGCCGAATTGCCGGCGAGCTCGAGTGCGAGGCGACCGAGGACGCCGTACTTGCCTACCGCAATGGCGCCGACGCAAACGGCTACGCGAAACGGCTGCTGCGGCGAACCGTGACCGGGACCATGCTGGTCGACACCGGCTTCGCCGGCCCTGACACGTTGACCTTGCCGGAGCAGGAGCGGGCCACCGGGATCCCGCAGCGCGAGATCGTCCGGCTTGAGACTCTCGCCGAGAGCCTGATCGAGGGCGCCGACGACCCGCGCGAATGGTTCGCTGCGGTTCGGGCCGCGCTGCGCGCTGCGATCGAGCGGGGCGCCGTCGGCGTGAAAACCATCTGCGCCTACCGCGCGACCCTCAAGCTCCAACCGGTGGACACCGATGCCCTGGGAGTCGCCTTCAGCGCGACCCGGGTCCGCGCCGAGAGCGGGCTGCGCCCGCGTCTTTCCGGTAGCGCCCTGTGCCACGCCCTGCTTTTCGAGGCGGCGGAGGAGTGTCGCGAGCTCGACGTGCCGCTCCAGGTCCACTGCGGGTTCGGCGATCCCGACGAAGACCTCGCCGAAGCCTCGCCGCTCGGCCTGCGACCGCTCTTTACCGAACCAAGCTATCGCGGCCTTCGCGTCACGTTGCTGCACTGCTACCCCTATCACCGCGAGGCCGATTATCTCTGCTCGGTGTTCCCCGACGTCTACATGGACCTGTCGCTGACGATTCCGTTCGCCGGTCTCGAGGGAGGTCGCGCCATGCGCGAAG
>VBDZ01000206.1 GCA_005881215.1 Chloroflexota bacterium | reverse complement strand
GCCTTCCCGTTAAACGCCGCCGCGTTGAGCGCGACTTTGATCTGTTCGGCAAGATTGTCGCGCTGCATTGTCAGGTCGCCGATCGAAGTCTCCATTGACTCGTATCGGGTCTCGTTTGTACTCTTCACCGCTTTGGTCGACGCGGTCAGCAGGTCCATTCCGAACTGTCCGAAGGCCGCGTTGACCTGCGCATAGGCATTGACCAGCCTGAGGAGGGTCGCGCGATGCGCGATCAGGCTTTGCGGCAGCGCCTTTGTCTCGATGGCCTCGATCAGCGCGCGCCCGTCGTTGACGTAGTCGTCCTTGAGGCCGGCCAGTACCAAAGTTGTTGCCCGGACATTGGTGTGATCCGTCCAGGTCGCCGAGTCGATGCCCAGCTTTTTTACGCCTGGTCCAACCAGACCGAGCCAATTCGTGGCAATCTCCGGCTGGATGTCGCCGTGGCTCCAGGCGAAGTGATAGTCGATGCAGGGGTTGCTACCGCAGGTGGTGCTGTTCTCCCTGACGAAGTAGTCGGGATTGCCGAATGCCGTGAAGCTGGGCGTTCGGGCCGGATCATTGTTGACCATGTGCAGCGCTTTTTCGCCGACGCTGTCCGCCATTGAGACGAAGACCGGTGTTGGGCTGGCGCTGACGTAGGGGTCGATTTGGTTCAAAGCACCCACGTCCCGCTCCATCTTCCTCAGAGTCGGGTCGGTGCGATCCGGCATGCCATTCACCCAGAACGCTGGCGCCGAATCCCGATGAAGCTGGAACGTCGGAGTACCTGCTGGTAGTTTCGCCGTGATGTTGAGGTTGACTTCGCCAACCTGGTTCGGTGGGCAAGCCGGTGTCGTAGTCCATGAGCAATTCGTGTGCGCGTACGCAAGCGACCCGTCGGGTTGCGAGATTCCGCCACCACCGGCGTAGTGGTCACCCTCGTCTGCCGTCACGACGAAGAGTGTGTTGTCCTTGGTGATGCCATCGTTGGCCAGACGGCCGAAGAAGGTGGCGAACGCATCGTCATAGGCCTTGAGCTGCGCTTGATAGTCGGCCTCCCCTGGCCCGGAGGCACGCGGAAAGTTGGGATTGAACGGCGCGGGAAACGACGACGTGTGGTTGTCATGAGCGTCGGAGATGTAGGCGTAGGTCACCGGCACGCCGGCTTCCTGCATCTGGGCGACATATCCGAGGGTGTTCTTGGCAAGGGCCCAGTCGAATCCCGGGAAACCGCAGCGACCGAAGGGGTCGGTGACCGGAGCACCGCTCGTGTCGTTTACGCAGACATTGTTGTTGGGCTGCGCAGGAACGCCAGGCCTGATCGCCTGGTTGACATATTTGGCGCCGTAGAGCGCGTGGTAGCCGAGATAGCCACCCGGCTCGTCGGGAAGCTTGTCGAGCCTCGAGTTTGTTGTATTCGCTGCGTTCGAGGTGCAGATGCCGCCGCCTTGAGCGCAGTGAATGGCGATTCCGACGTAGTCAGTGAAAGCCTTCGCACGGGCCGCCGTTCCGGAGGGTGCCGCCATCGAGACGTTCGCGTCGGTCCACTCGGGCGAGCCGGTTCCGAAGGCCTCGCTCATATCGCCGAATGGGCCAGTCCCAATGTTCTCGAGCTCAATGTTGGCCGTCGAGACCCCGCCGAAATCGCACCCCGCCCGGGTGAAGGGCACCCAAGGCGCCGGCGTGTTCTTCTGCCCATCAAAGACCATGTTGGGTAACGGGTCGTTGGCTCCAGTCGAATCGTCGACCAGATCGGTCCAGTACTTAAAAGACGTACTGAACTGCGGGATCTTCGAGGGTGGGTAGTAGAAGTAGCTGTTGGATACCGTCTGACCCTGCCGGTCGGGATACAAGCCGGTAAGGCTCGACAGGATACCGCCAGCGGTGTGGGAGATCAGGACCGTGTGGTCATTCGTCATCAAGGTACCGTTCGACGTAAGGAAGTTGAGAAGGTGGGGCATTTGCTCCAAGTCGGACTTAACGCTCGCGTTATCCCGCATGAAGTGGGTGTTGTCGAAAACCAAATAGATGACGTGCTTGACGGAGCCAGTGAGATGACATCCAGCCGTGGCGGCCCCGGCCTTACCGGCGGATGCGCTGACGGCGGTAATTCCGGCCACACTCGCCGGCAGCAGTGCCAGCGCCAGCAGTCGGGCAATCGAGCGTCCGAATGCAGGGCGTAGGTTCATGTTCCCTCCTTCCCTAGTCGTCGTTCCCCTGTCGACTCTGGTCGTCCTACGGAAAGCTTTGGCGAAAGCCAAATGAACGTTCAGTTAAGCCGCGGCGGCAATCGCCTTGTATTGTGGCAGAGACCATGCGAGTAGGTCTAGATGTCGCCCAACATCAACTCACCTGGTCCGAACTCGTCGCGAGAGTGCAATTCGCGGAGAAGGCGGGCTTCGACGGCGCCTGGGTCTTCGATCATTTCAACCCGCTCTACGGCGACCCGAACGGACCGTGTCTCGAAGGCTGGACGGCGCTCGCCGGCCTGGCGGCGTTGACATCCCGGATCCGGCTTGGGGTGCTGGTCACCGGCATCACCTACCGGCATCCCTCGATCCTCGCCACCGAGGCAATCACGGTCGACCACATCGCGCAAGGGCGGCTGGAGCTCGGAATGGGCGCCGCCTGGCACCAACCCGAGCACGAAGAACTCGGGATCCCGTTCCCACCGATCAAGGAGCGAGCGGAACGGCTCGAAGAAGGCGTGCAGGTGATGCGATTGCTGATGACGAAAGACCGGGCAACGTTTGACGGCCGCCACTACCAGTTGCACGAGGCAAGCTACCATCCGCGGCCGGTACAGAAACCCCATCCGCCGATCTGGATCGGCGCCGGCGGCGAGCAGCTGATGCTGCCTATCGTGGCCCGCCAGGCCGATGCGTGGCATGCATTCGGGTCGGAGCAGACGATGGCCGCCAAGTCCCGGTTGCTCGATCAACTCGCAGAAAAGACGGGACGCGATCCAAGGCGCATCCTCCGGTCGGCCTCACTTTCGCTGTCGCGACCGTGGGATCAGGTACAGCGACGGGCCGCGCAGCTGCGCGACGCGGGCTTCGGCTACCTGATCGCGGAATGGCCGTCAGAAGGCAAGGGCCGCCTCGAGGAATTCGTCGAGCGGATCATGCCCGAGCTCGCCGCGTAACTTACCTGCCTGCCGCCCTCTGGCGCTTGACCTTGTTCGCCTGCTTGCCCAGAGCGGTGCGGGTCTTTTTGGGCAGATGAGCGATCGTTCGCTTTTTTTTCGATGCCGCGACTGCTTTCTTGATGTTCTTCCGGGCCGCGGCCCGCTGCTTCGTTGATGCCATCATCGCCTCCTGGCTGTGGGGTGCTTCCAGCATGGCGAAACACGCGATCCACGCGCAAGAGCCGCCGGCCAGGAGACGGTGCAGGGCGTTTCGCGACGGCCCCCACCCTGACCCTCCCCCGCAAGCGGGGGAGGGAAATCCTTAGCGGATGCGCTGCCGGCCGCTGTAGACGTTCAAGCTGCGGCCCCGCAGGAAGCCGATCAGGGTCTGGTTCGAAGCCTGCGCCAGGTCGCGGGCAAGGCTGGAGGGCGCCGACACCGCCACCAGTACCGGGATCCGCGCCTGGAGTGCCTTCTGCACGATCTCGAAGGAGGTGCGCCCGCTGACCATCAGGATGTGGCGCGCCAGCGGGACCAGCCCGCGCTCGAGCGCGTGGCCGATCGCCTTGTCGACCGCGTTGTGGCGGCCGATGTCTTCGCGCACAACGACCGGTTCTCCTTCTGCCGTGAACAGCCCGGCGGCGTGCAGTCCGCCGGTGCGGGCAAAGACCGCCTGCTCTGCTCGCAGGCGGGCGTCGAGCCCGTAGATCACCTCGGGGTCGACCCGGAGGTCGCTCTCGGGCAAGGGGGGCGCGGCCTGGTGGATGGCCTCGATCGTGCTCACCCCGCAGAGGCCGCAGCTCGTCGCCGAAAGGAAGTTCCGCTGCCAGCGTTGGTCGACCCCTGGCGCCGAGGCACGGAGCTCAATATCGAGGATGTTCTCCAGGTCGGGGTGTTCGCCGTTCGGTACGGGGCGCAGCGCGGCGACGTCGTCCGCTGCCCGAATGATTCCCTCCCCGAAAAGAAAGCCGAGCGCCAGCTCGGGCTCATACCCCGGAGTCCGCATCATCACGGTGAGCGGCGCGCCATTGATCCGGATTTCCAGCGGCTCTTCCCCGGCCAGCTGGTCGTCGACCCTGGCACCAGCCTCGTTGCCATAGCGGAGGACCCGCGCCCGATGCGAGCTTCGATCCATCACTCGATGCTAACGAACATCCTCCCAGTGGAAGGCGATGGCGCCGCCAACGAATGGAACGCGCAGGCCGGAGCGCACCAGGTACGGCTCGACCCCGCTGTACAGGGGGATCAGCCGGTTTTGGCTGAGGGCGACCATCTCCGCCTGCTGATAGGCCTTCAGCGCGTCGTCCCAGGTGGTCGCCGCCCGCCCCTGGTCCAGCGCGGACTCGATTGCGGGGTCGAAGAGGCGGAGATTGTTGAACTGGATGGGTACGGAATATCCGCGCTCCAGGTATCGATGAAGAAGGGCAGCTTGTCGAGCGCCGCTTGATTGAAGAAATCTCCCGTGGGATGGAGGACCACGGTGCGACCGGTGGCGGTGCTGATTTGATCTTGAAGATCGGTGGCGACCCGACCGACAGTGGCATTGGTCGAGAAATAGAGATCGAGCCGCGACGGGAAGGACGCCGCATCCAGCGCCGTCTTTGCCGCCGCGGGATCGTAGCCCGGCAACTGCCGGGCGAGATGGCCGGGCACCCCCGGCGGCAGCAGATCGGTCGCCGGTACGGCGAGCATCGACCCGAAGAGCGCGAGGTCCGTCACCCGCGCCCGGTCGATCGCCTGGGCGAGCGCCATCCGGTCGGTCGGGCCATAGCCGCTCCCGGCCACGGTGTTGAAGCCCAGCCAGGTGGCACGGGTGTTCGGGACCCGGTGGAGCTCTGCCGCGCGCTGCGGATCTCGGGCGAAGGCCAGCAGCTGCGATCCGCCGAAGCCGTGCGCGATGTCGGCGCCCCCACTCGTGAAGCGATCGA
>VBDZ01000205.1 GCA_005881215.1 Chloroflexota bacterium | reverse complement strand
AGAAGTACGGTGCCTTCCTCCAGATTGGTGATGGCATCGAAGGCCTGCTCCACATTTCGGAGCTGGCCTGGGAGCATGTCGAGCACACTGAAGACGTCGTCCAGGTCGGCCAGAAGCTACGGGTCCGGGTGTTGCAGGCCGACCGTAGCCGGCGCCGGATCAGCCTGTCGCTCAAGCAGGTGGAGGAACCACCGGCCGGTGGCCGCGCCGAGGAGACGGAGGTATCCGACTATCCTGGCGAGATCGAGCGGGTGCCACAGCCGGAGCGTCAGCCGGTGTATGCCGAGGTCAGCGCCGCTCCGCAAGAATAGGGTCCTTTTCGGGGTTGCGACGGCTAAGGGATTATTAGAGTCGGGCACGTATTCAAGCCGAATATGCGCTATGCTTCCGAGAACGATTGTTTAAGCGAACCCGTGGCGTGGTAACTCCCTAGCGTTCTACCAGGCGGAGGAATCCGCAGATCCAGATGGGAAGTCTTACGAGAAATCCGGGTATCGTTATAAGTAACAGAGAAGTCATTCGGAGGATTGTGGTTGTACCCCTTTGAACGGTTTACGGAGCGAGCGAAGAAGGTCCTGACGCTGGCCCAGGAAGAGGCCGAGCGCTCGCACCATTCCTATATCGGCACCGAGCACCTGCTCCTTGGCTTGCTGCGCGAAGGCGAGGGCCTCGCCGCCAAGGTGCTGAACAACCTCGGGGTCGAAATCAACAAGGTCCGCGCCACCATCGAGTCGGTGCTGGGGCGGAACGAGCGGATCATCATCCAGCAGATCATCCCCACCTCGCGGGTGAAGAAGGTCATCGAGATCTCCTTCGAGGAAGCCCGCCGGATGGGGAACAACTACGTCGGTACCGAGCACCTGTTGCTCGGCCTCCTGATCGAGGGCGAGGGCATCGCCGCCCACGTGCTCGAGGATCTTGGCGCCAACCTGGAGAAGGTTCGAGGCGAGATCGACCGGCTACTCCACGAGAGCGGCCTCGACGAAGAGGCGGCGACCGCGAAGAAGCCGTCCAAGACCCCGCTGCTCGACCAGTTCTGCCGCGACCTCACCGACCTGGCGGCGAAGAACACGCTCGACCCGGTGATCGGCCGCGAGACCGAGATCGAGCGAGTGGTTCAGATCCTGTCGCGCCGGACGAAGAACAACCCGGCGCTGATCGGCGAGCCGGGCGTCGGCAAGACCGCCATCGCTGAGGGCCTGGCGCAGCAGATTGTGCTCGGCAATATCCCCGAGTCGCTCCGTGGCAAGCGAGTCCTGACGCTCGACATGGGCGCGCTGGTCGCCGGAACCAAGTACCGCGGCGAGTTCGAGGAACGCCTGAAAAAGATCCTCGATGAGATTCGCTCGAGTCGCGAGGTGGTGCTCTTCATCGACGAGCTCCACACCCTGGTCGGCGCCGGCGCCGCCGAGGGCGCGATCGATGCCGCCAACATCCTCAAGCCCGCCCTGGCGCGCGGCGAGATCCAGTGCATCGGCGCCACCACGCTCAACGAGTACCGCAAGTACATCGAGAAGGACGCCGCGCTCGAGCGCCGCTTCCAGCCGGTCTTCGTCGACGAGCCATCCTTGATCGAGACCATCTCGATCCTGCACGGCGTCAAGAGTCTCTACGAGAAGCACCACCGGGTCACCGTCACTGACAAGGCGATCAAGGCGGCGGCCGAGCTCTCGGTCCGCTATGTCTCGGATCGCTCGTTGCCCGACAAGGCCATCGACCTGATGGACGAGGCCTCGGCCCGGGTGCGCATGAAGCTCACCACCACCCCGCCCGAGCTGAAGACCATGCAGAAGGAGATCCGCGAGCTCCAGATCAAGAAGGAAGAGGCGATCGCCAATCAGGATTACGAGACGGCCGCCTCCTTCCGGGACAAGGAAAAGAAGCTCAAGGACAAGTACGTCAAGGAAGAGATGGAGTGGCGCGACAAGCTGGGCGCCACGGTTCCCGAGGTCGACGAGGAGAACATCGCCGAGATCGTCAGCTCCTGGACCGGCGTCCCGGTTTCGCGGCTGGTCGAGGAGGAATCTACCCGCCTGTTGCGGATGGAAGACGAGATCCATGCCCGCCTGATTGGCCAGGACGACGCCGTCAAGGTCATCTCCCAGGCGGTGCGCCGGGCGCGTGCCGGTCTCAAGGACTCGCGCCGGCCGATCGGGTCGTTCATCTTCCTCGGGCCCACCGGGGTGGGGAAGACGGAACTGGCCCGCCAGCTCGCCCGCTTTCTCTTCGAGAACGAGGACGCGATCGTCCGCCTCGACATGTCGGAGTTCATGGAGCGCCACACCACAGCCCGGCTGGTTGGTTCACCGCCCGGCTACGTCGGCTACGACGAGGGTGGCCAGCTGACCGAAGCGATCCGCCGCCGGCCCTACTCGGTAGTGCTGTTCGACGAGATCGAGAAGGCGCACCCCGAAGTCTTCAACATGCTGCTGCAGATCCTGGAGGACGGCCGGCTCGCCGACGCCAAGGGCAAGCAGGTCAACTTCGCGAACACGATCGTGATCATGACCTCGAACATCGGCGTGACCAATCTCCAGCAGGCGACGTCATCGCTGGGCTTCCAGCCCTCGATGCCGAGCACCAGCCAGGAAGAGAAAGAGCACGGCAAGATGCGCGAGAAGATCATGGACGAGCTGAAGAAGACCTTCCGGCCGGAGTTCTTGAACCGGGTCGATGCCGTGGTCGTCTTCAAAGCGCTGTCGCCGGCCGAGATGCGGCAGATCGTCGATCTGCTCGTGCTCAAGGTCGCGCAGCGGCTCGAAGAGCACGAGATGAAGCTCGAGGTCACCACCGAGGCCAAGGACTACCTGGCCAAGGAGGGCTACGACAAGATCTACGGCGCTCGCCCGCTCCGGCGCGTGATCCAGCGCTTGATCGAGGACCCGCTGTCCGAAACACTGCTGACCACGAAGTTCAGCGCCGGCGACTCGGTGCTGGTCGAGCTGGCTGACGGCCAGATCAAGCTGACGCCGATCACCAAGCCACGCGAGCCGAAGGCCGAGAAGCCGGAAAAGCCCGAGAAGCCGCCGAAGGAACCGGTCGCCGGCAAGGGCAAGGGCGAGAGCTAACCCCTAACATCGCAAGGAAAGCCGCCAGCTCGTGCTGGCGGCTTTTTGTTGCCTAACATTCGGCTCGGCACCGTCGTTCCCCGCAGCATGAAGAGCGTCCTTTCGATGGGCCTCTGGCTGGCTGTAACGATAGTCGCTTGACGTCTGTCACGGATTTCAGTAATGTCACTCCAGACAGAATTGACAGCCACCGCCGCCGTCCCGTTATCAGCGGCCGCCCGGAAGTTCATCGTTCATTGGGGGGAGATGGGATCCCCCTGGGGCGTCAACCGGACCGTGGCCCAGATCCACGCCTTGCTCTACATCGCACCTCGGCCGCTGACCGCCGAGGAAATTGCGGGCACCCTCTCCGTGGCGCGATCGAACGTGAGCACCAGCCTGCGTGAGTTACAGGGGTGGGGGATCGTGCGGGTTGCGCACGTCCTGGGCGACCGCCGGGACTATTTCGAGTCCATGCGGGATGTCTGGGAGATGTTCCGGATCATTCTCGAGGAGCGAAAGCGGCGGGAGGTCGACCCCACCCTCGCCGTACTTCGCGAGTGTGTCGCCCTGCTAGACAGGGCGCGACCTGCCGACGCCGAGGCGAAGCAGCGTCTCAGCGAGCTGCTCGAGTTCATGGAGACCATGGATTCGGCCTACCGGGAGTTCCGCACGCTCTCCATCGCCGATCTCCGGCGCTTCCTCAAGCTCCGGGGCGGCATGCGCAAGGTCGCCGGCCTGATCCTGTCCCGCTAAGGAATCGTTACGCTGCCAGCGTGCGTAATCTGTAATTTCAGTATATTCTGAAATCGGAGAAATCAAAGCCATGAGCCGGCAGGGCGTCGCCCTCGATACCGCCGCCACGCACCGCGCCAGCCTTCCCAGCGCGTCCGGTCCAGTTGGCTGGCTGCCACTGATCCTGCTGCCGGCAGGGGTCCTGATCTCGGGCCGGCAGCTCGCCCCCTGGGCGCTGATGTGGGCCCTGTCCATCGCCATCTACGCGGCCCTGAAATGGCTGACCTGGTGGAGGGGTCGCACCCTCGTCAACCAGGTCGAGCTCGGCCGATCGCTCGCCTATCTCTTTCTCTGGCCCGGCTTGGACGCGCCGACCTTCCTCGATGCCAGGCGGACGGCGGCGCCCGTGACCAATCGCGAACTCGTCAGCGCCCTTTTAGCGCTCTCGGTGGGTCTGGTCCTCCTCTTTGGCACCGTCCGCACCGTTCCGGCAGGGATGCCGCTGCTGGCGGGCTGGGTCGGCCTGTTCGGCCTGATCTTTGTGCTGCACTTCGGCGCCTTCCGGCTGCTGTCGATCTGGTGGCGCTGGCACGGTGTCGCGGCCGCCCCGCTGATGCAGGCCCCGATCACCGCAGTATCGCTTGGTGACTTCTGGGGCGCTCGCTGGAACACGGCGTTCCACGTGCTCGCGCGCGACTACGTGG
>VBDZ01000094.1 GCA_005881215.1 Chloroflexota bacterium | reverse complement strand
GCCCCAGCCTGCCTCGTGCGCCTCGCTCAGCGCCGGACCCGCTGATGGTTCCATCAGGTTCCAGGTGGCTTGCACCGTCTCGAACGGATTGACCCCATCCACCTCGACGGCGAGGGAGCGCCGGATGACCTCGGCCTGCCGCGGGCCGCTGATCGAGAGCCCGATGACGAGCCCGCTGGCGCGCAACTGGCTCAACTCGGCGAGCACCCGCTTGTCCTCGAGCACCCGGCTCTCGATGGTGGCCGAGTGGATCTGGTACAGGTCGAGAAAATCCCCAAGGAGCGAACGACTCTCGGTGATCTGCCGTCGCAGCGCGGCCAGCGACTGGTCCTTCACCTCGTGGACCCTCGCGTCGACGTGCCAGTTGCCAACGTAGGTGTAGCCCCATTTCGATCCGACGGTCACGTCAGTCGGCGACAGCTTGCGTTGCTGTAGCCACGACGCGAGGAACCGTTCGGCCAAGCCGTACGAGCGCGCCGCGTCGAAGTAGCGAATGCCGGCGTCGTAGGCGGCGCTGAGCACCTCGTGCGACCGCCGCTCGAGCGCCTCCATGCTGCGGTCGGCACCGAGGTCGTGATCCCGCCCCAGGGTGATGTAGCCTGGCCGGCCGAGCGCCGCGAGCCCGAGGCCTATCGGCGTCACCGTGAGCCCGGTTCGCCCCAACGGCCGGCGGGGCATCGACGCCACGGCGCCGACGGCTACGACTCTTTGAGGATCCGCGCCTTCTCCTCCTGGAACTCCGTTTCCGAGAGGACGCCGGAGGCCCTCAACTCACCGATCTGCCGCAGTCGCTCATACCGATCGCTGCCGGTGGGCGGCGGCGTGACCACAGACAGATCGGGTCGGGTCGGCCCCCGCGCAGACTCGACCATGGCCGAGATGTCGGCGCGAATCCGTGCCCCGTTGATGTGCGCGGGGAAGGATGCTGCCGGCTGGTCAGCGCACTCGATCACGATGGTTGGGAACCCGACCCAGTGCTTGCGGAGCTGGACGTCGCGGACGTCGGTGAGCGGAATCGAAACCTGCGTCCGACCAGTCAGATCGGCGGGACAAATCAAGCGAGTGGTGGTCAGGACGAGAGAGCTGATGGAACTTCCCCAGTCCTTCGCCGTGCGGACCACGAACTCATCCTCACCCAACTCGAGCCCGCCGGCCAGCGGGAGATCGGCGACCGACGGTGGCAGGGCAGAGGTCTGTTGCGCCGCGGCGAAGTTCGCCTGACGTCGCGCCTCGCGGTCGGACCGGTCAGCCATGGCTCAGGGATTCACCTTTTCCATCTCGCGGGCGCCGAGGGCCGCGGCGGCGACGCCATCGAGGTCGCTGTCGATGGAGGCTTCCACCGCGGCGATGACGGCGCCCTCCACGAAGGGCGCATTGCTGAGCAGCACGCGACCGGCACCCTCCGGGAGTTGCTCGATCGCCATCTGGGTGCTGAGCACCGCGCTGCCCAGGTCGACGAGCACCAGCACGCCGTCCGCCCCGCGGACCTCCTGGATCGCACCCGCGATGGCGGTGGCATCGGTGCCGAGCCGGCCGTCAGCCGTCCCACCGGCGACCGCGATCTTGACCTTGCCCTGGGTCATCTGGGCCGCCAGCTCGCGGACGCCTTCGGCGAGCTGCCGGCTGTGCGAGACGAGAACGAGGCTAACGGTACCCATAAGCCCGGGCCACGATCTCGACGGGATGGGCGGATTTCGCGCCGGTCCCATGCTCGACCTGCAGGCGGCAGGTTTCGCAGTCGGCGAGCACGGAATCGGTGCCGGCCGCCTTGACGGCCTCGAAGAGGCGACTTCCGATTTTCATGGACAGGTCGTACTTCTCGACCTTGACGCCGAACGTGCCGGAAATTCCGCAGCATCCCTCGTCGACTTCGTCGAGATGGACCCCTGGGATCAGGCGCAGCAGTCGCGTCGCCGGGTATCCCATGCCGTGCGACTTGAGATGGCAGGGTGCGTGATAGAGCAACCGCGTTTCCACCGGCTGGAAGGCGATATCGAGCTCACCGGCCTCGTACAACATCCACAGGTATTCGCAGATGTCGTAGGTGCGTGCGCCGACCGGCTCCGCGCCGGGAATCTCGAGCAGGTGACTGTAGTCGTGCTTGAGCATCAGCCCGCACGACGTCGAGCTGGCGATGATGTCGACGTTGGCGGGAAGACCGCTGAGCCGGCGGACGTTCTCGGCGCCGTATTTCCGTGCCAGGTCGATGTTGGAGTTGACGACGGCAGGAATTCCGCAGCACTGCTGCTTGGGGACGATCACGTCGATGCCGTTGCGCTCGAGGATGTGCACGACCATTTCGCCCAAACGCCGCTCGTTGTAGTTGACCCAGCAGCCGTAGAAGTAGGCCACTGTCCTCCGGGAGACCCCCTCCCTGGCCCTCCCCACAAGGGGGAGGGAACGATTGCGCTTGAACCAGCGCTCGAAGGTCAGCCACTGATAGCGGGGGAGAGGGCGCTTGCGGTGGATGCCGATGACCTTCTCCATGGCGAGCCGCACCAGCGGATTTCGGTTTCCGAAATTGGCCAGCGGCGCCGTCATGCTCCCGAACCGGCTCAACAGCCGGGTGTGTCCCAGGACCCAATCGCGGAGTGTCCGGCCCCTCTCCTCGGCGCCCTTGTTCTGCGCCCGCCGGATGTACTCCTGGATCGTCACCTGCGACGGGCAGGTGACTTCGCAGAGCTTGCATCCGGAGCACAGGTCGAGCCCCGCCGTGACCGCGGCCTCGGCTTGCGAGCGGTAGCGCTCAGATTCGGGGCCGAGGAACTTCGGGCCGCGAAAGATGTCGGTGGATCGCGCCACCGGGCAGACGGTGTTGCAGGCGGTGCACTTGGTGCAGGCCTCTACCGGCGCCGCCTCCTCGACCGTGTCGGAAAGCGTGCCAATCTCATCAGTGATCATGCGGCCATCGCCTCCCTGGCGGCTCGATATCCGGTCGCGATCGCCAACCCGCCGCGGGACTTGCTGCCGACCGGGTCATAACCCGCGATCGCGCCACCCGCCACGAAGACGTTGCCGGCCAGCGGACGTCCGTCGTCGCCGATCGGCTGCAGCCGGTTGCTCACCCGGTATCCGACGGACGCGAAGGGCTGCGGCTTGAACAGCGACTCGTCGGTTCGATCGGTCGGCACCGCGTGATGCGCGAGCGCCTGATGAAAGAACGGGTCGATGACCTCATGGACCCCGGCGCGGAGCGCGCCGTCGACCGTGTCCTCGAGCGCCAGCACGTAGGCGCGTGCGTCGATGGGCTGCTCCCGCCCGGCGGACTTGAGAAGGATGCGGCGGCACTGGCCATCGCTGAGCTCGGCCGCGTGGGCCGGCGCCGCCCAGACCATCTCGACCCCGGATTCCTGGATGTGTTTGCGCAGCCGGTCGAAGAGGCGAAGGCCGAGCACGGAGGGCGGCAGGGTTGGGATTTCGAAGACCGGGTGACCGACCTCGGCCGCAAAGCTCGAGTACACCTCCATGTCGTGCGTCAGGCCCAGCACCGCGGGCATTCCGATGCGGACGCCGTCGACGGCAGCCTCTCGCCGGATCCTGCCAGCGACCTCTCGCCGGAAGGCCACGTCCTCGAAGCTGCGGGCGATGTCAATCGAGGTGAACAACCGGCCTGGCTCAAATCCTGGCAGCGACACGCGGATCGCCCGGACGGATTGGTCATCCCCTCCCCACGATCGTGACAGGTTGGCGGCGGCCAGCTCCGGCACGAAGTCCTCGTAGCCGTGAAAACCGCAGAAAACGATCGGCTCGGTCCGACGCAGATCGCCCGCGGCCATCGATGCCGGAACGAGGCAGCTGGGTTTCGGGGTGCCGATGGCGGTGGGGAGGAGAAGATTGCGCGCCAGACTCCCCTGCCAGGTAAAGCCGGCGTCGCGCAACCATTCGGTCAGCAATGCCGTCCCGCTACGGAGCGCGTCCAGGCCGGCGAGCGCGTAAGGATGCTCCGGATGATCCTCGATCAATTTCGCCACCCCAGCCTCGGGTTGGTCGACAGGCTGTGTGGTCGTGAGGTCGGAATATCCGAGGACGTCGACCGTGGCGTACGTGAAATAGAGTGAGGAGAGTCCCGGCCAGATCAAGAGGGCGTTGCGCCCCGCCTGTTGCAGCGTTCGGGTGGCAACCAGCGCGGCCAACCCCGACCCGACCACCGCGATATCGGCTTTCATCGCTGGCTCGCGACCTCAACTGGGATATCTCCCTCCCTCGCTTGCGGGGGAGGGTCAGGGAGGGGGCCCTGAGACATCAACTGGCGATCGAGGTTGAAGAGCTCCAGGTGCACCCCGGCCGTGACCTGGGCCTGCCGTAACTGGCTCCCCCAGAAGACGGGCCGCACCCCGCGCCAGCGGGTCTCCAATAGATCGGCCATCGCCCGGGTTGCGGCCGGACCATCCTGGTGGCGGTCGGTTACCAGCCGGCCGGCCAGCC
>VBDZ01000093.1 GCA_005881215.1 Chloroflexota bacterium | reverse complement strand
CTGATCGCCTACCTCGAGCGCAAGCGGCTGGTCAACCCGGGCCACGCCGACACCTCGGAATAGAGCCCGTCAGGGCCCGCCGCTGATCCCGTAGGCGAGGTAGTCGTCTGCGCCGACCTTCAGGTAGACGGCCATGGCGCACGGCAGCGGCCCGGCATTCGGGGATTGACGGCGAAGGCTGCCCGGCAAGGGCTTGGCGAAGATTGGCGTGCCGCTGGCCGTGATGCCGACCTGGCGAAACGGAAAGACGCCGAAACCATTTCCCATGACGTCGATCTGGGCCCGGCCGACGTGCGCCCCGGGATAGTAGCGCCGGTCACAGTAGTCGATCCGGTTGGGCTGCGCTATCGGGTCCCAGGTCCCGAAGGCCGCGCGGCTGTATGCCACCCACCCAAACAGTCCGAGCCCGGCCAGGCTCAAGACCCCGATCGTCCCGAGGGCGATGTTCCGCCGCATCTAGCGGGTTAACGGGCTATGGCGGACGTTTGTTTCGGGCGGGCCAAACCTACAATTAAAGGATGCCCAGGTTCGCGTTCACGGCTGACTTTTCGCCCGCGGGCGGCCAGCCGGAGGCCATCAAAAAGCTTGCCACAGGGGTCGATCAGGGCCTCAAACACCAGGTGCTGCTCGGCGTGACCGGGTCCGGCAAGACGATGGTCGTCGCCCAGATGATCCAGGAGATCCAGCGGCCGACGCTCGTCATGTCGCCAAACAAGACCCTGGCGGCCCAGCTGTGCAGCGAGTTCCGCTCGTTCTTCCCCCAGAACGCGGTCGAGTATTTCGTCAGCTACTACGACTACTACCAGCCGGAGGCCTACATCCCCCGGAGCGATACCTATATAGAGAAGGACTCGTCACGCAACGACGAGATCGACCGGTTGCGCCAGTCGGCCACCCGGGCGCTGCTCACCCGCCGGGACGTGATCGTGGTGGCCAGCGTGTCGTGTATCTACGGCGTCGGGTCGCCGGAGGATTACCTCGGCGAGTCGATCGAGATCCATGCCGGCGAAGGCTTCCGGCGGGACATCTTCCTACGGAAGCTGACCAACCTCCAGTTCCAGCGCAACGACGTCGACTTCGGTCGCTCCCGCTTCCGGGTCCGGGGCGATACGGTGGACGTGCAGCCGTCCTACGATCAGATCGCCACCCGGGTGCAGTTCAACGGCGATGAGGTGGAGCGGATCGTCCAGATCGACCCGCTGACCGGTGAGCTGATCGGCGACCTGGAGACGTTCCAGGTGTTCCCGGCGACCCACTACGTCACCCCTCGGCAGAAGCTGCTCCACGCGCTGGACGCGATCAGCGAGGAGCTCGAGGAGCGGGTGGCGTGGTTCGAGAGCCAGGGCAAACTGCTGGAGGCGCAACGGCTGCGGCAGCGAACCATGTTCGACCTGGAGATGATGCGGGAGACCGGGAGCTGCGCCGGGATCGAGAATTATTCCCGCCACCTGACCGGCCGGCGGCCCGGCCAGGAGCCCTACACCTTGATGGACTTCCTGCCGGCGGACACCCTGGTCGTGGTCGATGAATCGCACGTCGGCGTGCCCCAGGTCGGGGGCATGTACGGCGGCGATCGCTCGCGGAAGATCCCGCTCGTCGATTACGGCTTCCGGCTGCCCTCAGCCCTCGACAACCGGCCGCTGACGTTTGCGGAATGGGAGCGCAAGGTCCAACAAGTGGTCTACGTCTCGGCCACCCCCGGGCCCTACGAGGAGCAGCGCTCGCAGCAGACGATCGAGGTCATCATCCGGCCGACCGGGCTGGTCGATCCGACCGTCGAGGTGCGGCCCACCAAGGGGCAGATGGACGACCTGCTGGGCGAGCTCAACAAGCGCGTCGAGAAGAAGCAGCGAACGCTGATCACCGTGTTGACCAAAAAGATGGCGGAGGACCTGACCGATTATTTGCGCGAGATGGGCGTCAAGGTGAACTACCTGCACTCGGACGTCGACACGCTGGAGCGGGTCGAGATTCTGCGCGACCTGCGGCTCGGTGTCTTCGACGTGCTGGTCGGTATCAACCTGCTTCGTGAAGGCCTCGATCTCCCGGAGGTGGCGTTCATCGCGATTCTCGACGCCGACAAAGAAAGCTACCTGCGCGACGCGCGGTCGTTGATCCAGACCATCGGTCGCACCGCCCGAAACGTCGAGGGCCACGTGATCCTGTACGCCGACAATATGACGGGCTCGATGCAACGCGCGATCGGCGAGACCGACCGCCGGCGCAGCATCCAGACGGCGTACAACGAGGAGCACGGGATCACGCCAGCGACCATCGTCAAAGCGGTCTACAACCTGGAGCGGCAGCAAGAAAAAGCCGTGGAGGACAGTATCGCGACGCTGGCGTCGGGCCTTCCGCCGGATGAGATCGAGCGCCTGATCAAGGACCTGGAGCGAAAGATGAAGGCGGCGGCGCGCGATTTGCAGTTCGAGCGCGCCGCCGAGCTGCGCGACCGGCTGGTCGCACTGCGGCGCGACGCGATGGAGTACCGGGAGTCACTGCCGCCCGCCGCCGCCGCGGAGTCGGGGATGTGGCGCAAGCCGAAGACCAGCCGGATGAGGGCGCGGGTCCATGGCTAAGTCGGTAAAAGCAGCCGGGCAGCACACCGAGATCGTCATCCGGGGAGCGCGCGAGCACAACCTCAAAGACATCGATCTCACCATCCCGCGCGACAAGCTGGTGGTCTTTACCGGGCTCTCCGGATCGGGGAAATCGTCGCTCGCCTTCGACACCATCTATGCCGAAGGACAGCGGCGCTACGTCGAGTCGCTGTCGTCGTACGCTCGCCAGTTCCTCGGCCAGATGGACAAGCCGGACGTCGACCAGATCGACGGGCTGTCGCCCGCCATCTCCATCGACCAGAAGGGCGCCAGCCACAACCCGCGGTCAACGGTCGGCACGGTGACCGAGATCTACGACTACCTGCGCCTGATGTACGCCCGGATCGGCCATCCGCATTGTCCGATCAGCGGCCACGAGATCACCCGGCAGACGACGGAGCAGATCGCGGACAAAGTGATGGAGCTGCCGCCGGGGAGCCGGGTCATGATCCTGGCCCCGGTCGTGCGGGATCGCAAAGGCGAGCACCACGACGTGCTCGCCGAGGCGCGCAAGGCGGGCTTCGTTCGCGCCCGGGTCGACGGCAATCTGTACGAACTAACTGAGCGCGTCCAGCTGGACAAAAACAAGAAGCACAACGTCGAGATCGTGGTCGACCGGCTGGTGATCGAGAAGGAGGGCATCAGCCGGCTTCGCGAGTCGGTCGAGACCGCAGCCAAGATGGCCACCGGCCTCGTGCTGGTGGTGCCGGCCGAGCGGAAAGGCGAGGAACTGCTCTTCAGTCAGAACTTCGCCTGCCCCTACGACGGCTTCTCGATGGAAGAGCTCGCGCCGCGGAATTTTTCTTTCAATAACCCTCACGGCGCCTGTCCGTCGTGCACCGGGCTGGGCAGCAAGCTCGAGATCGATCCCGACCTGGTGATCCCCGACAAGAACCGGCCGCTTGGCGAGGGCGCCATCCGCACCTGGGGCCGCTCGTCCTACTTCTATAACGACCTGGTCGAGGCCGTCGCTCGCCGCTACAAGATCGCCATGGACAAGCCGTTTGGCAAGCTGACGGTCAAAGAGCGGCAGATCATCCTCTACGGGAACAACGGCGACCCCTTGCGCGTGAAGTACTTCAACAGCGAGGGACAGCGACGTTGGTACGAGACCTCGTACGAAGGGATCATCCCGAACCTGGAGCGGCGCCATCGCGAAACGGAGTCCGAGTTCATCCGTGCCGAGATCGAGCGGCTGATGACGCCGCGGCCGTGTCCGGTCTGCAAAGGGAAGCGGCTCAAGCCGGAATACCTCGCGGTGACGGTGGCCGACCGCTCGATCATGGATATTTGCGAGCTGTCCATCACGGCGGCGCAGGACTGGTTTGCGAGACTCGAGCTGCCGGAGCGCGAGACGTTGATCGCGCGCGCCATCTTGAAAGAGATCCGCGAGCGACTCCAGTTCCTGGTGGATGTCGGGCTCGATTACTTGAGCCTGGCTCGCGCCGCCGACTCGCTTTCCGGCGGCGAGGCGCAGCGGATCCGGCTCGCCACCCAGATCGGCTCGAAGCTGATGGGCGTCCTCTACATCCTCGACGAGCCCTCGATCGGCCTGCATCAGCGCGACAACCGCAAGCTGATCAATACGCTGGTGGCGCTGCGCGACATCGGGAACACCGTGGTCGTCATCGAGCACGATGAGGAGACGATGCGAAGCGCCGACTTCATCGTCGACATCGGTCCCGGCGCCGGCGAGCATGGCGGCAAGATCGTGGCCACCGGCAACTTCGACGACATTCTGAAGTCGCCGGAGTCAATCACGGGGGCGTTCCTGCGCGGCGAGCGGTCGATCCCGTTGCCGGCTCGACGCCGCAAGGGCAACGGGCAGATGATCGTGGTCCGGGGCGCGACCGAGAACAACCTGAAGAACATCGATGTCTATTTCCCGCTGGGCAAGTTGATCTGCGTCTCCGGTGTCAGCGGCTCGGGCAAGAGCACGCTGGTCAGCGACATCCTCTACCGCCGCATGGCGCAGCATTTCTACCGGGCGAAGGACCGGCCGGGCGTCGCGCGGGAGGTCTCCGGGCTTGGCTTCATCGACAAGGTGATCAATGTCGACCAGTCGCCGATCGGCCGGACGCCTCGCTCCAACCCGGCGACCTACACCGGCGTCTTCACCTACATCCGCGATCTCTTCGCCGAGATGCCGGAGGCACGCGTCCGCGGTTACGGGCCGGGCCGGTTCAGCTTCAATGTCAAGGGCGGCCGCTGCGAGAACTGCGAGGGCGACGGCATCATCAAGATCGAGATGCACTTCCTGCCCGACGTCTACGTGCCGTGCGAGGTCTGCAAGGGCAAGCGCTACAACAAGGAAGCCCTGGAGGTCACCTACCGGGGCAAGACGATCGCCGACGTGCTGGACATGAGTGTCGAGGAGGCCACCGAGTTCTTCGACCGTATCCCCCGGATCAAGCGCAAGCTGCAGACGCTCTGCGAGGTCGGCCTCGGCTACATCCGGATGGGCCAGCCGGCGACGCAGCTGTCGGGCGGCGAGGCGCAGCGGGTGAAGTTGACCGAAGAGCTCAGCCGTCGGGATACGGGCAAGACGTTCTACATCCTCGACGAGCCGACCACCGGCCTGCACTTCGCCGACATCGAGCGGCTGCTCAACGTGCTGCACCGGCTGGTCGACGCCGGCAACACCGTGGTCGTGATCGAGCACAACCTCGACGTGCTCAAGACGGCCGACCACATCATCGACCTGGGACCGGAAGGTGGCGACAAGGGGGGAGAGGTGGTGGCGGTCGGGACCCCAGAGGAGATCGTCCGGAACCGCCGCTCGTATACCGGCCAGTATCTCAAGCGAGTCCTCGACCCGGAGCTCGCGATAGCCTGAGTTCGATGGCGACCACCACCAAGGCGGTTCCGATCACGGAGCGGCCCGATTACCTGCGCGAGCGGCTGAAGGCGTTGCCGGAGACGCCCGGCGTCTACCTGATGCGCGATACCCAGGGACGCGTCATCTACGCCGGCAAGGCGCTCAGCTTGCGCAACCGGGTGCCGAACTATTTCCAGGCCTCCAGCGTGCTGCCCGAGCATATCGCCGCCATGGTGGCGCGGGTCTACGACTTCGAAGTGATCACCACCGCGACCGAGAAAGAAGCCCTGGTGCTGGAGCAGACGATGATCAAGCGGCATCGCCCGCGATTCAATATCCGTCTGCGGGACGACAAGAACTATCTGTACATCAAATTGCCCCTCAACGAAGACTTCCCACGCATCACCCTGGTCCGCCGCCCGGGCAACGACGGCGCCCGATACTGGGGGCCGTACACGCACGCGATCGCGCTGCGGACGACGTTGAAGACCGTGCGGCGGGTGATTCCCTATCGCAGTTGCAAGGACTCGGAGTTCGCGCTGGGGCGGCCCTGCTTTTATTACCATCTCAATCTCTGCTCGGCACCCTGCGCGGGGTTCATCAACCGCGAGGAGTACCACGAGCAGCTGAACCAGGTGGCGAGCTTCCTCGACGGCCGCTCCGATCATGTCGCGAAGCGGCTCAAACAGCAGATGCAGGACGCGGCCGACAAGCTCGAGTACGAAGCCGCGGCTCGCTACCGGGACCGGCTCGACGCGATGGAACGGATGGCGGAGCGGCAGAAGGTGCTGGCGATGGGCCGCTACGACCAGGACCTGTTCGGCCTAGCGCGCGCGAATGGCCAGGGATCCGTCCGGGTCTTCAGCGTGCGCGAAGGGCGGCTCTCGGGCTCCGAGAACTTCGACCTCGTCGGCCTCGGCAAGGACCAGTCGAACGCCGACGTCCTCAACGCCTTCGTCAGCCAGTATTACGCGAGCGCCACGCACATCCCGAAAGAGATTTTTGTTCCGCAGCCGCTGCCCGACCGCGAGCTGATCGAGCAATGGTTGACCGAGCGCCGCGGCAGCATCGTCACGGTCCGGGTGCCGCAGCGAGGCAAGCAGCGCGAGTTGCTGCAGCAGGCGGCCGCCAACGCCCAGGAGACGATGCGCCAGATGCGGATCAAACTCGACTACGACGCCGAGCGGACGGCTTCCCTGCTCAACGACCTGCAAGCCCGGCTGGCCCTGCCGGCGCTGCCGGTCCGGATCGAGTGCTACGACATCTCCAACATCCAGGGGAAGTTCCCGGTCGGCTCCATGGTCGTCTTCGAGGACGGGCGTCCGAAGCCTGCGCACTACCGCCATTTCCGGATCAAGACCGTCCAGGGCGCCAACGACTTCGCCATGTTGCAGGAGGTGTTGCGGCGGCGTTTCAGCCGGCACGCCCGCTCCGAAGAGGGCATCCCGGAGGAGCCGAGCTTCAGCCGGTTGCCGGACCTGGTCCTGATCGACGGCGGCAAGGGGCAGCTGTCGGCCGCGCGCGAGGTGATGGAGTCGATGCGGCTGGCCGCCGTGCCCGCCTTCGGGCTGGCCAAGGAGCACGAGGAGCTGTTCCGGCCCGGCGAGAGCGACCCGCTGCGCCTGCCGCTGGATTCGGAGGCGCTCTTCCTGGTGCAGCGGATCCGGGACGAGGCGCACCGGTTTGCCATCACCTTCCATCGCGTGGTCCGCAAGCGGGACGCCTTCGCCTCGGTGCTGGACGGGATCAGCGGCCTGGGTCCGGTCCGCCGCCGGGCGTTGCTGCGCCGCTTCGGCGGTATCGAGAACATCCGCAACGCCAGCGTCGAGGAGCTGATGACGGTCAAGGGCATCATCCGGCCGGTAGCGGTCGCGATCAAGGAGATCCTCTGAGATAATTCCAGCCGTGGATCGCGCCGTTCGGCGGTGCTCGTTCTGTGGAAAGCCGCAGGGCGAGGTACGGTTGGTCGCCGGCCCCTCCGAGGTCTACATCTGCCACCTCTGCGTCGCCCTGTGCAACGAGATCCTGGCGCACGAGGCCGAGCCCGGGCGGCCCGGGCCGCCCGACCAGCCCTCCCGCCCAGGCAAGCTGATCCGTACCGAGATCACCTCGGGCTAAGCCGGGGCGGGCCCGCCAATTCCGGCCGAGGTGCCAGCCCGCCGCCTACCTACCGTTATAGGGGCGTGCCGGACTCGCCGAACCTGTCCAGCGCGCTTGGCGAGACCGTCACCCAGGGGCGGCAGTTCCTGGCGCGCGTCGAGTCGCTGGCGGGCGCCATCTCGACCGAGCTGGAGGGGCACGAGCGGGCGAGCCGGGAATGGGCGTCCGAACGGCAGGCCCTCAAGGACGAGGTCGAGCGGCTCCGGGGCCAGGTCGACGCGCTCAACGGCACGCTCGCGGAACTCCGGCAAGCCGTGCACCGGGTAGGGCAGGAGCGCGACCAGGTCACGGCCGATCGCGACCAGGCCCGCCAGGCAAAGGATGCCGCCGAACGCGAGCTGGCCGAGTCGCGGGAGGCGGCCAAGCAGGAGCTGGCTACGGCGGCTGCCGACCTGACCCGGTCGCGCGAGCAGCTGGCGCTGGTCACCAGGGACCGGGATGCCCTGCAGACCGACCAGATCCAGTGGGGTCTCGACCGGGAACAGCTGCTCGCGGAGCAGGGCCGGTTGCGAGAGCGCGTCTCCAGCCTGGAAGCCGATATGGCGACCGAACGCACCGGGCACCAGGCGCTGCAGGTTCGGCACGCCGAGCTCACCGAGCAGTCGAACAAGCTCGCCGGCGATTGGGCCGGCCGCCGCCAGGCGCTCGCCGCGGAGATCGCGGCGCAAAACGAGGAGATGGAGCAGGTGCGCAAGTCGCTGCTCGAGAGCCAGGAGCGGGAGCGCCGCGTCGTCAGCACCGGCCCGGCCAACCTCCCCACCGCCGCGGCCACCAGCGAGCAGAGCCACCTGATCAACTCGCGGCTGAACACGCTCGTCGGGTTCTCCAGCGTCCTCCTCGACGAGCGGGCCCACGCGCTCACGAGCGAGGAGCGGCGCGAGTACGTCAAGTACCTCCACGACAGCGCCATCAAGCTCGGGGAAACCGTGCGCGCCCTGACGGGAGTCCGGCCGGCGAGCGCGGACCCCGCGGCGCCTCCCATCGACCGCGATCGGCGGCCGCCGGACATCCTGGTCGCCGACAACGACGCGAATTCGCGCCAGCGGATCGAGCCGTTCCTCAAGCGCGCCGGCTACGAGGTGGTCTACGTCGAGAACGGCCCGCGCGCCCTCGAGAAGGCGTCGCACCTCCAGCCACTGGCGATCCTGATCGACGGGCAGCTGCCTCCGAGCGGCGCCCCGGCGCTGGTGCGGGAGCTGCGCAAGGACCCGCGGACCCGCGAGATCCCGATGGTGTTGCTCGCGGCGCCGGACGGGCCGCCCATGGCGATCGCCGAGTGCGAGGTGCTGACCAAGCCGATCGACCGCCAGCAGCTGGTCCAGCTGATGGTCCGCTTCGACCTGATGGCGGATGGCAAGCGGGCCCGCAAGATGCCGGCCAACGTGCTGGTCGTCGACGACGACCCGCAGGCGGTCAGCCTGGTCAAGGCAATCCTGAAGCCCTTCAACGTCCGGGTCAGCGCCGTCGACACCGGCCGCGCCGGCATCGAGCAGGCGCTGCGGAACAAGCCGGACCTGGTCATCCTGGACCTGGTGATGCCGGACGTCGACGGGTTCGACGTGGTGGCCGCCATCCGGCGGGACAAGGAGATGAGCCGGACCCCGATCCTCGTGCACACGGCGAAGAACCTCACAGCGGAAGACCGGATGCGGCTCGAAGGCAAGGTCGAATCGGTCGTCGAGAAAGCCGAATTCCAGCCGGAGCGCTTTCTCGAGCTGCTGCTCAAGCGCGGCGAACGCCGCAAGCGCGCGGCTTAGGCCGCCGGTTCAAACGCCTTAGCGGACTCCGAAGTCGACCTCCTTCGTCTTGACCGTCCCGGCCGTCCGCCCCGGTGCCGTCTGGTACGTCCAGTAGAGGTTCGTGTGGGCGATCACCTGGTCCGGCGGCGGCGCCCCCCACGCGCTCTGGTCCTCCGTCGTGTGGGCATCGCTGACGAGGGTGGCGTCGTACCCCCTGACGAACGCGCCGTGGAGCGTCGAGCGGACGCACGCATCGGTCTGTGCGCCGACGACGACGAGTCGCCCGACTCCGAGGCTCGACAGCACGGTTTCGAGGGTGGTGGCCTCGAAAGAGTCGCCGTAGTTCTTCTCGACGAGCGGCTCAGCGTCGCCTGGATTGAGTTCGGGGACGATCCGCCATTCCTCGCTGCCCCTCGCAAGCTGCTCATCGGAGTGCTGGACCCAGACAACGGGGACCCGTTGCTGCCGCGCCTTCTCGATCAGGCTGCCCACGTTCGCGACCACCGCGTCGCGCTCGTGAGCGCCCCCGACGACGCCGTTCTGCACGTCGATGACGAGCAGTGCGGTCTT
>VBDZ01000126.1 GCA_005881215.1 Chloroflexota bacterium | reverse complement strand
CTGCACGGCAACGCCCTGGCACCGGTGGCGCTCCAGGTGATCGACCGCGACCCGGCGCCGAGAGCGATGCGCTACGACTACATCGTCCACCAGGAGCTGTGTCTGGGGATCGGACGCGTCCTGAGCATCGGCTGCTTCCTGATGCTGGCCGCGCCGATGAATCAGATGCTGCTGGCGCGCATCGTGGTTGTGATCGCCGGTGCGGCGCCGATCCTCATCTGGGCGGCGTTTGCCCGGATCCCGCAACCGGCCGCGGTGGCCGACGGCGACAGCCGCGTCTTGCCGGCGGCGGCGTGAGCGGACGAACGATGGCACGACCGGGCCGCAGCCGGTCGGCAAGTCGTTAGGCATTTCGTAAGGCGCCCCTGGTAACGAATCGGATACAGCCCGACCCGAGGTCGAATTCGCCGCCCCGGCGTTAACGCGGGCCGTAAGCGGTGGATGCGTTCTAGTAGGTGAAGGGCCACCACAGGCGCCCCGAAAAACATGATGCAATGGATCCGCGATCGGATGCAGCGAAAGGGTCAATCGATGATTGAGTTTGCCCTGATTCTCGTCCTGGTCGCCTGCGTGGCGATTGTGACCATCACCATGACCGGCAATCAGCTACTGGCGACGTTGCAGGACATCGAGGAGGCGGTGGCCAACCCCGGCGATCCGGGGGCGGCGAGCGCGTACACCTGTCCGGACGGAACCACTGCCGTCGTGCACGGGCACAAGTACCACTGCCACTAGGACGGCTTCGGGCGGAGTGGTGGAGCGAAAGAGACTCGAACTCTCGACCTCCGCAATGCGAGTGCGGCGCTCTGCCAGCTGAGCTATCGCCCCGGGACGGGATTATAGAGCGGCTCGACTTTTGAGCTGTCCCGGGCCGTCCAGGCGAAGGCTTTGGCTGATCGATCTTGTTTGATTGTCATGGGGCGCGCATAGACTAAGCGTATGGCGCAATTCCGGCCCGACCAGCCTCCCTCCCCGCAGCCCCCTCGAAATCCCCGACAAACGGGTTCCTGGCTGCGGCTGGCCCTCCTCGCCGGACTGGCGCTCTATCTCACGGTCCTGTTCTTTCCCTTCCTGGCCCGGCTGGGTGGCCCGGCCCGGGTCGACCTGACCTATTCGCAGCTCGTCACCCAGGTGGAGAACGGCAACGTCAGCGACATCACCATCCAGGGCCAGGCCGCGCAGGGTGACTTGAAGAATGCGTTCACCAGCAACGGGGTCACCAACACCCAGTTCTCGGCCATGGTTCCCGACAACGTCGGGCTCACCGATCCGACCTTCTTCCCCTTGCTCAAGAGCAACAAGGTCGACACCACCGTCAAGCAGGACACCGGCGGCATCGGCAGCCTGCTGTTCACCGTCCTGCCTTTCGTGGTATTGATCGCCATCTGGATCTGGTTCGTCCGGCGCAGCGGCCAGGCCGCCCAGGGCATTTTTTCCTTCGGCCGCAGCCGGGCGCGAATGCAGGAGCCCGGCACCCCGAAGACAACCTTTAATGATGTCGCCGGCGTGGAGCAGGCGCAGTTCGAGCTCCAGGAGATGGTCGACTTCCTGCGGGATCCGCAGAAATTCCAGAAACTGGGTGGCCGCATGCCCAAGGGCGTATTGCTGATCGGGCCGCCCGGCACCGGCAAGACCCTGCTGGCCCGCGCCATCGCCGGCGAAGCCTCCGTGCCCTTCTTCAGCATCTCGGCATCGGAGTTCGTCGAGATGTTCGTCGGCGTCGGCGCCTCACGGGTGCGCAGCCTGTTCGAAGATGCCAAGAAGCACGCGCCGTCGGTAATCTTCGTCGACGAGCTGGACGCGGTCGGCCGCCAGCGCGGCGCCGGCCTGGGCGGTGGCAACGATGAGCGGGAACAGACCCTGAATCAATTACTCGTCGAGATGGACGGCTTCGATCAGCGCGAGGCGGTAGTGGTGGTGGCGGCCTCCAACCGCGCCGATGTGCTCGACCCGGCGTTGCTTCGTCCCGGCCGGTTCGATCGGCGCGTGGTCGTCGACCGCCCGGATCGGCGTGGTCGGGCGGCCATCCTCAAAGTCCATACCCGCAGCGTGCCCCTGGCGTCGGACGTCGACCTCGAGATCATCGCCCGCTCCACCCCCGGTCTGGTCGGCGCGGACCTTTCGAACCTCGTCAACGAGGCGGCACTGCACGCCTCGCGCACCAACCGCACCCAGGTCACGATGGCGGACTTCGAGGAGTCGTTCGACCGGGTCGTGCTGGGCTCGGAGCGAAAGATTTACCTCAGCGAATCCGAGCGGCGGGTGATCGCCTACCACGAGTCGGGACACGCGCTGGTCGCCTGGTACCAGCCGCAGTCCGACCCGGTGCACAAGATCACCATCGTTCCCCGCGGACAGGCGCTCGGCGTGACCCAGTCGATTCCCACCGACGACCGGCACAACCTGTCGGAGGAGTATCTGCAGGCCCGGATCGCCATGGCGCTGGGCGGACGTGCCGCCGAGCAGATTGCGCTGGGCAGCATCACCACCGGGGCGCAGAACGACCTCGAGACCGCGACCGAGCTGGCGCGCCGGATGGTGGTCAGCTGGGGGATGAGCCAGAAGATGGGGCTGTTCTCCTTCGACGACTCGCCGCAGGCGGTCTTCCTCGGCCGAGAGCTGGCCGGCAATCCGCACATCAGCCAGCGGACGGCGGCCATCATCGACGAAGAAGTCACCCGGATGCTCACCGAGGGATTTCAGACGGCGGAGTCGATCCTGAGCGCCAACCGCGCCAAGCTGGACACCCTCGCCGCCGCGTTGCTGCAGGAAGAGGTGCTCGAAGAAGACCAGATCATGCGGCTGATCGGGCCGCGGGCCCTGGAAGGCGGCGCCGCGATCCCCAAGCCGTTCCGGCCCGCCGTCACGGACGCGGAGGCGCAGCTCTAACATGGCGGACGAGACGATCCCCCACCCCGACCCTCCCCCGCAAGGGGGGAGGGAGAAGACCGCCGACGCTGCCCCACAAGGGGGGAGGGAGAAGACCCGTCGGCTCCCGCTGGTGCCACTGCGCGACGACGTCGTCTTCCCCAAGCTGATCGTCCCCCTCTCGGTTGGCCGGCGGACATCGATCGCCGCCATCACCGCGGCGATGGATCGCGAGAAGCAGGTCTTCCTGGTGGCGCAGAAGGACCCGCAGGTGGACGACACGGCGGACTCCGACCTGTTCGTGGTCGGCACCATTGCGGAGATCAACGGGATGCGGCAGACGCCGGCCGGCGTGCAGATGCTGGTGGCGGGTTCCCAGCGGGCGCGGATCTCGCGCTTCAGCCAGTTCAAGCCATTCATCGAGGTCGACGTGGAACCGATCGTCGACCAGGTGGGTGAGGGCCTCGAGCTGGAGGCGCACATGCGCTCGGTCAAGAGCCTCTACGAAAAGTACGTCGAGTCCGGCGCGGCGGTCGCCCCCGAAGTCGCGGCGACGGTCGCCAAGACCGACGACCCGGTGTACCTGGCCGACCTCGTCTCGGCCGCTCCGGATCAAACCCTGGAGCAGAAACAGCACATGCTGGAGACACCGAATGTGCTCGAGCGGCTGCGACTGCTGGCGCTCTTCCTGAGCAAGCAGGTCGAAATCCTGGAGCTCAAGGCGAAGATCCAGAACGAAGTTCAGAGCACGATCGGCAAGTTGCAGCGCGACCAGATCCTGCGCGAGCAGCTGAAAGCGATCCGCAAGGAGCTGGGTGAGGACGAGGAAGGCCAGGACCTACACAATCTGCGGGAAAAGATCGAGGCCGCCGGTATGCCGGACGCGGTCAAGGAACGCGCCCTGAAAGAGGTTGACCGGATGCAGAGCATCCCGGCGATCTCGCCCGAAGTCGGCATCATTCGGACCTACGTCGACTGGCTGGTCGCGCTGCCCTGGGGCATGCCCCCAGCCGAGGCCTGGGACATCAAGCTGGCGGCGAAGGTGCTCGACGAGGACCACTACGGCGTCGAGAAGATCAAGGAACGCATCCTCGAGTACATGGCGGTGCGGCAGCGCTCCCAGAGCCTGCGCTCGCCGATCCTGTGCTTCGTCGGACCACCAGGGGTGGGGAAGACCAGCCTGGGAAAGTCGATCGCCCGGGCGCTGGGACGCAAGTTCATCCGGCTGTCACTGGGTGGCATCCACGACGAGGCAGAGATTCGCGGCCACCGGCGAACCTACATCGGCGCCATGCCGGGGCGGATTCTGCAACAGATGAAAGTCGCCGGGGCGAAAAACCCGGTCTTCATGCTCGACGAGATCGACAAGGTGGGCGCCGACTGGCGTGGCGATCCATCGTCCGCGCTGCTGGAGGTTCTCGACCCCGAGCAGAACAAGGATTTCTCGGACCACTACCTCGAAGTCCCGTATGACCTCTCGCAGGTGCTGTTCATCACCACGGCGAACGTGGTCGACACCATCATTCCGCCGCTGCGCGACCGGATGGAGGTCATCCGGCTTCCCGGCTACACCGAAGACGAGAAGATGCACATCGCCCAGCAGTTCCTGGTGCCGCGCCAGCTGCGCGAGCACGGCCTCACCGGCGAGCACCTGGAGGTTCCGGAGGCGACCCTGCGGATGCTGATTCGCGAATACACCCACGAGGCCGGGGTGCGGAACCTCGAACGCGAGATTGCCAACATCGCGCGCAAGATCCCACGCCGGATCGCCGAAGGCGAGACTGAGAAGGTGGTGGTCGAGCCCAGCGACCTGATGGGCTACCTGGGCCCGCCCCGCTTCGAGTTCGGCGTCGCCGAGCTCGAGGACCAGGTGGGCGCCGTCACCGGCGTGGCCGTGAACGAGTACGGCGGCGACGTGATGACGGTTGAGGCGATCTTGATGCAAGGCCGCGGCGAGTTCTCGCTGACCGGACAGATCGGCAAGGTCATGGAAGAGTCGGCGCGCGCCGCGGTCAGCTACGCGCGCTCTCACGCCCTGGAGCTGGGCCTCAAGCCGGGCTTCTTCGAGGACCATTTCTTCCACATCCACGTCCCCGCGGGGGCGATTCCCAAGGATGGCCCGTCAGCCGGGATCACCATGGCCACGGCCGTGGTGTCAGTGCTGACCGACCGGCCGGTGCGCCGCGACGTGGCGATGACCGGAGAGATCACGCTGCGGGGGAAGGTCCTTCCGATCGGCGGCCTCAAGGAGAAATTGCTGGCGGCCCATCGGGCCGGCATCAAGACCTTCATCCTGCCGGACAAGAACCGCAAAGACCTGCACGAGGTCCCGGATGAGGTCAAGCAATCGATGGAGCTGGTGCTGGTCAAGCACGTCGACGAAGTCCTCGAAAAGGCTCTTTTGCCGGCGACGCCTCGGGCAGCCGGCCCAGGACTTGGGTTCCGCCGGCCACTCGGCGACACGCAGCCCGGCACCGTCAATTAGGTTGTCCGGGCGGACTCCGAGCTTCGTGCTGGCCGGCGCGCTGCTGCTCCTCGCCGGCTGCACCCTGCAACCGGACGTCTCGCAGGCGGCGCCGAACGGCCGGGTCGGGGCGGCGGCGCCGCAACTCTCCGGACAGACCGTGGAGGGGGCGGCGCTGAAGGTCGATTTTCGTACGTCCCGGACCGTGCTCGTGTTCTGGGCTGCCTGGTGCGGACCCTGCCGCAACGAGCAGCCCTGGCTGAACACGCTGGCGACCCGCTACGCCAGCCAGGGAGTCCGCTTTTACGGCATCGACATGCTCGACCGCGATCGGGCGCTGGCCCGCGCCTTTCGCGCGGAGTTCAAGGTCAGCTACCCCAGCCTCTACGACGACAATGGACTGGCCGCGGCCGCCTACGAAGTCGACGCGCCGCCCTCATTCGTGCTGGTCGATCAGCGGGGCATCGTGGCAGCTCGCTATCCGGGGGAGGCGTCGCAGGCGCAGCTCGAGAAATTAATCGATCAGAAGCTGCTTACTTCGTCCGTCGCTGCCAACGGGTCGCCTTGAGCATTTTCTTGTGTTTGTGTTTGCGCATTTTTTTCCTGCGCTTCTTTATTACCGAGCCCAATCGTGAGCCTTGGTCGTCACTACGCCGCCGTGCATATCGCGGAACATTCTAGCCGATGCCCGAGTTTAGAATTGTGAAGGAGCGCTACTAACGCTCACAAGAGGAGCATGTCCATGAGTGATGCCGTCATCGTCGAAGCCGTCCGCACCGCGATCGGCCGGCGCAACGGCAAGCTGAGCCCGGTTCGGCCGGACGACCTGCTGGCGTTGACCCTGCGCGAAGTCGTGAAGCGGGCCGGCGTCGATGCCGCCCAGGTCGACGACGTGGTCGTCGGCTGTGTGACCCAGACCGGAGAGCAGGGGCTGAACATCGGCCGCGCCGCCGTCTTGATCGCAGGCTTCCCGGTAGAAGTGCCGGGCACCACCATCAATCGATTCTGTGGTTCCGGACAGCAGGCGGTGAACTTCGCCGCCCAGGGCGTGCTGTCGGGCGCCCAGGACATCGTGATCGGCGCCGGCGTAGAGAGCATGTCCCGGGTGCCGATGGGATCGGACGCCTTCGGGCCCGGCGAGGGACCGGTGAGCCCGAAACTGACCGACCTGTTCGAGATCATCCCGCAGGGAAACTCGGCCGAGATGATCGCGAAGAAATGGGGGTTCTCGCGCCAGCAGCTGGACGAATTCGCCTACCAGAGCCACGTCAAGGCCGGGCAGGCGATCCAGGAGGGGCGCTTCAGCCGCGAGATCTTCCCGGTCGACGTCAGGCAGAACGGCAGCAGCTACCTGGTCGACACCGACGAGGGCGTGCGGATTCCGCCATCACGCGAAAAGATGGCGCAGCTGAAGCCATCCTTCCAGGAGGATGGGGTGGTGACGGCGGGCAATTCCAGCCAGATCAGTGACGGCGCCGCGGCGGTGCTGGTCATGACGGCGGAGAAGGCGAAGTCGCTGGGGCTGAAGCCGCGGGCGCGCATCGTCGCGCAGGCGATCGTCGGCTCGGAGCCGACCATCATGCTGACCGGTCCGATCCCGGCCACGGCCAAGGTCCTGAAGAAGGCCGGCCTGCAGCTGAAAGACATCGATCTCTTCGAAGTCAACGAGGCCTTCGCTCCCGTCGTCCTCGCCTGGCAGCACGAAACCGGCGCCGATATGGAGAAGGTCAATTACAACGGCGGGGCGATCGCGCTCGGCCACCCGCTGGGCGCCAGTGGGGCGCGGCTGATCACCACGCTGCTCCACGAGCTAGAGCGCCAGGATGCCCGCTACGGCCTGAGCACCATGTGCATCGGCTACGGCATGGGCATTGCGACGATTATCGAGCGGCTGAAAGTCTAGCTGGTCCTTCCCCGGCGATCCGGGAAGGTGATCTGCTGGTTCTGGCGCCGGCGCTCGACGACGCCGGAGAGCACGAACAGGAAAATCACCTGGACCAGGAAGTAGAGGGCGACGATCAGGTCGATCACGGCCGCCATGCTGCCGCCGGTATCCCGGACATCCGCCAGGGCCAGGCCAAAGAAGAGGAACGAGCACAGGTAGGTGATGAAGGCCAGCGAATAGATGGTGTTCTTCCAGAGCTGGCGGTTGGCGAGCAGCCGGTTCAGCCCGCGCAGTGGCGGCTCATCGCGTAACAGGATCGGCTCTGGCTTTAGTGGCATTTCCATTTGTGCCCTCTCAGTACCGGCTGCGTTCCGGGCGTGCACGAGATCGTGGTGCCCGGCGGGACGACCGAGCCGTCCGGTGCGTAGCTATTGCTATCGGTGAGGTGGTTGAACTCGAAACTGATGTCGTTGTAGGCCGTCTTGAGCTGATTGCCGGCGAGGAGGATGACGGCGATGGAAATGGTCGCCAGCAACACCATGAGAAATGCATACTCGATCAGAGCCTGACCTTGCTTGGCGCGCTGTCTCCTCATGGCTAAAACGACGGTAGCACCGGTTTACGTGCGGTTCATCCGCCGTTCGGACTAATTGAGGCGCGTGCGACTAACGACTCGCGTTACGTCAGTCGGTCGAAGCCTGCGCGCAGCTCCTGGTAGCTCTTCGTAAGGTGTTCGTTAAGGACTTTGGTTTCGGCGACCACCGGCATGAAGTTGGTGTCGGCGTCCCAGCGTGGCACCACGTGCTGGTGCACATGATCGGCGACACCGGCTCCCGCGATCTTTCCGGCATTGATGCCGAGGTTGAACCCCTGCGGTGACAAGACCCGGCGAAGCACGCGCAGCGAGCGTTGCGTCAGCGTCGTCAGATCGCCGGCCGCGGCGGGGGGCAGGTCCTCCAGGTTGGCGAGATGCGCCGTCGGCGCCACCATCAAATGGCCGTTGTTGTAGGGGTACCGATTCAGGATCGCCAGCGACAGGTTGGTCCGTGCCAGGACGAGGTGCGCCGGGTCGTCGGCGGGATCGGCCGCCGCGGCCTCGCAGAAGAAGCAGCCGGCAGGTTTGGGCCCCTTGATGAACTCCATGCGCCAGGGCGCCCAGAGGTGCTCCATCGGCTGAATCATAGGGATTCAGTCGCAACAGTTACACAAAACCGTGTATACTGCCGACGGTGCCGGCTCGCTGGGTCGCCCTCCCGGGCAGTTGCTAAACTTGACGCTCGATCTACGCGCGTGGGGCCGTGGCGCAGCTGGGAGCGCGACTGCATGGCATGCAGTAGGTCACGAGTTCGAATCTCGTCGGCTCCACCAACCCCTTACGGACATGGCCAGGACTATCGCTCCCGTCTACGATCCGCAGGCAATCGAGCCGAAGTGGCGTGACGCCTGGAAGAAGGCCGGGCTCTTTCGCGTCACCGAAGACCGGAGCAAGCCCAAGTTCTACATCCTCGTGATGTTCCCCTACCCGTCGGGCCCGTTGCACATGGGGCACTTCCGCAATTACGTCATGGGCGATGCCTTCGCCCGCTACAAGCTGATGCGTGGCTTCAATGTGCTCAATCCCTTTGGCTGGGACGCGTTCGGCTTACCGGCCGAAAATGCGGCGATCCAGAGCGGCATTCCGCCCCGAGTCTCGATCGAACAGAACATCGCCATCTCCAAGCACGAGCTGGACATCATGGGGGTGCTCTACGCCTGGGACCGCGAGGTCTCGACCTGCAATGACGATTACTACCGCTGGACCCAGTGGCTGTTTCTCAAGTTCCTGGAGATGGGCCTCGCCTACAAGCAGAAGGCGGCCGTCAACTGGTGTCCCAAAGACAATACGGTGCTCGCCAACGAGCAGATCGTCAATGGGGTGTGCTGGCGGTGCGGAACCAAGCCGACCAAGAAAGAGCTGGAGCAGTGGTTCTTTCGGATCACGGCCTATGCCCAGCGACTGCTCGATGACTTGCAGCAGCTCGACCGCTGGCCGGAGCGGGTTCGGGTGATGCAGGCCAACTGGATCGGACGCAGTGAGGGTGCCGAGCTGGAATTTCCGGTGGAGGGCGACGGCTCCCTGCGGGTCTTCACCACCCGGCCGGACACCGTCTTTGGCGCCACCTTCATGGTGATCGCCCCTGAGCATCCGCTGGTGGCGACCATCGTCACCCCGCACCAGCGGCGCAACGTCGACGACTACATCGAGAAGACGAAGTCCGAGACCGAGATCGAGCGGCTCTCGACCGAGCACAAGAAAACCGGCGTCTTTACCGGCGCCTACGCCCTCAACCCGTTCAGCAACGAGCGGATCCCGATCTGGATCGCCGACTACGTGCTGGCGACCTACGGCACCGGGGCCATCATGGGCGTGCCGGCGCACGACGCGCGCGACTTCGAGTTCGCCACCAACCATGCGTTGCCGATCCGCGAGGTGATCAGTCCGACGCCGCGCCCGGGTGGGGAACCGCTGGCGGCCGCCTTCGAGGCGCACGAGGGCTTCCTGGTCAACTCGGGCGCCTACGACGGCCTCAGCGTCAGGGATGGGATCGCCAGGATCACTGCCGACGCTGAGCGGCGCGGCATCGGCAAGCCGACGGTGACCTTCCGGCTCCGAGACTGGCTGATCTCGCGTCAGCGCTACTGGGGGGCTCCCATCCCGATCGTCTACTGCCCGGATCACGGGATCGTCCCGGTGCCGGAAGACCAGCTGCCGGTGCGCCTGCCCGAGCCGGTCGAGTTTCGCTCGGACGGGCAGAACCCGCTGCTGCACACGCCGGCGTTCGTCAACACCACCTGTCCGAAGTGCGGCAAGCCGGCCCGGCGCGAGACCGACACTATCGACACCTTCGTCGACTCGTCCTGGTACTTCTTGCGATACACCAGCCCGAAGGATGACCGTGAGCCCTTCGACAAGACGCGCGCCGACTTCTGGATGCCGGTGGATCAGTACATCGGCGGTATCGAGCATGCCATCCTTCATCTGCTCTACTCGCGGTTCTTCATGAAAGCCCTGTTCGACGCCAAGATGGTTTCCGTCGACGAGCCATTCGCCGCCCTCTTTTCCCAGGGAATGATCCAGCGGAATGGGGCTGTCATGTCCAAGTCCAAGGGCAACGGCGTGGTGCCCGATGACATCGTGGAGCGCTACGGTGCCGACACGGGCCGGGTCTACGAGATGTTTCTCGGGCCGCCGGATCAGGACGCCGAGTGGAACGACCGCGGGGTGGATGGCGTCGCCCGTTTCCTGCATCGGGTGTGGCGCCTGGTCGTCGGCGAGGAAGACGAGGTCGTCGCCGGCATCAGCCCGGTCTCCATGGAGGATCTCAGCCGAAAGCGGCATGAGACGATTGAAAAGGTCACCCGCGACGTGGAGGCTTTCCATTTCAACACCGCGATGTCGGCGTTGATGGAGCTGGCCAACGCGATGCAGGACTACCTGCAGGGGGGCGGCCGGCGGACGCAGAGTTGGGAGGCTGTCTGCCGGGACCTGACGCTGTTGCTCGGGCCGTTCGCGCCGCACCTGGCCGAGGAGCTCTGGCAGCGGCAGGGCGGAGATGGGCTGCTGGTCTTCCAGCCCTGGCCCGCGGTCGACCCGGCGCAGCTCCGCCGCTCCCAGGTGACGGTGGTGGTCCAGGTCGACGGCCGTCTTCGAGACCGGATCGAGATGCCCTCCGGCACCGATGCGGCGGCGGCCCAGACGCTGGCGCTTACCCGCACGAACGTGCAGCGGGCAATCGCTGGACGGCGCGTCCAGCGAGCCGTCCACGTCCCCGACCGGCTGATCAACCTGGTCACGGGCTAGCCCGAGCGTGATGCTGTTTTGGGTTCCTTCGCGCCCTCCGGATTGAGCGTGCGCAAGCACACAGAATTGTTGAGTAGGTGGCGACGCACGGCGGCGGGCTGGTTCTACCGCCACGACTGGCAGCTGGGCCTTGCGCTGGCACTGGCGGTGATCGCCATGGCCGGCTACGTGCTCTGGCCGCGCCCCCCATCCTCGCCGGCGGTGGCGCCCGGCGTCATCTCCGCCAACGATGCCGAGGCAGCGCAGGAGCGGACCGTGATCGTCTACGTCAGCGGTGCGGTCAGGAATCCGGGCCTGTACCCCCTCGGCTCCACACTGCGCGTGAGCGACGCCATTGTCGCGGCCGGTGGGTTGACCGAGGACGCCGATCCAGGCTGCCTGCCGAACCTGGCGGCGCACGTCAAGGACGCCAAGCAGGTGGCCGTCCCCCTGATCGGTCACTGCGCCAAGGGCAAGAAGGCGAAGCTCGACATCAATCTCGCCACGCGCGACCAGCTGCTCCTCGTTCCCGGCATGGACGCCGCGCTGGCGGACGCCATCATCAAATACCGGGAAGATTTCGGCGGCTTCATCGCGCTGACCGAGCTCAAGTCGGCGATGGGCCTCGATGCCAACAGCTACAAGGAGCTCGCGAAGTCGCTAGCAGTCAACTGATTCCCTCCCCCCTTGTGGGGGAGGGTCGGGGTGGCGGGTTGCCCTGGTGGACGCTGGCCGCGCTCCTCACCGCCTGGAGCCTCGGCATGATGGCCGCTGTACTGCTGAGTCCGCTGGTGCTGTGGCTGGTGCTGGCCGCCGGCGCGGCGGGCGCGATCGCGATGGCGAGCCGGCGTCTCGCGCTGCTCGCCGGGCTGGCGCTGGCCGTGTTCCTGATCGGCGCTGCCCGTGCATCCCTGGCGTCGACTCCCGAGCTGCCGGCCGGGCTCGCCGGCCAGACCGTCACCGTTTCGGGTGCCGTCGACGACGACCCGGTTGAGCGGAAAGCGAACCGGCGACTGACCGTACGGGTCGACCGGGTCGCGACCGCGGATGCCCGGATGACACGCGGCCTGCGGGTCCAGGCCACGGTGTACGGCGCGACGCCGGTCCACTACGGCGACCTGGTGTTGCTGGCCGGCGAGATTCAGCCACCACCTCGATTCGACCAGTTCGACTATCGCGCCTATCTCGCGGAACAGGGGATCGCCGCCGTGATGCCCTCGGCGCGGCTGGTCCGGGTCGCGGCGCATCCCGGCGAGCCATTGCACGCCGCGTTGTTCGCATTTCGGCACGCCGTGATCGATGCCATCGATCGCGCCTTGCCCGAACCGCAGGCCGCCCTGGTCCTGGGTGTCGTCTTCGGCTACCGGGCCGCGTTACCGGCCTCGCTGCAGCAGCACATGATCGCCAGCGGGCTGATCCATATCGTCGTGATCTCCGGTTTGAAGGTCAGCCTGCTGGCCCGCATCATCCACGACGCGCTCGGTCGATGGCTGCCGCGCGCATCGCCCCTGCTCGCGGTCGGTGTGATGGCCGGCTACGCCCTGCTCGCCGGCGCGTCGGCGGCCGCCCTTCGGGCCGCCGCGATGGGCGGGCTGGTCGTCATCGCCGGGCGGTTGCGCCGCGACAGTCATATCGTGGTGTCGCTGGCGCTCACCGCGGCGGTGATGCTCGGGTTGAAGCCGGACCTGGCGCGCGACGTCAGCTTCCAGCTCTCCTTCGCCGGAACGATCGGCATCGCGACCCTGACCGACGGCATCGCCGCACGTCTTCGCCTGCTGCCGGGCGTGCTGCGCGATCCCTTTGCCGCGACGCTCGCCGCCGAGGCCGCTACCTGGCCGCTGATGCTGGCGAACTTCCATCAACTGTCGCTGGTCGCTCCGGCTGCGAATGCGCTGGTGCTGCCGCTACTGCCCGCCGTGATGATCGCCGGCGGCGGCGGCGCGTTGCTCGGCATTCCGGCAGCGCTGATTGGCTGGCCGGTGATGCAGGTGGCCGGCCTGATCGCGAGCTGGTTCCGGATCGTGATCGACGGCCTCGGGAGTTCGCCGGTGGCCGCCATCGTCATGCCCTATTTCCCACCGCGATGGCTCGCCGCCGCCGTGATCCTGAATGGTGGCGCCCTGGCCGGCATCAAGCTGCGACAGTTCTTCTGGCAACGCAAGGTCTGGGCCGCTCTGGGTGTGGCGGGCCTGATCGCCGTCGCTCTGCTGTTGGTGCAGCCCGACGGGAAGGTCCACGTCTACGCGCTCGACATCGGCACCGGCTCGGCGGTCCTGGTTCGAACCCCAAACGGCCATCAGATCCTGGTCGATGCCGGGCCGGACGCCGACCGGTTCGCCCAGGCGATGGGGCGCGCCTTGCCGCCGACGGCCCGCACGATCGACGTGTGGTTGATCACCGGCGGCCGGCGCGAGAACATCGGCGCGGCGGGTGCGGTGCTGAACCGATTCGGCATCGGGGCGATGGTGATCGCCGACCCGGACCCCTGGAGTGTGACGCTGCGCATGCTGGTTCAGCAGGCGCAGGCCGCTGGTGTGCAGGTGCAGCCGGCGAACGGGCGGATCGAGCTGGATGGGGTCGCGCTGGAACCCGGGCTCGACGGGCGCAGCTGGCTGATCCGGTCGGGAGGGGCCCGGATGGCGGTCATTCCCCCCGAAACCAGCTGGCTCTCGGTGCCGGCCGATATCGAGGCGGCCGTTTTCACCAACGGTGGTCCGCTCGAGTGGCAAGGTCCGGGCCGGGGGATCAGCGTGATTCAGGTGGCCGCCAACAGCCGGGCCGGCCTTCCGGTGCGAGCGGTGCTGCAAGCGCTCGCGGGCGCGGCCGTTGATCGAACCGATCGGCTCGGGACCGTCGAGCTCGTCGCTACCGGGTCAGGCTTCGAGCTCGCACCCTGAGGCGCGGGCATCGAAACCTTGCCAGAACCGCTCCAGGTTCAGCGAAAGCAGCTCGTAACGGATGGCGCTCCGCTGCTTGAGAACAATGGCCACCCGATGAAGCCGCTCGGCGTCGCGAAGAGCATCGTTGACGTCCAAATTGGTCAGCAGTTCGGGTCGGCTCATTGCTGCAGGATATGGCGGCCCGGCCCATGCGGGAGATGTCGCGCGACACTCCCCGCCTATGCCGTTCGACACGCATCGATCCAACAGGCTTGATGATTCTTAACCGGGCGTAAGCGAGCTGTGCCTCCGGCGTTTTAGAAGACGACTATCCCGCAAGGAGGATCTATCGTGCGAAGAATTGCGTTGATCACGGGAGCGCTAACCGTGTTGGTGCTCGCCGCTGTGACGTTGAACACCGCGAACGCCGCGCCTCGAAGCGCGCAGGGGAGCGTCGTCAGCCTGGTCGCGGCGACCAAAGCGATCGCGACCGCAGATCGTGAGCAGATCTCCCTCGCCGTTCGGGCGACCACGGCGCCGAAAACGAGCGAGCCGGCTGAGAAGCCGGACGTTGCGGCCAGGCCGGTCGCACCAAAAGTCGTGTTGACAGCCGGGTGCCAGCAGGCGATCACCAATCTCAAAGGGCTGCATCAGGCCGACGTGGCCGAAGATGCATCGGAGCGGACCGGCCAGCCGCAGACGGCGGCAACCGCCCTGGTGGACCGGGCGGAGGACGCCACCGAGGCGCAGAACTGGCGCACGGCGCTGACGGCCGCTCGGACGACATGCGTCGCCCAACCCACCGCTGCCTGCGCCTCCGAGATCGCCAGCCTGCAAACCGTCTTGCAGACGACTCGCGCCGAAGAGCTGGCCGAGCTGCAGGCCGCGGCTCGCGATCAGTCGGACTGGGTCAGCGACTGGATGAGCGTGCGCACCGCCTTCTCCGCCGTGGCGACGGCGTGCGCGAGCCGCGAGTAGGACCTGGTTTGCTAAACGGAGGCCCGGGCGACCGGGCCTCCATCGACCGCCATCGTGACGCGGTCGACCTGATCTGGTGATTGCAGGACCCAGACCGAGGTAAACCCCTCGAGGTCGAGCCGGTCCAGATCGCGCCGGACCGCGTCGACCTGTTGCCGGATCAGGCTCGGCCGCACCTGACGGGCGCGGGCGCGATTCCGCGCGAGGCAGATCTCGAGCGGGAGATCGAATGCGATGGCCACCGGAGGTCGACCATGCCGCCGTGCCGAACGGATGAGCTCGCTGCGGCGCATCCAGTCGGTATTCGTGGCGTCGACCACCGTCAGCCAGGCGGCCCCCAGCCGGTCGTCGACGGCGTGCAGCAGGCGCTCGAAGACCACCTCGTTGACGTTCTGGTCCGCCTCATCTTTCCCCAGCCGGGCTCGCAACTGATCCGACGAGATGACGGCTTCCGGCGGGAGGTGCCGGGCGGCAAACGCGGACTTGCCGGAGCCGGCGGCGCCAATCAAGACCACCAGCGCGGCGGGCGGCAGCTCGATCCGACCGCCTGGCTCGGCGGTGCTCACCTGGTCGGCGCCAGTGACCGCTCGACGCCGGCCAGCCGCTTCAGCGCCGCCGACTTTTCGCTGAGTCCGGCGCGTGCCTCGTTGACGGCTCGGCGCAACGACTCGATGGTGGCGTCGTACGTCGGCCGATCGACCGGGTAGGGGGTACCGTCCTTGCCGCCGTGAGCGAAGGAGTAGGACACCGGATCGCGTACCGACGCCGGCTCGCCATAGGTGAGCTCGGCCACCATCGCCAGCGCACGAAGCGCTTTCGCACCCACCCCGGGGACCGCCAGCAACGCGGTGTAGTCCTCCGGCTGCCGCTCGTAGGTGGCCAGCAGCACGCGGGCCAGCCGATCGGGGTGCAGATCGTCGATCCGGACATCGTGATGTCGCGGCATCGACACCGTCCGCATCTGGGTCAGTTCCGCGAGGAGCGCGACGGGGTGCTCGCGAGCCAGCTCGACCGCGACCTGCCGGTTGGCCTCCCCCTCGGAGGCCACCAGGTTGAGAACCTGCTGGGGAGCCCCGCCGGCCACCGCGGCGTGCGGATCCCGGTCGAAGCGCTCGGGCGGCAGCCAGTGGTAACGGCGGGCCATCCCGGATGCCGGGTTCATGCCCTGTTGAACCACGGCCCACGAGCCGTCTTTCGCGAAGAAAAAATTGTGGTGATAGACCTGGAATCCATCCTGCACCCCGGCCGAGTCCACTTTCGCCGACAGGCGGCTGGCGCGAACCAGGGGTGCCGCGTCCTGGCCGGTCACCCAGCACGCCGACTCGATTTCCTGCGGGGTCTTGCGCGAGGTCTTGCCCTTGCCACCCGCGATGAAGACCCCGGTCTCTCCCGACAGGTCGCGCAGCCCTTCCTTCAACGCGCCGCAGGCCGTCGTGGTCAGGCCGCTGCTATGCCAGTCGAACCCGAGGACACAGCCGAACGCCTGAAACCACACCGGATCGGCCAGGCGACGCATCAATCCTGGGACCCCCTCGTCGATCAGGATCGCCAGCGCCATCTCACGGGCGAGCAGCGTCATCCGCTCGAACAGCCAGCGTGGCGCGCGTCCGCCGTGCAACGGAAGGTCGGCAGTTCCGGTTCGCACCGGCTCAGTCTAGAGCGACTCGAACGTGGCCCCACGAGCAAAAACGAGCGGCCGGCGGGGGAATGCCGGCCGCTCAAAACCGACTCGAGCTGTCGCTAGTTTCCGCGCGCCTCGGCTTTGTTGGGAGCCGGCGTGCCGTCCACGTGGAGCAGGTTCTCGACGCCGCGCACGCCCGGGACTTTCAGGACCGCCTTCTCGATCTTCGCGATCTGCAACGCGTTGTCCACCTGGCCGCGAACGGTCACCACCGCGGACTCGACATCGAAATTGATCTGCCCCTTCGGCAGGTCCGGGCTGCGGAATATCTCGCTTTCGACCCGATCTTTAAGGGTCAGGTCGTCAACCGGACGCGGACCCGTCTGTAGCCGTACCATGCGCTGCGGCAACGTCGACGCACTGTCGCCGGTGCGCTTTACGACCTGGTCGAGGGCACGCTGCCCACGACGCAGGCGGGCGCCGGACCAGTCCATGAACTGTGCTCGGCGGGTGCGTCCCCGTTCCGGATCGAAGAAATACACCGTCAACGCGCCGGCGATCGCGCCGCTGATCATCGGCCACGTCGACCGACCACGACGCGACGGCAACCGCTTGCGGGCCGCTTTCGTCTGCTTGCGGATCTGCGAACTGATCGACTCCTCGGCGGTCGCGGTCAGCTCGCGCGCGGCGTTACCGGCACCGGTGCCGAGCTCCTTTGCGGCGCGACCGACCCGATCCGCCACGTCGTCACGCACCTGCTTGAGATCGACTTGCTTGAGTTCAGGCACCACGCGTCACCCCCTCGGTCACTTTCTCGGCCGTCTTGTTCTTTGTCGCCTGGACCAGGTTGCCGTGGCTCAGGACTCCGACCAGGCGGCCTTTCTCGGCGACCGGAAGGCGACGAATTTCCTCGCGTTCCATTTTGCGGGCCGCCTCATCGAGGTCGTCGTCGGGACTGATGATCGTGACCTCGCGGCTCATCAAGTGCTCCGCGGTTTCGCTCCGAGGATCGTGTCCTTCCGCGATGCAGCGGATCACGATGTCGCGGTCGGTAATCACGCCGATCACCAGGCCGCCGTCTTCGACCACCGGGATGAACCCGGCGCCTTCCTGCTTCATCTTCCTGGCGACGTCGAGCACCTTGTCATTCTTTTTGGCCGATGACACTGTCTTGGCCATTGCCTCACGGACCTTCATGGCATTCCTCCCTGGGGCGTGCCGGCTTGCCGTAGAACTTCGTACCTATCTAGCGCATTATATCGTAAACTGATATCAGCGTTAGCAAATTCAGGGAGGCCCCGAATATATGGCTGAGCCAGAGGCGGAGTCGATCACCCGCGGACCGACGCCCGAGCCACCCCAGAAGCCGTCGGAGATCGCGCGAAAAATCGAGCGCGACGCCGGCCACCGACCGCTGCCCGAGAAGGCGAAGGCGGCCGCGTCGGAACTGGACCGGGAGATTTCGGGCGTCTATGAAGCCAAGCAGGAGCGCGAGGTGGGCCGACCCCGTCAGCCCAAAAAGCGCCGATAGCTAGGCGAACAGCTTCTTCAGCTCCACCGACGCCTCGGCCTTGAGCTGGGCCAGGGTGCACGACTTCGGCGATTTGTCCGGCCGCCAGCGAACGAAGCCCACGCCGTGCCGAAAGCGATCGTTCTCCAACCGGTCAAAGGCCACTTCGCAGACGAGCTCGGGGCGGAGCGGCTCCCAGGCGAGGTCGCGGTCCTGCGACCAGCGACTGGGTCCGCCCGGGGCACGGCCACCTTCGAAGCTGGTGCCGCCGCGCAGCGGCTCGAGCATGCCGACCAGCTCCTTTCGCTGCGCATCATCGAATCCCGAGGTGTGACCGACGTACTCGAGGGTCTTGCCGCGATAGACCCCCAGCAATAAGGATCCGACCCGCTTGCCGTCGTTGCCCCAGCGGAAGCCGCCGACCACGCAGTCGGCCGTTCGCTGCTCTTTGACCTTGATCATGGCGCGCTCGCCCGGGTGGTAGATGCTCTCGATGCGTTTCGCCACGATGCCATCCAGGCCGGTGCCGCGATATTCCTTCAGCCAGCCCAGCGCCACCTCGCGGTCGCGGGTGACGGGGCTGAGCAAGATCGCCTCCGGCTTCGGACCGAGCAGCTTCTCGAGCCGCTTGCGGCGATCCTTGAGCGGGGTCTCCAGCAGGCTCTCGTCGCCGTCGGCCAGCAGGTCGAACGCGATGTACGTGGCTGGTTGTTCTTTGGCCAGCATGTTCACCCGCGAGGCGGCCGGGTGGATGCGATTCGTCATGGCGTCGAAGTCGGTCCCGTACCCGGTGAAGATCACGATTTCGCCGTCGAGCACCGCGCGCTTCGGCTTGATCCGCTGCAGGTCGGGCACCAGCTCGGGGAAGTAGCGGGTGAGCGGCTTCTGGTTGCGGCTGTGGATGACCACGTCATCGCCATCCTTGAAGGCGACGGCGCGGAACCCATCCCACTTGGGCTCGTACTGCCACGCATCGCCGCGTGGGAGCTCGGGCTGGACCTTCGCCTCCATCGGACTGAATGGCGGCATGACGCCTAATTGCACGCCCCATATACTAAGTTCGTGCCCAGCCCGAAACCTATTGTGCATCTGCGTGACACCTTCGGCCGGGTCGCGGACGACCTGCGCATCTCGGTGACCGACCGGTGCAATTTCCGCTGCGTCTATTGCATGCCGGCGGCCGGCCTGCCCTGGCTGGCGCGTGACGAGGTGCTTTCCTTCGAGGAGATCGTGCGCGTGACCCGGGTGCTGGTCGACCAGTGCGGCGTCCGCACCATTCGGCTCACGGGCGGCGAGCCGCTCGTCCGCAAAGGCATCGAAGACCTGACGGCCATGATCGCCGCCATCGACCCGACGCTTGACATTGCCATGACGACCAACGGCATCCTGCTGGAGGAGAAAGCCAGCGCGCTGAAAGGCGCGGGCCTCAAACGCCTCAACGTCAGCCTCGACACTCTGCATTCGGATCGGTTCAAGGACCTGGCGCGGCGTGATGCGCTCGACCGGGTCCTGCGCGGACTCACCGCCGCACGCGCGGCCGGCTTCAGCCCGATCAAGCTCAACATGGTCGTGATGCGCGGGCGCAATGACGACGAGATCGTCGACTTCGCCCGGCTAGCCCGAAGCGAAGGCTACGAGGTGCGCTTCATTGAGTTCATGCCGCTCGACGCCGACGGCATCTGGTCGATGGATAGCGTGGTGGCGAGCCGCGAGATCATCGAGGCGATCGACCGGGAGTTCCCGCTCGAGCCGGTCAGCGACTCACGGCCGGCGCCCGCCACCCGATTCCGGTTCCGCGATGGCAGCCAGGGCGCCATTGGGGTGATTCCGTCGGTGAGCGATGCCTTCTGCAAGGTCTGCAACCGGATCCGGCTGACCGCCGAAGGCCACCTGCGTACCTGCTTGTTCTCGATCCAGGAACACGACGTCAAAGCCCTGCTGCGCGGAGGGGCAACGGACGTGGAGGTTCGCGATTTCATCGCCGCTGCCGTCTGGCAGAAAGAAGAGGGACACAAGATCGGGCAGGCTGATTTCGTTCGGCCCGCCAAGACGATGAGCCAGATCGGCGGCTAGACCCTGCCCTGGAATCGCGTCGGATGTGCCAAACGGCACGGCTCCGCGGTGCTGTGCGTCATCGGCACGCCAGTACATCGGGACATATGCTGGCCGCGCGTTCGGAAATCAAGTCTTCGTTCTGGAGGAAAGTTATGCAAGCGACCTTCGAGCTCAAGAAATCGTCCGACCGGGTCGCGATCGCGGGCCTGGCCATGGTTGCCACCCTTATCGTTGGCGGCGTCAGCGGATATGCGGTCAAGAGCCTCACCACGCCGGCGCAGCTGATCGCGCCGGCGGCAGCAGTGAGTACGGTTGGCGTGGCGTCGCCAGCGACTAACCCCGGGAGTGCCGCGCGGGCCTTCCGGCTCGAGCTGCAGGACCAGAGGGCACAGGGCGGGTCGGTCGCGCCGGCAGCCAGGGCCTCGCATTCCGCCAGGCGCACGCAGCAGTAGCGGCCAGTGCGTCCGCGTTAACGGGCCGGAGCCGAGCGCTCCGGCCCTTTTTCCGGGGTAGAGTTGGGCGCGTGGATGTTCCGGTGCTAGAGACCTCACGATTGCGCGTCCGCCCTTTCGAAATGGATGATCTTGATGCCGTTCACCAGCTGCTCGATGTCGATCTTGCGACCAGTCCGCTTGGGGCCGACGTCATCACTCGCGAGCAGCGGCGCCGCTGGTTACAGTGGTCGGTGCTGAGCTACGGCCAGCTCGCCGGCCTGCATCAGCCACCATTCGGTGACCGCGCCATTGTCCTCAGGCACACGGACCAGCTGATTGGGGCGTGCGGATTTGTTCCATGTCTGATGCCGTTTGGGCAGCTGCCTGGCTTCGACCCCGCAAGCGAGGGCGAGACCGACGGTCTCAACACCATGGAGCTGGGTCTATTCTGGGCCGTCTCGCCCGCCCATCAACGGCAGGGCTACGCCAGCGAAGCCGGGCGCGCGCTGATCGATTTCGCGTTCGCCCGCCTCAACGCCAAACGGATCGTCGCCGACACGGCGCATGGCAACCTTGCTTCGATCGCCGTGATGCGCAAGCTCGGAATGCGGGTCCTTCACAATCCGCTCTCGGAGCCGCCGTGGATGCAGGTCGTGGGCGTGCTGAACCACCCCACGGCACCCTGAGGGAGGTCGAATCAGCGCTCGAGCGTCGTGACGTCGCCCTGGCAGACGCAGAACTCGTTTCCGTCGGGGTCGGCCATGACGATCCATCGATCGCCGGTCGGGCCGAGAACCGGCTCCTTCGACAGCCGGCGGGCGCCAAGGGATTCCATGCGGCGCGCCTCGGCCTCGATGTCGTTGCCGAACAGATCCAGGTGCATCCGGTTCTTGCCCTGTTTTGGCTCGGGGACTTTTTGCAGGACCAGCTCGGGACTCCTGCCGGTTGGGTCGGTCAGGGTGAGATACGGCGCGTGATACGGGTTGGCGTGGTAACGGAGCGCCTCCGCCCAGAACGGCGCCAGGCGATGCGGATCGGCGCAGTCGAGGGTGACGACAAACGCGAAGCCCACGAGCTCAAGCCTATCGCGCCGCTGCCTACAATCGAGGCATATGCGAATGGCAGTGGGCAGTGACGAGCGCACGCACGTCACCGACGCGGTTGTCGATCATCTGCGTGGGGTTGGGATCGACGTCGAACTCCACGGGCCTCTCGACGACCAGCCCCTGGACTGGGTCGACGTTGGTCGAGCGGTGGGGGAGCGGGTGGCGTCCGGAGCCTGCCAGCAAGGTGTCCTGTTCTGCTGGACGGGGACCGGTGTCTCCATCGCCGCGAACAAGGTGGCGGGGGTCCGCGCCGCCTTGTGTGCGGATGCCGAGACGGCCAAGGGTGCGCGCCGCTGGAACGACGCCAATGTGCTGGCCATGAGCCTTCGGTCAACCCCCGAGGCGGTGGCCAAGGAGATTGTCAACGCCTGGCTCGAAACCGGACCCGATGACGCGGAGCAGTCGACGATCGCCAAAGTTGAAGCCCCCACCCTGCCCTCCCCCGCAAGCGGGGGAGGGTAAAGGAGAAGGAGACCTCATGGCGACGAATCTCGCCGATCAGAAATGCGTGCCGTGCCGCGGCGGCACGCCTCCGCTGACGCCCGAGCAGATCGCCCCCTTGCTGACGCAGCTCGACGGCTGGAAGGTCGAGGATGACAAGAAGCTGATCAAATCATTCAAGGTCAAGGATTTCGTGGCGGCGATCGACTTCGTCAACCGGATCACGCCGGTCGCTGAAGCCGAGGGTCATCACCCCGACCTCTACGTTCGTTGGGGCGAGGTACGCGTTTACCTCTGGACCCACAAGATCGACGGCTTGACCGAGAGCGACTTCTACATGGCGGCCAAGATCGACCGGGTGTTTGCGCCAACGGCCGCGGCGTGATCACGCTTATCCACGGTGGCGAGGGTTACCTCGTCGACCGGGCGGCGCGCGAGCTGCTCGAGCCAATCCGGACCGCCATCACCCTCGAGTTCAACTACGAGGATCTCCAGGCGGACACGCTCAACGCGGATGCTTTTGCGGAGAAAGCCGGCACCCTGCCGTTCATCGACTCCCAGCGCGTGCTGGTGCTCCGCGATTGGGGACTGCTGGCCGGCAAGCGGGACAAGGGCGCCGGGGCGGAGCGTGCCGCCGCGTACATGAAGGGCATTCCGGAGTCGACCCACCTGGTCCTGATCGCGCATACCCTGGTCACGCCGGGCAACGCGATCTACAAAGGCGTGGCGACGATGGAGCGCGACAAGCGGGCCCGCATCCTGCGCTGCGAGCCGCCTCGGCGGTCGGATCGAGCCGGCTGGGTGCGCAAGCTGGCGGAGGGGCGTGGGCTGACCATCACGCCCGGAGCGGTGCGGCTGCTGCTGGAGCGTTCGCAACCCGACCTGCGGCTGCTCGACCAGGAAATCGCAAAGCTGGCGCTCTACGTGGTGCCCGCGACCCGCATCGACGAAGAGGCGGTTCGGGCGCTGGTCAGCGACACGCGCGAGGAGGAGATCTTCGCGCTGACCGATGCGCTGGCCGGAGGGCGACCCGGCGAGGTCGCCGGCGTCCTGCAATCGCTGCTCGAATCGGGTCGCGAGCCGACCTGGATGCTGTACACGCTGGTGAGTCACTGGCGCCGGCTGATGCAGGCGCGCGCCGTCCGCGACCGCGGCGGCACCGTCGCCGACCTGCAGGCACGAATGACGGACCATCCATTCGTGATCGAAAAGGCGTTTCGCCAGGCGGCCGACTACACCGCCGCCGAGCTCGACCGCGGCTTCCACGAGCTGCTTCGGATGGAAGAGCAGATCAAGCTGGGCGAGCTCGACGCCCGGCTGGCGGTCGAGGGGTTCATCCTCGAGCAGGTTCTAACCGGTTAGCTCGACCGGAAAACGAAGGAGGCCACCCCCCCCACAGGGAAGGCCTCCATCAAACGAAGTCTAGAAACCCCGCTAACGTCTAGTGACCCTGGCTCGACGTAGACCGGCGACGAAAGCCGCCAGTCCCAGTAGGAGCAAGCCCACAGGCAAGGCTGGGATCGCAGGTGAGGCAGCCTGGTGAGGTTGCCCGGTTGCCGGCAGGACAACTGGCGGGGCCGCAACCGTGGCCGTCGCGTGCAAGGTCACGGTCTGGCCTTCCTCGTCGGTGACTGTCGCCGTGATCGATTTGCTTCCAGTCGAGGCGTACGTGTGGCTGCCGCTGAC
>VBDZ01000092.1 GCA_005881215.1 Chloroflexota bacterium | reverse complement strand
GCCCAGCGCCGGTAAGAAAGAGCAGCCCGCCGATCAGAATCGGTCCGACCGAAAGCGGGAGGAACAGCGGGTTATCCAGGTCGTTCTCGGCCAACCCCAGGAACACCATCAGCAGAATCGAGATCATCCCAAAGGTGGCCGCGACGAGGTAGGCACCGAGCTCGATGTCGGAGGCGAGCGGGATCCGGGTGCTGTAGGCGGGCGCCATCAGACCGGCACGCACCCCGAACAAGACCAGGGCAACCAGCGTGAGCCCGGCCGCGACGCTGAAGATCACGGCCACCACGACCACGGAGGTCACCTGGCCGGAGGTCAGTCCGCCGAACAGGTTCATCCAGTCGAGCGAGAGCAGCATCGCGCTGAATTTTAGCCCGAGGTGGGTGTCCCGGTCGAGTCCGACTTTTCTTGCAGCGCCGCCTCGACGATCCGCTCCTCCTGCGCCTCGTGGGCGATCGCGTACCCCTCACTCGGGCTGGCGCGCTCGGGCCGGCCAACGTAGCGCAAGGTCAAATGCTTCGGCAGGCGCGGCTCGAGCCGGCGTTTGACATGCCAGTAGGCACCCATATTCATCGGCTCCTCCTGTACCCAGGTCAGCTGGCGGGCGTTGGGATATTTCGCGATCACCGCCAGGACGTCATCGGTGCGGAACGGCTCCAGCAACTCCTGCCGGACGATGGCCAGGTCTTTCGCCTCCGCTCGCAGCGGGCTCGCCATCAGGTCGTAATAGATCTTTCCGGTGCAGAGGATCAGGCGCAGAACCTCGTCACGGTGCGGCTCCGCCAGCGGGTCGTCGATCAGCCGCCGGAAGCCCCGCGTCGTGAAGTCGTCGAGCCGTGAAAATGATGCCCGGAGTCGCAGCAGACTCTTCGGCGTCATGATGACCAGCGGCCGTGGCCGGCTGTGCAGCGCCTGCCGCCGGAGCGCGTGAAAATAATTCGCCGGCGTGCTCGGATAGAAGACCCGGATGTTGCCCTCGGCCGCCAGCTGCAAGAAGCGCTCCAGTCGGGCGCTCGAGTGTTCCGGACCGCCGCCCTCATACCCGTGGGGGAGGAGCAGCGTCAGGCGCGAGGGTTGTCCCCACTTGGCCAGCCCCGACACGATGAACTGGTCGACCACGATCTGCGCGCCGTTGGTGAAATCGCCGAACTGCGCTTCCCAGCAGACCAGCGCCTCTGACGCGTCGACGCTGTAGCCGTACTCGAATCCCAGCGCCGCATACTCCGACAGCGGGCTGTTATGCAACTCGACGGTCGCGCTCGCGCCGACCAGGTGCTGAATCGGCGCCCATCGCTTTCCATTGCGCGCGTCGTGAAACACCAGGTGGCGCTGGCTGAAGGTCCCTCGTTCGGTGTCCTGGCCCGTGAGCCGGACCGGGATGCCGCCGGTGACCAGGCTGGCCAGCGCCAGCTCCTCGGCTTGCGCCCAGTCGATGTCCCGCTCGGCCAGTGCGGTCCGTCGCCGATCCATCTGGCGCACCAGCTTGGGGTGCACCGTAAAGCCTTCGGGGACCGCGAGCAGCTGCCGCTTCAAGGACTCGAGCACCTCTGCGGAAACCGTGGTCTTGATGTCCGGTTCGGGGGTGGCGTCCATCGCTGGGCGGCTGACCTCCGGAGCGTGAGCCGCGCTCGCCTTCACATTCTGGTGGGCATTGGCCAACCGAGCCTCGGCGGCATCGCTGCGCGCCCTGGCATCGTCGGCGCTCAGCAAGCCCTCCTCGATCAGCTGGGCGGCGAAGATCTCGCGCACCGTCGGGTGTTCGTGAATCGCCTCGTACATCTCCGGCTGGGTGTAGGCGGGCTCGTCCGTCTCGTTGTGGCCGAAGCGCCGGTAGCCGATCAGGTCGATGACGACGTCGCGGCCGAACTTCTGGCGGAAGGCGGTGGCGAGCCTGACCGCGCTGACGCAGGCGGTGATGTCGTCGGCATTGACATGGATGATCGGCAGGTCGAAGCCCTTGGCAACGTCCGAGGCGTAGCGAGTGGAGCGGCCCTCCTCGGGGTCGGTGGTGAAACCCAGCTGGTTGTTCGCGATCACGTGCAAGGTGCCGCCGGTGGTGTAGCCCTCCAGCTTGGCCAGGTTGAGGACCTCGGCCACCACGCCTTGCGCAGGAAACGCGGCGTCGCCATGAATCAGGATCGGGACGGTGCCGGTCCGATCGAAGTGCGGCTGCGGTCCCTTTCGCCGCGTCTGCTCGGCGCGGCTCCAGCCCTCGACGACCGGATCGACCGCTTCCAGGTGGCTGGGGTTGGCAAGCAGCGTCACCGAGACCTGCTTGCCGTTCGGCGTGACGTAGGTGCCTTCCGCCTCGGCGTGATACTTCACGTCACCCGTCACGTCCGTGCCGGCCACCAGTCGATCTTTGCTCTGCTCGAACTCGACCAGGATCGACTCATACGTCCGATTGACCACATGCGCGATCACACTCAATCGGCCCCGGTGCGCCATCCCCATCACGACGTGACGGGTGCCGTTATCGGAGAGCAGCTGCAGCGTTTCCTCCAGCATCACGATCATCGAGTCGAGGCCTTCGATCGAGAAGGTCTTCTGCCCCAGGAAGGCGCGGCGCAGGTAGCGGTCCATGGCTTCGACCTTGGTCAGCCGGCCCAGCAGCTGGAGCTTGCGTTCCGGGCTGAGCGGCTGGCGATAGCGACCGGACTCGATCCGCTCGCGCAGCCAGTTGCGCTGTTCGTGACTCGAGATGTGCTCGATCTCATAGGCGATCGTCGAGCCGTAGGTCTCCCGCAGGTGCACGAGCACCTCGGCGAGATTTTCGCCGGGAACGCGGACGCGCAAGACGCCGGCGGGAACCGCCTCCAGGAGTTGGGGCGTGAGGCCATGGTTCACCGGATCGAGCGACGGATCGCCGGTCGGTGCACTGCCGAGCGGATCCAGCCGGGCGGCGAGGTGGCCGTGGCTGCGATAGGCCGCCACCAGGGCCATGCCGGCCGCCACCGCTCGCAGCAGCTCGGCTTCGGCCGTGGTTGGCGCGGCGACCGCCGCCTCCGCACCAACCGGGCGCGGCGCCTCGCTGATGCCGGCCGGTGCCGCCACATGCATCGACTCGAAGGCCGACTCGTAGAAGCCGTCCGCGCCCGACAACAGCTCGTCGATCCGGCGCAGGTACTCGCCCGATTCGGCGCCCTGGATGACGCGGTGGTCGTAGGTGCTCGTCATCGTCATCACTTTGGAGACGCCCAGCTGGCGCAACCCGCTTTCCGCGATGGCGGAGAACTCTGGCGGGTAACCGATGGCGCCGGTGGCCACGATGGTCCCCTGGCCCTTCATCAGCCGTGGGACCGACGCCACCGTCCCGATGCCGCCGGGATTGGTGAGCACGATGGTGGCGCCGGCGAGATCGTCGGCGACCAGCTTGCCCATGCGGGCTTTCGACACCAGCGTCTCGTACTGATTGCGGAACGCGGCGAAGTCCAGCCGGTCGGCGTCGCGAATCACCGGCACCAGCAGCATGCGGCTACCATCCTGGCGTTGCACGTCAACCGCCAGTCCCAGGTGAATGCCGCGTGCCACCCGGGTGGGGGTGCCGTCGATCCGTTCGAATGTCACCGCCATCGACGGCACGTCCTTCACGGCATGCACGATGGCGAAGGCGATCAGATGGGTGTAGGAAACCTTTTCCGGCCGGCCCGCCGCCTGGATCGCCTGATTGAGTTGCCGGCGCCGCTGGTCCAGGAGGTCGACCCGCACGCTGCGAAAGCTGGTGGCGGTCGGCACCTCACGGCTTTCCTCCATGTACTTGACCAACGCGGCCGCCGCGCCCCGTAGCGGAATCGCTCCGGTGGGCGACTGGGCCGGGGCGGGCGCCGTCGTTTTTCCGCCCCCGCTCGCGGGGGAGGGCCGGGTGGGGGCCTGTGCCGCTGTCGATTCCTCTCGCTCGATGGCCGCGACGACGTCGCGCCGACGGATCGCGCCGCCGGGGCCGGTTCCCTTGATCCGCGTAAGGTCGATCCCGCGAGCCTTCGCCAGCAGTTCCGCCCCCTCGGTGGTTTCGACCCCGATGCCGGGTCCACCGTTTGGCGGTGGTGACTGCGGCGCGGCCTTCACCTCCGTCTTGTTCGCAGGTTCGGCGGCCGGTGGGGGCGGTACCGCTGCAGCGGGCGCCGGTTCTGCGGCCGGTGCCTTCGCGCGCGGTTGCTCGGCACCACCGTCCGCGCCAAGCTCGATCTCGGCGAGTGCGGCGCCTACGGTAATCGTTTGGCCGGCCTCGGCGAGGATCTTGACCAGCTTGCCGCTGGCGGGCGCCGGGATTTCGGCATCGACCTTATCGGTGGTGACCTCCACCAGGGCTTCGCCTTCTCGCACCGGGTCGCCCGGCTGCTTCAGCCACTTGGCGACGGTCCCCTCCGTGACCGACTCACCCATTTCTGGCAGGGTGACCTGCATGGTCGACTGGGGCACGATCGAATTCTAACCAGCTTCCAGCGACTAAACTTGACAACGCCGTGACATTCAAAGCGAAGCTGCGGGCCAGCGAAGATGCCAACGGCTCACTTCTTTGTCGCACGCTTCGTCGCCGAGATGGTGGAAGCGGTCGGTAGCGCAGCATCGTCCTACAAGCTGAACCTCGCCTTCTACGAGCGATGGGGGAGGGAGGCGAGCTGGCTCCTCGGCCAGGCGCTGGCGGTCCTGCCAAAGGATCGGCCGGTCATCATCGACGCCAAGCGGGGCGACGTGGGCAGCACGGCTCAGGCCTATGCCCACGCCATCTTCGAGGCGTGGGGTGGCGACGCGGTCACCGTCCATGCCTACCTTGGGTACGACTCGGTCGCCCCCTTCCTGGCGCACCGCGATAAAGAAGTCTTCATCGTCTGCCGCACGTCAAACCCGGGGGCGGCGGAGTTTCAGCACCTGCGCAGCGACGGCGAGGCGCTGTATCGGCACGTCGCCCGGGCCGGGGTTCGCTGGGATCACCACGGCAACGTCGGCTTCGTGGTCGGCGCCACCGCTCCGGCGGAACTCCGGGATGTGCGCCAGATCGCCGGCGACCGGTTGCTGCTGGTGCCCGGCATCGGCGCGCAGGGGGGTGATCTCTCGGCGGCTGTGCGCGCCGCGCTGCGCCCGGATGGAGCAGGCGCGATCATTCCGGTTTCGCGCGGCATCCTGTTCGCCTCCGCCGGTGATGACTACGCGGAGGCTGCGCGGGCGGCGGCGCTGCGATATCGCGACGCCATCAACGCCCTTCGGCCGGAGCCTGCGACGGCGCGAGGGTAGCTCGTGTCCGGCATCGTCGCCGGAGCGCTGACCGCTCATCCACCAATCCTGCTGCCGGAGGTCGGCGGCGCCGAATCGCAACGCGTGCAGGCGACGGCGCACGCGATGCAGGAGCTCGACGCCATCCTGATGGCGGCGCCCGCGACCCTGGCGATCGTCATCTCACCGCACAGTCCGTCGAGCATGACGTCGCTACCGGTCCGGCGCGCAACCCGCGTGGGCGGCGACCTCGCCCGGTTTCGCGCACCACAGGTGCGGGTCGAGGCCGACGTCGACCTCGACCTGGCGTCGAAGCTCGTGGCGGACGGCCAGCGCGCCGGGTTTGCCTTGACCTGGGCGGAGGACAGCGAGCTCGACCATGGTGTCGTGGTGCCGTTGCACCTGCTGCCCCGGACGATGAAAAGCAAGCACTGCGTCTTCCTCGGGGTCAGCGGCTGGCCGCTCCAGCGATTCCTGGCCTTCGGCGGCTGGCTGCAGCAATGGCTGCAGCATCGGGGCGCGATCCTGATCGCGTCGGGCGACCTCTCGCATCGACTGACGCCGGATGCGCCATATGGTTTTCGACCAGAGGGACCGGTCTTCGACCGGCTGGTGATCGATGCGCTTCGCGGCCACGACTGGCAGCGGATCGAAGGCGTCGATCCAGACCTGGTTGAGGAGGCGGGCGAGTGCGGCTTGCGCCCGCTCGCCATCCTGTTGGGCGCCGCCCGCGCCGCGGGGCTGACCTCACAGGTGCTGAGCTACGAAGGACCGTTTGGCGTGGGCTACCCGGTGGTCGCCTTCACGGGGGCGCGTGTCGCGCTCGACATCCAGGATCTCGGGCGGCGCGCCATCGAGACCTACCTGCGCTCGCACCAGCTGATCGAGCCGCCCGACCGGATTCCGATGGAATGGCGGGCGCCCTCCGCGGCTTTCGTCACGCTTCGCAAGAACGGGGCGATGCGCGGTTGTGTCGGCAGCACCCGCCCGACGGAGGCGACGGCCGCCCATGAATTGATTCGATACGCGATCGCCTCGGCCGTGCGTGATCCGCGGTTCCACCCGGTTCGCCTGGACGAGGTACCGCTGCTGTCGATCCGGGTCCAGCTCCTCGACCCGGCGGAGCCGCTCACCGACATCACCCGAATCGATCCCAAGACCGACGGCATCATCGTTCGCAGCGGCGACCGGCAGGCATTGCTGCTCCCGGGGATCGAGGAAATCGTGACCCCCGAGCAACAGCTCCGAGCGGCCTGTCAGAAAGCGGGCATCGATCGGCACGCGGCGCTGCAGGTCGAGCGGTTTCGGACCCGGACCTTCGAGTGATCGCCCTGCTCGCCAACCCGGAGCAAGCCGGGCATCGGGCCGAAGGCCATCCCGAGCGCCCGGAACGGGTCACCGCCATCATCGAGGCCATCAAAGCATCGGACCTCGGCCTCAAACCGCGAGTGGCCCAGCCGGCGCCGGAGGAGATGATCCACCGGGTCCACGATCCGAGTTACGTGACGACGCTCGACCGCGCCGCCGCCTCGGGCGGCGGTTATCTCGACCCGGATACCTACATCACGCCGGTGTCGATGCTGGCCGCGCGTACCGCCGCGGGCGCGCTGGTGGAGGGCGTGCAGCAGGTCGTGGATGGGCGGGTTCATCACGCGTTCGCCGTGGTGCGACCGCCCGGCCACCACGCTGAACACGCCAGGGCGATGGGGTTCTGCCTGATCAACAATGTCGGGATCGGCATCGTTGCGGCGCGGGCCCGGAGTATCCGGCGCATCGCGGTGCTCGACTTCGACGTCCATCACGGCAACGGCACCCAGCACAGCTTCGAGGCGGACGCCGAGGTTTTCTATGCGTCGACCCACCAGTATCCGTTCTATCCCGGCACCGGCAGCGCCGCCGAGCGCGGCCCCCACGGCAACGTCCTCAACGTGCCTCTCGGCAGCGGGAGTGGAGACCGCGCCTTCCTCGGCGCCTGGGAGAAGAAGATCGGTCCGGCGCTGAGCTCCTTCAGGCCGGAGTTGCTCCTGGTGTCGGCCGGCTTCGACGCGCACCGCGACGATCCGCTGGCAGGCCTCGAGGTAACCACGGACGGTTACCGCGAGCTCGCGCGCCTGATCAACGGCTGGGCGATGGCCTACTGCCGCGGCCGATCCGTCTGGGCGCTGGAAGGCGGCTACGACTTGCGGGCGTTGGGGGAATCGGTCGTCGCCTGTCTTGAGGTTCTCGCCGGTGCCGCCACTCAACGTGATGATCCGGTGGACAGCGCCGCCGATCGAGGCTACAATAGCGGCTCGCCGGACTAAGTCAGGGAGGCAGGAACCATGGCGAAGTCACGCGACAAGGGGAAGCGCGAGCCGAAAAAGAAAAAGAAGGAGAAGCAGCCGAAGGGCGCCCCCGCGCCGTTTGGTGGTGCTGGCTTCACTCCGCCCAGCTTTACTCCACGGCGCGAACCGGGCATGCCCGGTTCCGCGGGAGCGCCGCCGGAATAGTCCGCCCAGCAGCCTGCGCCATGGCGGCGCTGCTGCTGTTCATCTCCGCCGTTCCAGCCCAGGCGGATGATCCGAGCACGCTCGCCGACCGGTTGGCGCAGGTCCAGCAAGAGCAGGCTCGGCAGCAGCAGCAGTTGAGCGCGTTGATGGGACAGCAGAGCCAGGTGCGGCAGACCCTGACGGCGCTGGAGGCGCAGCTCGCCCTGAGCAACGCCGACCTGGCGCCGATCGCGGCGCGGGCGCAGGCTATCCAGGCGCAAATCGACACGGCGCAGCTGGAGCTCTCGCACGCGCGGCTGGCCTACCAGCAGCACCTTCGAGCCTTTCAAGCCGACATCCGCAAGCTCTATGCCCTGGGCGGCATGCGCTGGATGGAGTTCGTGTTCTCGGCCCGCAGCTTCGACGACCTGCTGAATCGCACCATCTACTTGCAGCAGATCTCGGTAAGCGAGTTGCAGCTGGCTCGGAGGCTGCGTGTCGAGCGCGACACCCTCGAGGCGCAGCGCCGCGTGCTGGCCCAGGCGCAGGCGGACCTGGCTCCATTGCTCGAGACGTTGCAGGCGCGGGCCAACGCGATCGCCGGGCAGGTCGCCACCGTCGCCAGCTACGACAGTCAGCTCGACAGCCTTCGGCGCCAGACCCTGATCCGGCTCGCCGGCTTGAATGGCCTGAGTCGCCGGCTGCAGGGGGCTCTCGATGCTTATGAGACCGAAGCGGCCCAGGCCGCGCTTCGTGGAAAGGGCGCGTCCTATGCCGCCACCTGTCCTCCGGCGGCGCCGCCCGGTTCGGTTCGCTTCTGCGGTCACGGCTGGGGACATGGCGTGGGACTCGGCCAGTGGGGTGCGAAGGGGATGGCACTGGCCGGGCTCGGGTATCGCTTCATCGACCAGCACTTCTATACCGGCGCCAGCTGGGCCGGTCTCGACACCGCCCATACCCCCATTCACGTGGCGGTGCTCTGGGGGACGTCCACCTATCGCGTGGTACCGAGTGGTCCGGCGCAGCTGATTGCCGGCTCGCAGGTTCGCAATCTTGCTCCGGGCCAGGCCGTCTCGCTGTCGCCCTCTGGCGGCGTGCAGAAAGTCATTCCAACCTCGGCCGGCACTCGGTTGGAGGTCGACGGACCGTCTGGCCGCTATCACGCGTACCGTGGCACCGTCGTGGCGCAACCCAGCGGCGGGCTGCTCTACATCATCAATGTGCTGCCCATCGAGGATTATCTGCGTGGTCTCGGTGAGGTGCCTTCCAGCTGGCCGCTCGAGGCGATCAAGGCGCAGATCGTCGCCGCCCGCTGCTACGCGTTGACGCACATGGGCAGCACCGCGCTGTATGACGTCGACGACACGACGCAGTTCCAGGTCTAC
>VBDZ01000091.1 GCA_005881215.1 Chloroflexota bacterium | reverse complement strand
CTGGAGCGCGTGTATTTCACGAGCGCGGACGTGGCGACCTACGGCCACCTCGTCGGCTTCGATCTGCGCGACCGTGATGCGTCGGATCGGCTGAACACCGTCGGACTGATTGGCAGCCGCGGCGTCAAACGGATCGGCGTCTCCGCGTTCCTGCACGCGTTCAACCGTTCGTCGCTGACAGGCACCGATGTGCTCTGGAACGAGATGTTCGGTACCACGCCTGCGAACACCTGGCGCTACTGGTAGCCTGCCGCCATGGA